>JANNDT010000244.1:0-11145 GCA_031387905.1 Deltaproteobacteria bacterium
GGCTTCGCGCGCACCCCCCCCGGCGACGACTCCCCCGCCGTGCGGCGCTAGCGCCTCTATCCCTCCGATAGCGCCATCGTGGCGCTCGCTGGCGCGCCCGTCGCGCTGCGCTGCTACGTCGACACGGGCCCCGTGCTCGAACGTGCGGCCGCGGCGCGCGCTGGGCTCGGCTGGATCGGCAAGCACACGCTGTTGATCGATCGCGCACTCGGCTCGTATCTGTTTCTCGGCGTAGTGATTACGGATCTCGCGCTGCCGCCCGACGCGGAGGAACCCGATCACTGCGGCAGCTGCCGCGCCTGCCTCGACGCTTGTCCGACGAGCGCCTTTCCCGAGCCCTACGTGCTCGATGCCACGCGCTGCATCTCCTACACGACCATCGAACTGCGCACGGCGATTCCCGAGGAGTTGCGCGCCGCGCACGGCGACTGGGTGTTCGGCTGCGACGTGTGCCAGGAAGTTTGCCCGTGGAACGGAAAAGCCACGCGCGCGCCCGCGCTCGCGAGCCCCGAGAACTCACTCTTGCGCGAGCGCTTCGCGCCGCGCCCCGCGCTTGCGGACGCGACTCTCGCGTGGCTGCTCGCGCTCGACGAGGAAGCCTGGCGCGCAGCCACGCGGCGCACCGCGCTGCGGCGCGCGAAGCACCGCGGGCTGCTGCGCAACGCACTCGTCGCGGCGGGGAATCGCGCGAGCAGCGCGCACCGCGTGGCGGTCGCGCGCCACGCGGAAAGCAGCGACGCCCTGATCGCCGAACACGCGCGCTGGGCGCTCGCACGCATCGATGCAGCCAGCGCTCCCGCGCCTAATCAGGCTTGACCGCGACCAGCCGCGCGAGGGCGGTGGGCTGCGGCTCCTCGAACACGCCTTCCTCGAAGCGCAGGCTGCGGAGCTGCGGGAAGAGCGTCGCTAGTTCGTTGGGTTCGAGCAGAAAATCCGCGCGCTGCGGCCCGCGGCCGAAGGCGCGCTGTGCGGTGGTGAAGGTTTCGTAGACGAGCGCTCCCCCCGGCGCGAGCACGCGCGTGATTTCGCCGGCGAGCGGGCGAAACAGAAACCGGAACACCAGCACGGCGCCGAGTGACGCGCTCGGGAACGGCAGCGCGAAGCCTGCTTCGAGGTCGGCTCGCACGCGCGCGATTGCGAAGCCCGCCGCACGCGCTCGAATGCCGAGCTCTTCGAGCGCGCTCGCGTCGCGATCGATGCCAATCACGCGGAGCCCGCGCGCGGCTACGGCCAGTGCGTTGCGCCCGCGGCCGCAGGCGAGGTCGAGCACGGGGCGCCCGCGCGCGTACGCAGCGATCCGCGCCAGCTCCTCGCGAATCAGCGCCGCAGGCCGAAGCTCTTCAGGCGCCACGCAGCGCGTCCACGAGGCTGCGCAGTCGGCCCGGGAAATCGCTCATGATTCCATCCACTCCGAGCGCCAACAGCCGGCGCATCTCGGCAGTGTCGTTGACCGTCCAGACGTGGACCTGGACGCCGTGGGCGTGCGCGAACGCGAGCAGCTCGGGTGTAACAAGTGGTCGGCCCAGGAACTCCGCGGGAATCTGCAGCGCCAGCGGGCCCAGCGGCGGCGTGGCGCCATCGAGGGCGGCGCGCACGAAGCCGAGCACGTCGGCGACGGAAGCGCCGAGTGCGACGCCGCTCGCGCGCTCGCGGACCGCCCCGCGCAGTTGCTGCATCGCGGCAGCGTCCTCGGCGGCGAGCAGCGTCGCGTGTTCGCGCCCGAACTGCTTCGCGAGATCGAGCACGGCGTTCGCGAGCCGGGCGTCTGCGTGCTTCAGCTCGATGTTGAAGCGCACACCGGGGAAGCGCGCGAAGGCTTCCTCGAGGCGCGGGACGCGTACGCCTTGTCCGCGGAACGGAGCCGCGCCATCGGCGATCGTGAAGCGATGCCCCGCATCGAAGCGCGCGATGTCGCGGTAGTCGAGCGCGCTGACTTCGCCAGCGCCATCGGTCGTGCGCGCCAGATCGGCGTCGTGGAGCACGACGACTTCGCCGTCGCGCGAGAGGTGCACGTCGGTCTCGATCACGTCGGCGCCGTGCTCGAGCGCGCGCTCGAACGAAATCAGCGTGTTCTCAGGCCGCTCGCCGCTCGCACCGCGGTGGCCGAAAACGATCGGCCGCGGGAGGGCGAAGAACGGGTGCGTCATGGAGCGCATGTTAACGTCGCGCGCGATGACCGTTCTGACGCGCGAAGTGCTGCTGCGCGAACTCGAAGCGGGCCGCATCGTGATCGAGCCGCTAGAGCGGGATCAGGTCGGCCCCGCGTCGATCGACCTCACACTCGGCGACGAGATCCGCGTGATCGAGCGCAGCAGCGAGCCGATCCCGATTCGCGAGGATGTTGACTACCGCGACCACACGCGGGTGGCGTCGCTCGCGCGGCCGTACGTCCTGATGCCCGGCGCGACGATTCACGGCATCACGCGCGAACGCGTCACGCTCGCGACGGACCTGTGCGGCCTGCTCGAGGGCCGCAGCCGCTTCGCGCGGCTCGGCCTGATGATTCACGTGACGTCGGCCTTCGTGCAGCCCGGCGTCTCGAACCGGCAGGTGCTCGAGATCAGCAACGTCTCCGGCCACCCGCTCGAGATCCACGCCGGCGTGCGAATCTGCCAACTCGTCGTGATGCGCGCGGAGGGGCAGGCCACTTACCGCGGGCGTTTCGCCGAACAAGAGCGGCTCTGAGCGCGCGCGGTCACGCCGCGCGGTCTCGCAAGCGGCTATTACGCTGGCGGCAGAGGGCGTGTTCGCGCTGGTTGGCGCTGCACCAGAGGACGCGGGGCGCATGAACCGCTCGCTGCTCGATAACGGCGGCTAGCTCGGCGTGGTTTCCGCGGCGCGCTCAGGTGTGAGCGAGATCACCGGCCGCTTCCGCGCTGCCGTGAGCGTTGCGCTCGTGAACCAAGGGCGTGTCACGATCCTCCTAGACTCGAAGCGACGCTTCTAAGTGTCACCAGCGCCGCGCGCGCCCTTGACCCTTTCACTTGCGACTCCGAGTATCGCGAGTGATTGGGGTGGGCGGCGCCAAGCGCGCTGCAAAGGGAGGCCCGAAAAATGCGCATGATGATTCGATCTGTGGTGCTCATGGCCACGCTGACCTCGCTTTCTGCGAGCCCCGCGCTCGCAGAGAAGCCGACAAGCGAATTGAAGACCGGCGCGACCTGTGTGCTCGCGAACCTGGTGTACATGCCGGCCAAGGTGCTCTACGCGGCCGGTGGCGGCGTAGTAGCGGGCATGGCGTACCTGTTCTCGGCCGGTGACAAGGAAGTCGCGAAACCGATCCTCGATGCGGCGATCGGTGGCGACTACTTGGTGGAGCCGGCGCATCTCTCAGGCGACAAGGCGCTGGTGTTCTTCGGCCAGAGCCAAGAGCAACAGGCAGCCAAGGCCGAAGCGCTCGGCGATGTAGCGGCACAGCCCGAGCCGGGCTTCTAGCCAAGCCTCTCGCCAGCGAGGCGCGTTCGGATGCAGGACCACGTCTCGCTGGCGTCTTTCGCCGCCGCTTTCGGCGCGGGCCTCGTGTCTGTGCTCTCACCGTGCGTGCTGCCGCTGATGCCTGCCTACCTCTCATTGCTGTCGGGCGTCTCTGTTGATGCGCTCCGCGATGCCAAATCGCGCAGCGCCTCGCGCGCTCGTGTGATGCGCGGCTGCGCGGGCTTCGTGGCGGGCTTCTCCACGGTCTTCATCTTGCTCGGCGCCTCCGCCACGACAGTCGGTCGCGCGCTCCGCAGCTTCGAGATCACGATCGGCGATGTCTCGATCGCGCTCTCGCAAATCGCCGGCGCGCTGATCGTGCTGATGGGCCTGCACCTAATGGGTGTGCTGCCGATCGCGTGGCTTTACCGCGACACGCGCTTCGGCGCGCGCTTCGTGCCCAAGAGCGCCTTCGGTACGTACGTGGTCGGGGCGGCCTTCGCGTGCGGCTGGATCCCCTGCGTGGGCCCGATTCTCGGCGGCATCTACACACTCGCGGCGAGCCACGAGACCGTGAGCGCTGGCGTCGCGCTGCTCGCGGTCTACTCGCTCGGCCTCGCAGTGCCGTTCTTCGCGGCGGCTTGGAGTCTCGATTGGTTTTTCGCGACGTTCGCGGTCGTGAAGACGCGCTTCCGCTGGATCGAGGGATTCAGCGGCGCGCTGCTCGTGCTGCTCGGCGTGCTCGTGATGCTCGACCAGCTGACGCGCCTGAACTCCTACTTCGCGTTCATGAACGATTGGGTCGAGGCGCTCGAGGCGCTGCTTCGATGAGGCGCGCGCTCTGGCTGTGCGCGTGCGCTGCAGCGCTGTTCGCTTGCGAGCCGGTGGACTCGGTGCCGCAATCCGCAGCGCGCGCGGCGGAGCCGGCCCCGGACTTCACGCTGGAGACCCTCGACGGCGGCGAACTCACGCTCTCGAGTCTGCGCGGAAAACCGGTGCTCGTCGATTTCTGGGCGACCTGGTGCGGGCCGTGCGAGGAGACGATTCCGGTGCTGGTCGCGTTCCAGCGAAAATACGGCGAGCGCGTGAAGGTACTCGGCGTGTCCGTGGACTGGGAACGCGAGGCGGTCGCGCCCTTCGCGCGCGAGCACGCCATGAACTACCCGGTGCTTTTCGGGGACGAGGGCCTCGCGCTCGAGTACGGGGCGCCTGGCTTTCCGACTCTGTTCGTGGTCGATGCCGGCGGCCAGATCGTCGAGGCGCACGTTGGAGTGGTCTCGCTGCCCGAACTGGAAGCGTCGGTCGGCAAGCTGCTGGACGCGAACTGACGCGCGCGCTGGCGCCGTTCAGCTTGCTCAAGCGAGCCCCCGGCCTCGCCGAAAACTCGGAGCGTGACGAAGCCGGGCCACGATCAGCGCGAGGACACGGGTGTCGCCGTCCGCAGCGCCTACGAGCGCCGTTTCGCAGCCGGCGAAGTGATCTTCGATGAAGGCCAACCGGGCGAAGCGTTGTTCGTGATTCAGGCCGGACAAGTCGAACTCGTGCGAGGCGGGCCCGATGGCGCTCGGGTTGTGGCGCGGCATGGCCCGGGCGAGTTCTTCGGCGAGATTGCCCTGTTGCTGGGCCAGCCGCGAACCTCGCGCGCGATGGCGTTGACCGACGCGCGGCTACTGCAACTCGATCGCGCCACGTTCGAAGAGATGTGCGTCGGCCGTCCCGAGATCGCGCTGCGCGTGATTCAGCGGCTCGCGGAACGCGCGATCGAACTCGAGCAGCGGCTCTCCGCGCTGGGCATCGACGACCTGCTGCGACCGGTCGTGCGCGTTCTCCTGCGCGGCGCGAGCCCCGGCGAGAAGAGCGCGCGCATCGAGACGACGCTGCGCAAGCTCGCGAGCGAAGCCGGCCTGCGCATGAACGACGCGCACCGCGCGCTGAATCAGTTGTTCGATCAAAAGCTCGTGCGACTCGTGGACGATGTGCTCGAAGTCCGCGATCTCGATGCTCTCGCCGCCGCCCTCGATCCCGGCGAGTAGTCGCTCCACGCTAGGCGCGCCGCTAGCGTGCTCGCCGTTCGGGCGCGGGTCGCCCGCGAGTCGGGGGCGCACTCCTGTCGGTCGCATTCTCGAGCTTCGCAGCGGCGCGGCGACGACTCCTCGCTCTCGGGGTCTGCGCGGTGGGGCTTGCGCTCGCATTCAGCGGCGCTGCGCTCGCGCAAACGGGCGACGCGCCTGAGCACAAACACTTCCGCGTTGGCGCGCGCGCCTTCGACCTGACGGCGGACAAGATCATCTACGAGCGCGAGGGCGATCTTTACCTCGCGCGGGGGAACGTGCAGGTCGCGCAAGCAGGGCGCGTGCTCAGCGCGGACTGGATCGGGTTCAGCAACGTCACGCAAAAGGGCATGGCCGTCGGCAACGTCGTCGTGCGCGAGAGCGAAGACATCCTGCGCGCGCGCGCGATGCGCTTCCAACTCGACGAACAGACGGGCATCGTGCTGGGCGGCAGCGTCGAGTCGGAGTCGCAAGATTTCAAGCTGGAAGGCGAGGTGATCGAGCGCCGCGGCGAGCACGAATACCACCTCGAAGATGCGCGCTTCACGACTTGTCAGTGTCCCGAAGGCGAGCGCGACCCTTGGGCGGTAAGAGCCGGCGACCTCGACGTCGAGATCGGTGGCTATGCAAAGGCGCGCAACTCGACGCTCGACATTCTCGGCGTGCCGATGTTGTGGCTGCCTTGGTTTCCGTTCCCCGTGAAGAGCGAACGCGAAACGGGGCTGCTGTTTCCAGTGGTGCGCACCAGTTCGCGTACCGGCGTGGATGTCGGCCTGCCGTTCTTCTGGGCTGCCGCCGACGCGCTGAACGTCACGATTGCGCCGCACTACTTGACGAAGCGCGGCTTCAAGCCGGAGCTGTCGCTCGAATACGTCATTGGCGAGCGCTCCTGGGGCGAGGCTTTTGGCACGTTCTTGTGGAACGACGACAAAGTGCATCGCAACGACCCACTGGATGCCACCGATAGCGCCTCCACGCCGTTCTCGAACGACCGCTGGGCGCTCGACTGGGTGCACGATCAGGATCTGCCGGCGGGCTGGCGCGGCAAAGTCGATGCGCGCGTGGTTTCGGACAATCTTTTCCCGTTCGACTTCCGCGAGTTCGCGAACTACCGCAACGACCGCCATCTCGATTCGCTCGCGTTCGTCGAGAACCGCTTTGGCGTGCGCGACCAGCTCGGCGTCTCCGCCGAGATCCGCTTCGCCGACGATCTCCAGAACCCTGACAACTTGGACCGCGACCGAACCTGGCTTCAGCGCACGCCGGACGTGCGCGTTTCGGCGCTGCCGAGCGGAGCGTTCGGCTCGCGCGTCTTCTGGTCTTTCGATTCGCGCTACACGTACTTCTCGGCGCTCGATAGCGTGCGCGCTGCGTACCCGGGCGCGGTGCTGGGCCCAGACGGGTTGTTCCTCGATTCCGGCATCGACGGCGTGCCCACCGGCTTCGAGCGCAACGACAACGGCGATCCGTTTCCCCCAGGCACGCCTCCGGTTGACCTCGATTCCTCGCGTGACGACTTCCTGATCACGGGGGGTCGCGAGGGCGACGGCGTCTTCCAAGAAGGCGAACTGCTCGCCGATCGCGGTCATCGCGTCGTGCTGAACCCACGCCTGTACCTGCCGATGCGCTTTGGCGATGTCCTCGAGTTCCTGCCGGAGCTCGGTTATTACGGCATCTTCTATGACTCCCAGCGGCGCGGCACGGAGATGCGCAACCTCGGGACGGCGAATCTCGACGCGCGAGTCCGCCTGCGGCGCACGCTGCCGTTGCCGTTCACCAAGCAGCGCGTAACGCATCTGCTCGAGCCGCGCGTGGGTTTCGCTTGGGTGGGGCCGCTGGGCGGCGACGGGCAGAGCGACAACCCGCTGTTCGTGCCGCGCTCGCAGATCGTTCAGGCGCGACTGCGCGCGCTCGAACCGACGAGTCTCACCCGCGACCCGGCCGATCGCATCAACGAACTGAAGGCGCTGCATGTCTCGGTAGGGAATCGCCTCTACGTCGCGGCTGACGACGAGAGCGCACCGCCGCGGCTGCTCGCCGACGCGACCGTCACGGCGTGGTGGGATTTCGAGGGCGACACCGTCCGTAACATCTTTCTCGACGGCGCGGTCTTCCCCAAGACGAACTGGCGCTCCCGCTTCAACCTCGGTTTCGACATCGACGAAACGCGCCTCGACGAGACCCTCATCGAACTGGGTTACGCGGACGAGCGCGGCAACGATGTCGCGTTTGGCTACCGCTTCCTCCGCGACCTACCCAAGTTCTACGAGGGCTTCAGCTACGACAAGTCGCGCTACGACGAGTTCTCGCAGAACTTCCAGCAGATTGATCAGTTCGACGTGTATGGCCGCTGGTCGCTGCTGCGCGGCTTCGCCGTCACCTACCGCTTCCAATACTCGCTCGAAGGCAGCTTCTCGCTGCGTCAGCAACTCGGGCTTGAATACGTCTCGCGCTGCAAGTGTTGGGCGGTTCGCGTCGAGGCCGAGGACGAGCGCTCCCGCGGCTTCGCGCTCAGCGTCTCGTACCGGATTCTCGGCGTAGGCGACGACCTGCTGCGCCCGTTCTCGTCGCGTCGCGTGCGCTCCCAGGACTCGATCATCGAGGGGCACTGAGCGCCCGCGTTTGCGGCGCTCCCCCGGCTCTGATACCCGTGGCCGTTCGCGCAAAACGCGCAGCGTGAGGACCCCGTGACGAGCCCCCTGGCCGACGAGTGCGCCGAGCTGGCCACGCGCGGCAACTTGATCCCGGTGGTGCGCGAGGTGCTCGCGGACCTCGACACGCCGCTCTCGCTGTTCCGCCAGCTCGACGACGGCGCCACCTCGTTCCTGCTCGAATCGGTGCAGGGCGGCGAGAAGTGGGCTCGTTACAGCCTGATCGGCGTGGGCAGCCGCGCGCAATTCCACGCGCGCGGGGCGGCGGTGGAATGGACCGAGCGCGGCGCGACGCGCCGCTTCGACGCGGGCGGCGACCCGCTCGCGGTGCTTCGCGCGCGGCTCGCGGAGTTCCGGCCCGTGACGCTGCCAGGAATCGAGCTGCCGCGTTTCACAGGCGGCGCGGTCGGCATGGTGGGTTACGACTGGGTGCGCTTCATCGAGAAGATCCCCGACACGAACCCGGATCCAATCGGGCTGCCCGACGTGTGGTTCAGCTTTCCCGACAGCGTCGTCGTCTACGACAACCTGCGGCACACCGCGCTGATCGTGCACCACGTCGATCTGCGCGATGGGCGCGCGCCGCGCGCCGCGTACGCGGACGCGGTCAAGAAGCTCGACGCGCTGGTGGAGCAGATCCGCGGCGCGCGCGCGCCGGACGTGCGGCGGCCTGCCGTGCGCGCGCCGATGGAAGTCTCGCGCAGCGCGACGCCCGAGGCTTATCAGGACGCGGTCAAGCGCGCGAAGGAATACGTCGTCGCCGGCGACGTATTCCAGGTGGTGCTCGGGCTGCGCTTCACGGTGCCGCTGCAAGTCGAGCCCCTAATGCTCTACCGCCAACTGCGCCGCATCAACCCGAGTCCGTATCTGTTCTTCCTGCGCATGGGCGAATCGGTGCTGATCGGCTCCTCGCCGGAGATTCTCGTGCGGCTCGAGGGCGACGCGATCGACGTGCGGCCGATGGCGGGCACGCGCAGGCGCGGGCGCGATGCGGCGGACGACCTCGCGATGGAGCAGGAGCTGCGCAGCGACCCGAAGGAGATCGCCGAGCACGTGATGCTCGTCGATCTCGGCCGCAACGATGTCGGCCGCGTCGCCGAGGTGGGCAGCGTGAAGCTCACCGAATACGCGTCGATCGAGCGCTACTCGTACGTGATGCACATCGTCTCGAACGTGCAGGGCAAGCTGCGCGCGGGGCTCGATTGGCTCGACTTGTTACGCGCGACGTTTCCGGCAGGCACTCTGTCCGGCGCGCCGAAGGTGCGCGCGATGGAGATCATCGACGAACTCGAGACGCTGCGGCGCGGCCCGTTCGGCGGCTGCTGCGGCTACGTCGACTACTCGGGCAACATGGATCTCGCGATCACGATCCGCACGATGCTCGCGCACGAGGGCAAAGTCTCGGTGCAAGCCGGCGCGGGCATCGTCGCCGATTCGGATCCGCGGCTCGAGTACAAGGAATGCGAGAACAAGGCGCGCGCGTTGATCGAGGCGATCGACATGGCGCGCGAAGGAGCCGATTGATGCAAGCGGAAGCCCCCGAAGCGAACCGAGCGCGCAGCGCTCGTCCGCGGCTCTTGCTGATCGATAACTACGACTCGTTCACGTACAACCTGTTCCAATACTTGGGCGAGCTCGGCGCGAGCGTCGAAGTGGTGCGCAACGACGTGGAGCCGCTCGAGTCATTACTGGCGCGGGAACTCGACGGGCTCGTGATCTCGCCCGGGCCCGGCCGGCCTGACGCCGCGGGCGTCTCGATGCGCGCGGTGCGGGCGTTCGCGGAGCGTGGCACGCCGGTGCTCGGCGTGTGCCTGGGTCATCAAGCCATCGGCGAGGTGTTCGGCGGGCGCATCGTCGCGGCGCAGCGCTTGATGCACGGCAAGACGTCGCAGATCCAGCACGAAGGGAAGGGCGTGTTCGCGGGGCTCGCGAGCCCGCTCGAGGCGACGCGTTACCACAGCCTCGTGATCGAGCCGGCGACGTGCCCGGCGGTGCTCGAAATCACGGCGCGCACTGTCGACGGCGAGATCATGGGCGTGCGCCACCGCGAGCTGCCGGTCGAAGGCGTGCAGTTCCACCCCGAGTCGATTCTCACGCGCGAAGGCAAGGCCCTGCTCGCGAACTTCCTCGGGCGCTGCGCACCGCGGGCGGCGGCATGAGCCTCGCGCAGGCGATCGCGTTCGCGGTCGATCGGCGCGAAGTGCCGGCCACCGTGCTGGAGGCTGCGTTTGGGGAGATCGTCATGGGCAGCGCCTCGCCCGTGCAGATCGCCGCGCTGCTGGTCGCGCTGCGCACGAAGGGCGAGACGGCGCGCGAGATCGCCGCCGCCGCCCGCGCACTTCGCGCACACGCGGAAATGGCGCTGCTCGCCGACCCGCACACGGTCGACACCTGCGGCACGGGCGGCGACGCCGCCGGCACCTTCAACATCTCGACGGTCGCGGCGTTCGTGGTCGCGGGCGCGGGCGTACCGGTCGCGAAGCACGGGAATCGCGCCGCCACCAGCCAGTGCGGCAGCTTCGATGTGCTCGAAGCGCTCGGCGTGTACGGAGATCTCCCGATCGCTGTGGCCTCGCGCATTCTCGCGGAACTCGGCATTGCGCCGTTCTTCGCGCGGCGCGCGCATCCTGCGATGCGCTTCGTGGCGCCGGTGCGCGCCGAGTTGCCGCACCGCACCCTAATGAATGCGATGGGCCCGCTGCTCTCGCCGGTCGGCGCGAAGCGCCAGCTAGTCGGGGTCTACGCGCACGAATTGGTCGAGACGTTGGCCGAAGTGTTGCGAGAACTCGGCAGCGAGTGCGCGCTCGTGGTCCACGGCGAAGACGGGCTCGACGAGATCACGACCACGGGTCGTACATACGCCGCGCTACTCGCTGGTGGACGCATCGAACTGCTCACGCTCGAACCCGAGGCGCTCGGCCTCGCGCGCGCGCCCGCGAGCGCGCTGCGCGGCGGCGACGCGCAGGAGAATGCACGCATCGCGCGCGCGGTGCTGGACGGCGAGCCGGGCGCCGCGCTCGAGATCGTGC
>JANNDT010000269.1:0-1584 GCA_031387905.1 Deltaproteobacteria bacterium
AACGGCGCCGTTGCCGATGCCGACGCAGCTCCACGCGAGGCTCACGGGCAGCAGCGTCGCGTGCGCGAAGACGCCGCCGCCAACGACGAAATTGTGCGGCGCGTGGAGCTTCCAAAGGAACAGTTCGCCGGGCTTGAGCGCGCCGAAAACGCGCTGGCCGCCGGGCTGCCAGAAGTTCACCTCGTCGAGCTGGCGCTGTGCGCGGAGCAGCTCGAACCAGTCGCGATCGGTGATGCCGATGAAGGCGCGCAACGCCTGTCCTCAAACGACGAGCAGGCGATAAAGCTTGTTGTCGCCTCCGAGCCCTTGGATCAGTTCGTACATCGCATCTCCCAGCTCACTGGCCTCCCGCATGAGTGGTCTCCGCTGATCGCGATCGAGAAAGCGCGCGACGAGCGCGCTCTCCGGCGAAGCCGTGATGGAGAGGAAGTGCTCGTAGAGCGAGATGATGCGCGTCGCATTGGCCGCTGCGCCAGCGAAGCGCGCACCGATTGATTCGATCCTCTCGGTGGGGCTCAGCTCGACCATCGCGCGCGCGTCGTCGAGAGTCACAGTGCGCTTCTGAGCGAAGACCATCAGCAGGTAGGCGAGCGCCGAGTAACAGGTGAGCAGTCGGCTGTGCTTCAGTTTGTAGTTCTTGAGCGTGCGCTTCGCCTTCTGGTCGGCGGGCTCGCTCTGCGTTCGAGCCTCATAGTTGACGCAGAACGTGAGAACGTGCGCCAGAGCCGCAAGATGTCGTTCGCGAGATACCCCGGCACGAAGCCGTCGCGATGGTCATCGAAGTCGCGCCAGTAGGCGCGGAGGACGCGATCGATTACGTCCGAATAGACCGCGTCCTCGACGAGGGCGCGGCTTTCTAACAGCAAGAGAAGACGGGCGGTGAACGTGTTCTCTGCGTCGTCGTGCGATTGCCCAAGCGCGCTGACGAGCGCATCGACGCTGTGAACGAGCCCGTACCCCTCTGTGCCAGGGGAGTCCAGGAACCCGTGCGCGTGTTTCGCCGCTGCTAGTTCCCCTAGAAGGCGAGCAGCATCGGGGAGCCAGGCGGTTTCGCTGTCCGCCGCGACGCGCGAGACCACGAACAGGTCTAGGTCGCTGTGCTCGCTCGCTTCGCCGCGCCCGTAGGAGCCGGTGACGTAAACGCACGCGCGATCCCGCGCGAGTTCGCCAGCTGCGCGCAGATCGGCTTGCAGGGAGGCGAGCCGACTACTCGCGCTTGTGCGTCGCTCGCGAAGGAGGCTCACTCGTGCCGCCGCTCCATTCCATCAGGTTCGCGAAGATCTCTGCCTGCTCGACCGCATCGTCGAGGGCGTGATGCGTGTGCCGCCCGGCTGGCCTGAGCGCCGGATCCAGCCTCGAGCGACCAGCCACGGAGATCGTCGTGCCAGCCTTCACGGCGTAGGCAGTCTTGATGTCGAAGCAGCCGGAGTGGTTGAAGGGAGAGCCGTCCTTCGAGTACCGCACGAAGTACCAGTAGAGCCAAGTCCAGTCGAAGCTCAGTGGATACGCGACGAGCACAGGGCGAGCGCTGCCCGCAAGCCCGCGGACCCAACGGCACGCTTCCGTCATCGCGCCTTCTGGGTC
>JANNDT010000273.1:0-10076 GCA_031387905.1 Deltaproteobacteria bacterium
CTCTACGGCCGCAATGCGACCGGCGGCTCGATCAACGTGGTCTCCAAGAAGCCCACCGAGGAGTGGGACGCCTTGGCCGACTTCGGGTACGGCAACTACAGCCAGACCCGAGCGCGCGTCGCGGGCGGCGGACCGATCACGGACTGGCTCAAGTTCCGCGTCGCTGCCGTGCGCGAGAGCCACGACGGATTCCTGAAGAACGTCGCGCCGGACTCGTTCTGCTCCGGGAAATGCAACGACATCGATAAGCAAGACGTCTGGGCGTTTCGCACCCACATCCTGCTGCAGCCCACCGAGGACACGGATGTGCTGTTTACAGTGCAGTACTACTGGGACGACGGCGCGGCGGGCCAGTATCGCAACGACTCCAACACGTTCCTGACGAGCCCGCTTCCGCCCACCGGCGACAAGCGCAAGATCCGCCAGGACCTCGACACCAAGCTCGACTTGAACTCGAAGCTCTTCACGCTGCATCTTGACCAGGATCTCGAACTGGGCGCCCTCGGCCCGCTGCGGCTGAGCGCCTTCGTCTCCTACCAAGAGCAGAAGTGGACGCAGATCGCGGACAACGACTTCAGCGAACAGCCGTGGAGCTTCACGGGTTGGACCGAGCCGAGCAAACAGTGGACGGGCGAGATCGAGCTCGCATCGGCGGGGGATTCCGCATTCAACTGGATCGTCGGCTTCTTCGCCCTCAGCGAGGTCGCGTCGATCGACTTCTTGTTCACTGACTCGAACCCGTCCGTCTTCCCGTTCCGCTTCGACAGCAACGGCGAGTTCGTGTCGCACTCGTACGCCGGCTTCGCGGAGGGCTCCTACGAGCTCGCGCAGTTCACGTTCCGCCTGGGTCTCCGCTACACGAGCGACGAGAAATCGAAGCAGACCAACTTTGCGTTCACAGCATTGGGCTTTCCGCCGTGTCCGTGTCCGCCCGGGCCCTTCGCCCCGTTCGTATCCGACCCTCAGGGAGACAACTGGCATCGCTTGACGGGCCGCTTCGTCGCAGAGTACCGGCCAGCCGACGTACTGATGTTCTATGCGTCGGTCTCCAAGGGCTACAAGAGCGGAGGTTCACTAGGAAGTAACCCGCTTCAAGACAACTTCTACGACCCCGAGGACATCTGGGCGTACGAGGTCGGTGCGAAGACGCGCTGGTTCGAGGATCGACTCCAGACGAACGTGTCCGTTTACTACAACGATTACGACGACCTTCAAGTGTTCATCCTGACCGGCTTCGGAGCGCACATCGAGAACGCCGCGACGGCCAAGGTCGGAGGCATCGAGCTCGAGTTCGTGAGTGTCCCGTTCGACGGGCTCCAGCTCGACGCCACGGCGTCGTGGAACCACGCCGAGTACACCAAGTACACGAGCGACGATCCTGTTCCTGCGGGTCTCGGCGGCGCCACCACCACGGACCAGAGCGGCAATCGCCTGAACCGCACGCCCGAGTGGTCGGTCAACATCGGCGGGCAGTACAGCTTGAGCCTGGGCGGCGGGACGCTCACGCCCCGCTTCGATTGGCACTACCAGAGCGAGGCCTTCTTCCGGCCCTACGGGCTCGATCGCGACCGCTCGCCGGCCTGGGATCAGTGGAACGTCCGCATGACGTGGGACGCGCCGCCGACGGACTATGGCCAGTTCAGCGTCGAGCTCTACCTGACGAACGCCGAGAACGAAGACCACATCATGAACCTGTCGGTCGGGGCGGGCTCCGAGTTGTTCCCAGAGCAAGGAAACCTCCACCCCCCGCGCCTTTACGGCTTCACGCTGGGTTGGAAGTACTGAGCGGCTCGTCATGAAACTCGATGTGTTCTGCGAGACGCAGAAGGCCGCCCCGATCACGCCCGATCACGAGGCGCGCGTGTTCCGCGAGACGCTCGATCAGGCGGTCTTCGCGGACAGAGCCGGCTTCGATTGTTGGTGGGCCGTCGAGCATCACGGCGCGCTCGAGTTCAGCTGGAGTTCGGCGCCGGAGATGTTGCTCGCGTGGATCGCGACGCGCACGCAGCGCATCCACCTCGGCCACGCTGGCGTGCTCGCGCCGTTCAACATCAATCACCCGGTCCGCGCCGCAGAACGTCTCGCGATGCTCGACCACATCAGCGGCGGCCGCGCCGAGCTGGGCCTTGCGCGCACGGGCGCAGGCGAGTGGGACACCTTCCAGGTGAACCCGGACACGTCGCGCCAGCAGTTGATCGAAGCGATGCGCATGATTCCGAAGATGTGGACGCAGGACGAGTTCTCCTGGGATTCGCCGCTGCTGAAGATTCCCAAGCGCAACATCATTCCGAAGCCGCTGCAGAAACCGCACCCGCGGCTTTGGCAGACGTGCAGCAGCCCCGAGTCGTTCCGCCTGGCCGGGCGGATGGGGGTCGGATCGCTCGGCACCACGCTGCTCACCGAGCTCGGTCCGATGGCCGCACTTCTCAGGGAGTACCGCGCCGGGCTCGAAGAAATCGAGGAACCCGCCGGCCAGTTCGTGAATCGCGAGGCGGGCGTCTTCACGTTCGTCCACGCCGCAGAGACGACGAAGCAAGCCATCGACAGCGGCGCAGCGCTCGGCGCGATCTGGTACGTGGCCGCCGCGCCGCGCGTTTTTCATGCGGCGCCGGAGATCTGGTACAGCCAGATTCGCGGAAACTTCCTGCCCAACGATCCGGCCTCGCAGCGCTCGCTCGCGCTCGGCAACGCGCAAGCCTCGGAGATTCCGCTCGAGCAGGATCACCCGGTGGTGCAGGTGCTGCGCCGCTACGCCGCGGGCCAGAAAGTCTCGAAGGAAGAGGCCTACGAGGCGCTGCTGCCGGTGCCGTCCGTAATCATCGGCGATGTCGCGACCTGCAAGAAGAAGATGGAGGCCTACCGCGAGATCGGCGCGACGCGGCTGCTCTGCATGTTTCAGTACGCAGACCTCGCGCACGAAAGCGTGATCTCGTCGATGGGCACGGTGGCGCGAGACTTGATTCCTGCGTTCGCGGGCTGAACGCGCTCGCAACGCGCGTCGCTAAGCGCGCTTGCTGCCCACGGCCGCAGGCAACAACAACAAGTCCGCGAGCAGCGATGCGCCAATCGCTACGCCCATGACGAGGCCGAAGCTCGACAGACTCTTCCACGGCACGAAGAACAAGACCAGAAACCCCGCCGCGAGTGCGCCCGCCGTCGTGAACAGCGCTCGTCCGACCTCGCGCAGGGAGGCATCCATCGCCTGCTCGCGAGCGAGGCCCGCCGCGCGATGGCGCTGATACCCCGATAACAAGTGCAGCGCCTCGTCGACTCCGAGTCCGAGCAGTACCGACGCGACCATTGCGGTGCCCATGTCGAGCGGGATGCCCAACAAACCCATCGCGCCGAGCGTCAGCAGCACTGGGATGGTGGTCGGAATCATCGCGAGCAGCGCGAGGCGTATGGAGCGCAGGCCGATCGCGGTGAGCAGTGCCACGAGCGCGAGCGCGGAGGCGAAACTGCCGATCTGCGTGTCGCGAATCTCGTCGATCATCTGGCTCACCACCGCGATCGGGCCGGTGACGATGGCGCTCGCGCCGGGCGGGAGCGCGGCAGCGACGTCGCGGCGCACGCGCGCGACCAGCGCTCGGAGCTGGTCTTGCGGGAGTTTCTCGCCTTGAAACGAGACGCGCAGCGCGGCGGGCTCTCCGTTCTCGGCTGGCGCCGCGAACAGGCGCACGAGTTCGCGCTGCTCAGCGAGCATGATCCGTAACAACTGAGCCGGGCGCTCGGGTCGCGCATTCGCGCCGTGCAGCGCGAGCGCATCGTCATGCACGAGCGCGTTCAGCTCGCGCATCGGCGCGAGCACTGAAAGCGGGCGCCCGATGCCGTCGAGTGCTTCGAGCTGCTCGATTTTCTCGAGCGTCGCGAGCGCTGTCAGCGAATCCAGCGCGACGCCGGGCGGCAAGGACACCGCGACCTCGAGCGTATCCGCTCCACGCAGCGCCGCGGCTTCGCGCGACCAGCGCACGACCTGGCTCTGCTCGCCGTACACCTCCTCGAAGCTCGCGTCGATCGAGAGGCGCGTGACGCCGAAGACGCCGAGCGCCGTGAGCGCGAGCGCGCCGGCGAGGATTGCGCCGCGCGAGCGGCCGACATGATCTGCGATGCCGTTTACGAGGCGGGTCCAGCCCGCCTGCGAACGCGGCGCGACGATCCAGTGGGCGGGCATGCGCACGAGAGCAATCGGCAGCAGCACGAACGCCGCAGCGAACGCGGCGAGCGCACCGAATGCGGCGATGAAGCCGAAGCGCACGAGGCTCTCGAGCCCGCTGCCGTAGAACGACGCGAAGCCCGCGGCGGTGGTGAGCGCCGTAAACAGGCTCGGCCGCGCCACCTCGTCGAGCGCTGCTTCGATCGCGCGTTTGCGCAGCCCGCGGCGCACGTGCGTCGCCGCCGTCTGCTCGCGCGCGACGTGCTCCGCGAAGCTCGTGATCACGTGGATTCCGTAACAAACGCCGATCGTGAGCATCAGCGGCGGCAGCACCTGGAAGAAACTCGTGCGCGGCCAGCCGAGCCAGCCTTGCAGGCCGATCGCCCAGACGAGCGCGATGCCCGCGGTCGCGAGCGCGAGCAGAGCTGGCGCGAGCGAGCGGAACGCGAGCAGCAGAATCGCGCCAACCAGAACGACGATCACGGGCACGAGGCGCTGGACTTGCTGGTCGAGTTCGCGGCCCGCGACCACGAACTCGACGGGTCCGCCCACCAACGCGAACCGGAAGCCCTTGGCTTCCCAGGCGCGAAGGTTTGCGCGCGCGCCGTCCACCGCGCGCTCGGCGGTGGGGCCCGCGGAGTCCGCGAGCAACACTACGAGCGCGCCGCTGCGGCCGTCCGCGGAAACGATTTGCCCGACCCAAGTGGGATCTCGCAGCGCACGCGGCGTGAGTTCCGCGAGGTCGCTCACCGGCACGCCATCCGGAGCGAGCTGACGCGCGCGCGGGAGATCCATGAACTCCGGTGCGAGCAATGGACTGGTCGCGACGCTCTCGACGCGCCGCACGCCCGGCAGTGCGCCGATCTCGCGCGCGAGGGCGTGCGCCATGGCGAGTGCGGTCGCGTCGAACACGCGCTCGCAAGGCGCCGGCGCGCCGCAGCCGTAGACGATCGCGAACGGCACGCCGCCGCCGAAGCGTGTTGTTACGGACTCGAGCTCGCGCACCACCGGATGGCCGGCGCCGAGGAACGCGCGGTAGCCGGTGTCGGTGCCGACGCGCAGCGCGCCGAGCGCGAAAACGAGCGTCGCAAGCAGCGAAGCGGCGAGCGTCCGCCCGGGGCGGCGCATGCACGCGAGCAGAAAGCGCATCATGTTCGAGCCCCGAGCTTCGTGCGCGCCGCGCGTGCGCTCGCCCGCGCGCCGCTGCCTTCTCCGGCCGCCGCGCGCAGCAGGATCTCGAATGCGCGCGGCACGACTTCGAAGGCGCGAAACGCAACGCGCCGCGAGCGCGGGTGGTCGATGCCGAAGCCGAGCAGCGCCGCGAAGACGCGGTGCGCGCGGGACGCCTGGCGCCACGCGGCTTCGTAGTCTGCGAGCGGCCGGCGCTCGGCGATCACCGCAGCGAGCGCCTCTGCGCACTGCAGCGCGAGCGTGATGCCTTCGCCCGTGACCGCATCGGTGTAGCCTGCGGCGTCGCCGACCAACGCGACGCCGCTCGCGAAACGCCGCCGGGCGCGTTGCCAAAATGGTCCCGCGCCGCGCACCTCGCTCGCCGGCGCGGCGCTCGCGAGCCGCGCCGCGAGCTCCGGGAAACGCGCGAGATGTTCCTGATGACTCCCGCCATCTCCGCGCCAAAGCAACGCGACGCAGACTTCATCGGGGGCGACGGGAGTCACGTACGCCTCGACGCCATCGCTCCAGAGCACTTCGACGAACTCGCTCCATGGGGCAATCCGAAAGTGGCGGCGCATACCGAAGCGCCGGCGCGTCGCTGGCAGTGCGAGGCCCGCCTGCGCGCGCACGCGGCTCGCGAGGCCGTCGGCGCCGACGAGTACACGCGCACTCAGCTCGCCCTCCGAAGTGTGAGCGCGGACGCCGCCCGCCTGCGGTTCCCAACGCTCGAGCGCGCAGTCGAAGCGCATGTCGACGCCCGCTTTCTCCGCCGCAATCAGCAGCGCCGCAGAAAGCGCGGTGCGCCGCACCCCGAGGCCCGCGCCCGTCGCGAACGTGCCCGAGAACGAGCGCGTGCCCTCGCTGAAGCGCACGCCGCGAAAGGGCGCGGCGCGCAGAGCGGCGAGTTCCACGCCGAGAGCCTCGAGCGCGCGCACACCCGCCGGCATGATTCCCTCGCCGCACGCCTTGTCGAGCGGCGCTGCGCTCCGCTCGATCACGCGCACGGCGACGCGACGCCGCGCGAGCGCGATCGCAGTCGCGAGGCCCGCCGGCCCCGCGCCGACGATTAGCGCCTCAACTTCCGGCACGCGCGAACGCCCGAAGCGAGCGGAGCATTTCGAGCGCGAGCCGCGGCAGCGAAACTGCCGCCGGCGGCGTGAGCGCGCCGGATCGGTAGAGCCGCAGCGCCTCGGCGCGCCGGATCTTCCCACTGGACGTGCGCGGCAGCGTGCCGGCTGCGAGCACGACGACGCGGCTCGCGAGCAACCCGCTGCGCTCGAGTGCGCGGCGCCGGACTGCGTCCTCGATTACCGGGTCGGCCTGCGCCGTGCCCTGCGCGCGCTCGACGAGCAGCCAGAGTTCTTCGCCGCTGCCGTCCTCCGCGAGTGCGCCGACCGCAGCGCTGCAGCCCGTCCGCACGCCGGGGATGTCATCGAGTCCGTGCTCGATGTCCTGCGGCGCGTGATTGCGCCCGCGCACGATGATTAGGTCTTTCGCGCGCCCGTAAAGGTGGAGCTCGCCGCCGCATAGGAAGCCGATGTCGCCCGTATCGAGCCAGCCGTCCGTCATGACGCGCGCCGTCTCTTCCGGCATGCCGTCGTAGCCGGACATCAGCGAGGGCCCGCGCACCAGCACGCGCCCGAGCGCGCCCTCGCCAAGCGGCGCACCCGCGTCGTCGGCGATCCGGATCGCGAAGCCCGGCAACGGCGGCCCGAGTGAGACGAGCGGCGTGCCTTCGGCCGCCGGGATCGCGCGGTTCTCTTCGAGCAGGGCCAGCGCGTCGAAGTGCCGCAGCGTGAAGCGGCTACGCAGCGCGCTGAACGTCACCGCGAGCGTCGCCTCCGCGAGGCCATACACCGGCGTGAGCGCCTCTTCGCGCAGCCCGAACGCAGCGAAGCGCTCGACGAAGCGCGCGAGCACGCTCGGCGTCACCGGCTCCGCCCCGTTCATGGCGACGAGCCACGTAGAGAGATCGATGCCTGCGATCTCCTCGTCGCGAATGCGCTCCGCACACAGCGCGTACGCGAAGTTCGGCGCGGGACTGATCGTCGCGCGATACCGTGAGATCGCGCGCAGCCAGAGCGCCGGCCGCGCGATGAAGTTCTCCGGTGGAATGAGCACCAGATCGCGGCCGTAGAAGAGCGACGTGAACACGCCGCCCACCAGGCCCATGTCGTGGTAGAGCGGCAGCCAGCTGGCCGCGCTGTGCTGGAAGCGCTCGCTCTCGGGGTAAGCGTTCAGGATCGCGCCGCCGATCGCATCGACGTTCGCGAGAATCTGGCGGTGCGTGAGCCCGACGGGTTTCGGAGCCCGCGTCGTGCCCGACGAGAACTGGATGAAGCCGAGCGAATCGGGGTCGAGCACGCGCGCCGCGAGCGGAGCGGCGTGCAGCTCGCTCAACTGCTCGCAGCCGAGCTCCGGGAGCGCGCGCTCGATGGTTCGCCCGAGCACGCGGCGTGTGCGCGAATCCGTCAGCACGAGGCGCACGCGGGCGGCGCGCAACATCGCAGCGGTTCGCTCGTGGTACTCGGCGAGGCGACCGAGGCGCACGGGCGGGTAGAGCGGAACCGGCACCGCGCCTGCGAGCAGCGCGCCGAAGAAACCGTCGAAGAACTCGGGGCTGGTGGCGGCGACGATGGCGACGCGGTCGCCACTCCGAATACCTCGCGCTGCGAGCCCGCCCGCGGCGCGGAGCGCGCGCTCGAACAGCTCGGCGTGCGAGAGCTTGGTCTCGTTCTCGCGCGCATCCACGAACGTGATGCTGCCCGCGCCGCGCGCTGCGAGCTCGAGCCGGCTCGCGAGCGAGTCAGCCACGCGCCGCCTCGGCGCTGCGCGTGCGGTCGATCCACGCGACCAGCTCTCCGATCGTGTGGACCTCCTCGTCCTCTGCGAGGTCGAGCGCGATCGAGAAGTGGTTCTCGAGCTCGACGATCAGGTCGAGCTGCTGAATCGAGTCGAGCGCGAGGTCGGCGACGAGTCGAGTCTCCGGGGCGAGCTCTTCCTTGCGCTGAAGACGTTCGCGCAACAGGCGCTGGAGCGCGGCGAGCGTGTCGCTCATCGCGCGCCGCGCAGTGGCACGAGCCGCGGGCGATCGCCGAGGCGCGCCTCGAACTCGCAGTGCTCGGCGAGCGCGCGCTCCTCCGCGCGAATGCGCACGCTCAGCAACCACGCATTCAGCGCGCTGAATGTGAGCGCGGTGAGCCAGGCCCCGTGAATCAGCGGGATCGCGGCCATTTCAATCACCACCGCAAGATAGTTGGGATGGCGCAGCCAGCGATACGGTCCCGCCGTAATGACCGGCAGGCCGGGCACCACGATCACGCGCACGTTCCAGCGCGAGCCGAGCGTCGCGATTGCCCAATAACGCAGTCCCTGCGCGGCGAGCGCGAGCGCGAGCATCGGCAGCGCGAGCCGCAAGTCGAGAGCGCGCTGCAGCAGTGACACCTCGAGCGCGCAGCTCGCGAGGAACGCGAAGTGCAGCGCGCCCATCCATGGGAAGTGCGATTGCCCCACCTCGAAGCCGCCCGCGGCGAGCGCGAGCGCGGCATTGCGTCTCGAGAGGCGCAGCTCGAACAGCCGCTCGACCCCGATGAGCGCGAGAAAAACGAGGTATGCGCTCACCATTGCAGCAGGACGAGCTCGCTGCAGAAGCCTGGGCCCATCGCGAGCAACAAGCCGAGCGTGCCCGGCGCGTGCTCTTCCGCGAGTGCGTCGCCGAGCACGAACAGCACGGATGCACTGGAAAGGTTGCCGACGCGCGCGAGGTGATCCCACGAACGCTGCAGCGCCTCGGCCGGCAGCGCGAGTGCTTGCTCGATCGCCTCGAGCACCTTGGGTCCGCCGGGGTGACACACGAAAACGCCGATGTCCGCGAGCGAGAAGCCAGCTTCCGAAAGGAACTTCTCGACGTCGGGCCGTAACCCGGCCGCCATGGCGGGCACGTCCGCCGAGAGCACGACGCGGAAGCCGCCGTCGCCGACCTCCCAGCCCATTACGTGCTCGGTGTTCGGGTAGAAGATCGAGCGCGTCGCGAGGATGCGCGGGCCGTGCGCTTCGGTCTCGGCGCCGCGCAGCACCACGGCGGCGGCGCCGTCGCCGAAGAGGCCGCTCGCGATCACGTTCGCCATCGACACGTCGCCGCGCTGCAGCGTGAGGCTGCAAAGCTCGACCGAGAGCACGACGGCGCTCTGGCGGGGGAATGCCCGCAGATAATCTGCGGCGCGCGCGATGCCCGCGGCGCCGCCTACGCAGCCGAGGCCGAAGATCGGTGTGCGCTTCACATCGCTGCGCAGCCCGAGACGATTGACCAGCCGCGCGTCGAGCGAAGGCGCAGCGATGCCGGTGACCGAGAGCGCGAAGATGTGGTCGATCTCGCACGGCTCGAGCGCGGCGCCCGCGAGCGCGTCGCGGATCGCGCGCTCGCCGAGCTCGAGCCCGCAGCGGATGAAGGCTGCGTTCGCATCGCCGAAGCCGCGCAGCTGCGCGTACTCGTCGATCGGGACGCGCGCCAGCTCATCCTGAACGGCCCCGCTGCCGGTCGTGTGCTCGGCCAGGAACTCGCGGTCGGCAAGCCCCTCCTGGACGATCGTGCCGGCCAGCGCTGCCAGGCACCAGGCGTCGCTGCCGGGAGTGACGCGCAGGTGGAAGTCGGCCAGCTCGGCGGTCTCCGTGCGAACCGGGTCGAGCACGATCATCGAGCGCTCGGGGTTCTTGGCGATCTCCTTCAGCGTCACGCGAGCGCGCGGGAAGC
>JANNDT010000305.1:0-17585 GCA_031387905.1 Deltaproteobacteria bacterium
ATCGCCGACATGATCGGCACTTCGCGCGAGACCGTGACGCGCGTGGTGAAGGACCTGAAGGGCGCGGGTTGGCTCGATCAAGACGGCAAGCGATATCTGGTCGCCGCCGACGCCGGCGCCGGGGACATCGAGTAAGCGCCGGTTTCCCGCCGCGCCGGCGCCGTCGGCGACGGTCTTCCTTGTTGACTTCGCTCGGCTCCGAGGACTCCGCCTCGCTGCGCGCTTCGCTTGCGGCCTGAGAGTTCGCGAATCACCGCGATCGCGAGGTCCGGGCTCTTGCGAATCAAGCCTGTGAAATCCGCGCGAGAGAGCGCGAGCACGCGCACCGGCGTCAGCGCCTTCACCGAAGCGGAGCGCGGCGCGCGATCGAGCAGCGCCATGTCGCCAACGAAGTGCCCGACTTCGAAGAAGGCGAGGATCTTCTCGCGTCCGTCCTCGGACAGCTTCGTCACCTTCACCCGCCCTTCGCGGATGATGTACATGTAGTCGCCGGGCAGGCCCTCTTCGACGATCGTGGTGTTACGTGGGTAGCGCCGCTCGATCAGGTGCGACGCGATCTGTTCGAGATCGCCGTCCGCCACGTGAGAGAAGAGCGGGATCGTGCGCAGCGCATCGAGTGCGTCGGTCCCTGCCATGATTCGCCTCCTGACTAATTGCCCCGGCCTACAAAAGATCTCGGCGGCCGCGCTTGCGCAAGGTCGCCACGATGTCCCGGACGTCTCCGCTTCGCTCGAGTTCGACGACGAGGATCGCGTCCCCGGCGTCGATCACGGCGAGTCCGCGGACTCCCAGGAGCACGATCGGTCGATCGCCCGCCGCGATCAAGTTTCCCGGTGCGTCGAACGTCCACGCTGTGCCGGAGATCACCGAACTGCAATCGGGGGAAACCCCAACTTCCTGCGCAAGTGACGCCCAACTGCCGACGTCGCTCCATTGGAAGTCGACGGGCAGACACCAGACGCTCGCGCTGCGTTCTAGCACCGCCGTGTCGATCGGCGCCTTCGGCACGCTGCGGTACGCAGCGCGGATGGCGGCTGCGAGGGCTTGCTGCGATGGACGCCGGCCGAGCGCCGAGATCTTCGCCATCGCCCGCGCAATCTGCGGCTCGAAGCGCGCGAGTTCGGCGAGCAGCGTGCGCGCGCTCCACACGAACATGCCCGAGTTCCAGAGATGATCGCCGCGCGCGACGAAGCGCGCGGCGCGCTTGGCGTCGGGCTTTTCCACGAAGCGCGCGACGCGGTGGAGGCCGGGCTGCGCCTTGCCGACGGCGGCGCCGAGTTGGATGTAGCCGTAGCCGGTCTCTGGGCGCGTCGGCCGCACGCCAAGCGTGATGAGCACGGGCTCGCGCGCGGCAGCGCGCACCGCGCGGCGTACGGCGGTCGCGAACGCGGCGACGCGCGGCACGCGGTGATCCGCGGCCAGAACCACCATCACCGCGTCCGGCGCGACGGCAGCAATGCGCGCCGCTGCGAGGCCGATCGCGGCCGCGGTGTTGCGCATGCGTGGCTCGATCAGCGTGCGCGCGCGCGACAACCCGGCTTCGCGGCGCACGGCTTCGGCGTGGTCGCGCCCGCACACGAGCCACACGCAGCCGTCGTCGGCCACGCTTCGCGCGCGCAGAACGGCGTCCGCCAGCAAGCTGCCCGCGCCCGCGACGCGCAGCAGCGGCTTCGGCCGCGCCTCGCGCGAGAGCGGCCAGAAGCGCGTGCCCGCGCCGCCGGCGAGCACGACGGCGTGAACCGGCGCGCGCGTCATCGACCGACGCTGGTGTACTCGAAGCCCGCTTTGCGCAGCGTGTCGGGCTCGTACACGTTGCGCAGATCGACCATCACCGGCCGTCGCAGGCTGACCCGCACGCGCTCGAGGTCGAGCATGCGGAACTGGTTCCACTCCGTAACAAGCACCGCGGCGTCGGCGCCTTCGCAGGCCTGATAAGCGTCCTTGCATAGCGTGACGCCCGGCAGGTACGGTTCCGCAACGTGCATCGCGACCGGATCGAACGCGCGAACCGCTGCGCCGCGCGCGGCGAGCCCTCTCGCGATGTCGATCGACGGCGCGTCGCGCATGTCGTCGGTCTCCGGCTTGAACGAGAGGCCGAGCAGGCAAATCGTCTTGCCCGCGAGGTCGCCGCCCACCGCGCGCTCGATCTTGTCGACCATGCGCGCGCGCTGCCGATCGTTCACGCGCACGGTGGCTTCGACGATCTCGAGGCCATCGCCGAGAGCGCGCGCGAAGTGGGCCGCGGCGCGCGTGTCCTTGGGAAAGCACGAGCCGCCAAAGCCGGGCCCAGCGTGCAGGAACTTTCTGCCGATGCGCCCGTCGAGGCCGATGCCGCGCGCGAGCGCCTGCACGTCGCCGCCGACCGCCTCGCACAGGTTCGCGAACTCGTTGATGAAGGAAATCTTCGTCGCGAGAAATGCGTTCGCCGCGTACTTGGTGAGCTCCGCGGTCGCGACGTCCGTGAGCACGAAGGGCGTCTCGTTCAGATAGAGCGGGCGGTAGAGATCCTTGAGAATTGCGCGCGTGGCGTCGTCTTCTGCGCCGATCACGACGCGATCGGGCCGCATGAAGTCGCCGATCGCCGCGCCCTCGCGCAAAAACTCCGGGTTCGAGGCGACGCTGAAGCTCTGCTCGGCGCCCGCAGCGTCGAGTTCTTCGCGGATCAGTTCCTTCACGCGCTGCGTGGTGCCGACGGGCACCGTGCTCTTCGTAATCACCACCTTGTAGCCGTTCAGAGCGCGGCCGATTTCGCGTGCGACGCCTTCGACAGCGTGCAAGTCCGTGCCGCCGTCCGGCAGGGTCGGCGTCTGCACTGCGATGAAGACGACGAGCGATGCGCGCACCGCTTCCGCGGTGTCGGTGGTGAACGAGAGCCGCCCTTGTTCGACATTGCGCGCGACGATCGCGTCGAGGCCCGGCTCGTAGATCGGGATCTTGCCGCGCTGCAGTGCGTCGATCTTCGCGGCGTCCTTGTCGGCACAGATCACCGATACGCCGAACTCGGCGAAGCAGGCGCCCGTCACCAAGCCCACGTAGCCGCTGCCGATCACGCAGATGTTCATGACGCGGTCGCTCCCTGATAACTCTCGATCGTGACGGCCAGCCCGGCGAGCAGCGTAGTCTGCGGGCGGAAGCCGAGCAGTCGCTCCGCGCGCGCGAGGCTCGCGAGGCTGTGCCGCACATCGCCCGCGCGGCCCGGCTCGTGCTGCGCCGCGATCTTCGTGCCAGTGATTTCCTGAATCGAGCGCAACAACTCGTTCAGGCTGATGCGCTTGCCGCCCGCGACGTTCATCACGCGGCCGACGGCTCTCTCGCTCACCGCGGCGAGCAGGTTCGCCTCGACAGCGTCGCCGACGAACGTGAAATCGCGCGTCTGCTCGCCGTCGCCGTAAATCACGGGCGAGCGGCCCGCGATGCACGCGGTCACAAAGCGCGGCACGACCGCGGCGTATTCGCTCTCGGGGTTCTGGCGCGGCCCGAAGACGTTGAAGTAGCGGAGCGCAACCGTCTCGAAGCCGTAGAGCTGCGTGTAGAGCCGGCAGTACTCCTCGCCCGCGAGCTTTTGCAGCGCGTAGGGCGACTCCGGGGTCGGCGGCATCTCTTCCACTTTCGGCAACTTCTCGGTGTTGCCGTATGCGGACGACGAGGCCGCGAACACGAAGCGGCGCACGCCCGCAGCGCGCGCGGCCTCGAGCAGCCCGAGCGTGCCCGTCACGTTGACGCGATTCGTGCGCACGGGTTCCGCGACGCTGCGCGGCACCGAAGGCACCGCAGCCTCGTGGAACACGACCTCTACGCCGGCGACGGCGCGCGCCGCCATCGCTTCATCGCACAAGTCTCCCCGCAACAACTCGATCTGCGCGAGCGAGCGCGCGAGGTTCGCCTCGCGGCCGCTCGACAAGTCGTCGAGCACGCGCACGCGCCAGCCGTCCCGCACCAGCCGATCGACCAAGTGGCTGCCGATGAAGCCGGCGCCGCCCGTAACAAGTGCCGTCCGGCTCATCGCGTTCCGGGTCCCCCGCGGCGGCGGCCGCTCGCTCGTTCTTGGGCCTCCATATCGGCCTCCAGCATGATTCTCACGAGATCCGCGAACGTAGTCTTCGCTCGCCAGCCGAGCTTCTCGCGCGCTTTGCGCGGGTCGGCGAGCAGCAAGTCCACTTCGGCCGGGCGCAGGAACTGCGGATCGACGCGCACGAAGTCCTTCGGTTCGAGGCCGACGTGCGCCATCGCGATCGCAACGAACTCGCGCGGCGAGTGCGCCTCGCCGGTGCCGATCACGTAGTCCTCGGGCAGAGGCTGCTGGAGCATTCGCCACATCGCCTCGACGTACTCGGGCGCATAGCCCCAATCGCGGCGCGCATCGAGGTTGCCGAGCGCGAGTTCGCTCGCGAGCCCGAGCTTGATGCGCGCGACCGTCTCGCTGATTTTGCGCGTCACGAACTCGCGCCCGCGCCGCGGAGATTCGTGGTTGAAGAGAATCCCGGACACCGCGAACAACCCGAAGCTCTCGCGGTAGTTCACCGTGATGTGGTGGCCGAACACTTTCGCGACGCCGTACGGGCTGCGCGGGTAGAACGGCGTCGTCTCGTTCTGCGGCGTCTCCCGCACCTTGCCGAACATCTCGGAGCTCGAGGCCTGATAAAACCGAATGCTCGTGTCGACGTGCTTGAGCGCCTCGAGCATGCGCGTGACGCCGAGCGCCGTGAACTCGCCCGTCAGCGAGGGCTGCAGCCACGAGGTCGGCACGAAGGATTGCGCTGCGAGGTTGTAGACCTCGCGCGGGCGTGCGGCGGCCATCGCCGCGAACAGCGAACTCTGGTCGAGCAAATCCGCCTGATGGAGCACGACGCGGCCTTCGAGGTGCGCGATGCGCTCGAAATTCTCGGTGCTCGAACGGCGCACCAAGCCATGCACCGCGTAGCCCTTCTCGAGCAGCAGCTCCGCCAGGTACGAGCCGTCCTGGCCCGTGATCCCCGTAATCAGTGCGACGCGATCGCTCACCGGTTTTCCTTCTCGTCGTGAGTGATTGCGGCGGTCTCAGTCGGCGCCGGCCCCGGCTCCTCGATCGAAGCGAAACCGAGATTCCGGAGAATCCGCAGCGTGAGCAGCGCGACCACGCCCAAGAAGAGCAGGCTCGCGATGCCTTCGAGGCGCGTGAACGAAACTGCGATCAGGCAAAAACACGCGGTCAGGCCGTAGAGCGAGAGCACGGCCGGGCGGTGATCGCCGTGGTATTCGCGCAATAGGCGGTGGTGCATGTGCATGCGGTCGGCCTGCATTACGCCCTTCCCGGCGCGGATGCGCCGCAGGATGGAGAGGCCGGTGTCGAGCAGCGGAACCGCGAGCGCCAGAAGCGGCACGAGGAACGTAATCAGCGTGGCGCGCTGATAGCCCTCGAGCGCGAGGATCGCGAGGCAGTAGCCGATGAAGAGCGCGCCGGTGTCGCCGACAAAAATGCGGGCGGGCGGAAAGTTCCAGGGCAAGAAGCCGAGCAGCGCGCCGGAGAGCGCGAGGCCGGCGACCACCACGGGCGCGTGCCCCGCTTGGAACGCGACCACGGTGAGCGTGATGGCGATGATCGCGGAGATGCCAGTGCAGAGGCCGTCGAGGCCATCGATCAGGTTGATCGAGTTCGTGACGATCACGATCCAGATCGTGGTGACCGCGTAAGTGAGCCACTGCGGGAACTGCACGACCTCGCCGGAGAACGAGTTCGTCACGTGGTCGATCTGCGTCCCGTGATGAATCGCGACCGCGGCGGCCGCGACCTGCACGGTCAGCTTCGGCCACGCGCCGAGACCCCAGCGGTCGTCTACCGCGCCGATCGCGAGCACGAGCAAGCCGCCCACCAATAATGCCTCGATGCTGGACGAGACACCCGGCGTGGGAGGCATCAGCTGCAGCGCCGCAGCGACGCCGACGAAGAAGCCGAGCGCGACCGACAAGCCGCCGAGCAGCGGCATCCGCCCACGGCGGCTCACCTTGCGCTCGTTCGGGCGATCGACCACGTCGAGCGCGAGCGCGAGCCGCGCAACGAGCGGCGTCGCGAGGCCCGCGACGGCCATCGCAGCAACGAACGTGGCGAGTGCCCAAAGCCCCTCACTCATGGC
The DNA here is from genome assembly GCA_031387905.1 of Deltaproteobacteria bacterium. Lineage (GTDB taxonomy): Bacteria > Myxococcota_A > UBA9160 > UBA9160 > UBA6930 > VGRF01. The sequence goes on from JANNDT010000305.1 coordinate 6,111, forward strand.
GGTTCGCGGGCCGCGCTAGGCGCGCGGCTCGTACCTTCCATAAGACGTGGGCACGATGTCGGCGTCGTTCATCACGATCCCGAGCAGGCGATCGCGGCCGAGCACCTCGAGCGCGGCCTCGATGGCGGGCTGCGGGGTTTCATTCGCGCGCACGACGAAAATCGTGCCGTCGCAAAGGCCGCTCACGATCTTCGCGTCCGGCAAGCCGAGCGTCGGCGGGAGATCGAGAATCACGCGCTCGTAGCGCCCAGCGAGCGTTTCGAGCAGCGCTCGCATGCGATCGGAGCCGAGCAGCTCCGAGGGGTTCTGCGGAAGGCCGCGAACGGCGAGCACGTCGAGCGAAGTCCCTGACACGCGCTGAATCGCTTGCTCGAGCGGCGCGCCGTCGGCCAACACTTCCGTCAAGCCTGCATCCATGTGCAGGCCGAGCGCGGCAGCGATCGACGGTTCCCGCATATCGCACTCGACGAGCACGACTCGGCCGCTGATCTGCATCGCGCTCACGATCGCGAGACTGATCGCCGCCATCGTCTTGCCCTCGCCGGGCAGCGCGCTCGTGACGGCGATCGTGCGCAGCGGGCGCGTCGCGGACAGCGCATCCAGCCGGGCGCGCAGCGAGCGGAACTGCTCCGCGACCGCGGACTCGGGTTGCAGCATCACGATGCGGCGTTTGTTATGCGAATCGCCGCTCTCGAGCGCGGCCGGCGCGGCGGAACCGCGCGGGCGTTGGAACACCGGCGCGTCGTCGCGACGCTCTTCGCGGACCGGAATTGGGAAGCTGCCGGTAACGGCGCCGCTCTCGGCCGCTTCCTGGGCGCGCCGCGAGCGCTGATCCTCCGCGCGTCGCAATGCATCGTAAACCTTGCCCATTAGGCTCTCCCTGTCGTTCGCTGGCGAAGCCAGCTGAACCATCCGCTCGAACGTGTCGACGCTCCGCTCTCCGAGCCGGAGACGCCCACTGGCTTCTCGAGCTCTTGCGGCGACGCGAGCTCGAGGTCGCGCGCGACCTCTCGAATCGCGTCCGCGCCAATCGCTTGCAAGCCGCGGCCGAAACCGAGCAACAGCGCGCCGTCGCACACGATGTTCACGAGCCGCGGCACGCCACCTGTTACGGCGTAGAGCTCGCGCAGCGCCGCGCGCTTGAAGAGTTCCTTGCCGGTGAAGCCGGCGAGCCGCAGCCGCGCTTCGACATAAGTCGTGGTCTCGGTCTCGTCGAATGGACGTAGTCGATGGCGCAGCACGATGCGCTGGCGCAGCTGGCGAAGTTCCGGTCGCGCGAGCATCTCGGACAATTCCGGCTGCCCGACGAGCATGATCTGAAGCAGCTTCGAAGTCGGCGTCTCGAGGTTCGAAAGCAACCGCACTTCCTCGAGCATCTCCGCCGAGAGGTTCTGCGCCTCGTCGATGATCAGCAGCGTCGGGAGATCCTGCGCGAGGCGCGCGATCAGGAAGCGGTTCAGTTCGATCAGAAACTCCGCCTTCGTCGCGCACGGCTTCTCGATGCCGAGTTCGTCGAACAGCATGCGAAAGAAGTCGAGCGGCTCGAGGCGCGGGTTGAAGATGAACGCCGCCAGCGTGTTCCGGTCGAGCTGGGCGAGCAGCGCGTGCAACAGCGTCGTCTTGCCCGTTCCCACCTCGCCGGTGAGCAGCACGAACCCCTTCCGCGCCTGCACGCCATAGACGAGCGTCGCGAGGCCTTCGCGGTGCGCGTCGCCGAGCACGAGAAACGCCGGGTCGGGCGTCATCTCGAACGGGCTGCGCAGGAGTCCGTAATGGGCGTGGTACATGCTCAGCCGGCTCGCTGCTCTTGTTGCTGAGGCGGAGCGCCAGTGGCCGCCCCGCGCATGCCCTGCCACCAATAGCCGGCAGCGGACGCAGCCAGGACTCCGACCGTCGCGACGCTGGCGAAGATCGCGCTGCGAATCCTGCGCGAGCGGCGCGCGGCGAGGTCGGACGCCAACAGCACCGAGGGAATCGCCGCGAGCACAGGAATGCCGAAGCGTTCCTGGAGCTTGCGCGGCGCGTGGAAGGACGGGTCGAGCGCCTCCGCCGCGAGCCCGTAAGCGCCGGCCAGCGCGAGCCCGAGCAGAAGCCCGAGCGCGAGCAGCAGCGGCCGATTAGGAGCCGACGCGTCCGGCGGCGGAACCGCCTGCTCGAGCACCCGGAACTTCTCGCCCTTCTGGCGCGATTCCATGTCCGCCGCGACGCCTGCCTCGAGGCGTTTCTTCGAGTACTCCTGATAAGAGTCGAACAGGTGCTCGTGTTCGCGCTCGAGGCCACCGAGTTGCTCGGCGACCCTCGGCGTCTTCCCCATGCGCTGCTCGATGAACTCGAGTTGCTTGCGAAGCCGGTCCTGCTCGTCCTGCCCCGCTTGCACGCGCAGCGACGCGCGCTGCATCTCGGCGCGAGCGTTCTGCTGCGCGAACGAGAGGTTGTCGGGGTCTTCGGCGCCCGCGGTGAGATCCTCCTTGATGCGCTCGATCTCGCCCAGAGTCGCAACAATGTCGGGGTGCTTGGCGGTGAAGCCACGCGATTGGTACTCGGAGAGCTGCACCTCGAGCATGTCGAGCCGGCGGCGCGGCGTAATGAAGCCCCCGCCGTACATGTCTTCGCCCCCGCCCTGCAGGGTCTGCTGTTTGTAGAAGGCCGCGTCGCTCGAGGCGATCGAGAGTTCGCGTTGCACCTCGCGCAAGTTGTCTACTAGGCGCTCGTGCGAGCGTTGGTTCGCGTCGAAGTCTTCAGGCAGCGTGCCCGAGTTCGCAGTCTTGACGTCCGCGATCTCCTTCTCGACGCGCGCAATCTCGGCAATCAGGCGACGCAGCTCTTCCTGGATGAACTCCGCGGTGTCGCCCGAGACCTGTGTGCGCTCGCGCAAGTGCTCCTCGATGAAGCTGTTGGCGAGCCGGTTCGCGACGTCCGCTGCAACTCTCGCCGAACGGTGCTGGAAGCGGAGCTGGAAGGTGTTGATGACGACGTCGCCAGACCGCACGCCCGCCTGCGCGCGCGCTTCCGTCGCCAGCTCTGGCAGCACCGGCACGAGGCTGATTTGCTCGCGCATGTACTCGATCACCTCGGCGCGTGTCATCTCGTCGTCGAGCTCCGGGTAGACACGCAGGTCATCGATCACGTCCGAGAGCCGCCCGCGCGACAGGATCTGCATCTGGAGCAGGTGCAGCCGGTTGTTGATGTCGGCCCCGGGGACACCCGGTTCGACGAGCTTTTCGGAGATCGTCTGCGGCTCGATCAAGAGCGTGGTCGCCGCGAGGTACTCGTTCGGCAGCCAGCCCGCGATCAGCACGAAGAGCAGCAGCGTGCCGCCCAGAATCGTGCCCATGGCGAAGCCACGCCTGCGCAGTAGCCCGCGCAGATCATCGACCTGAAAACCCTGTTCGAGATCCATCGTTATCTCCTGATCACCAGCGGAACGGCTCGAACGCGAAGTTGAAGCCGAGTACGCAGAAGAAGCGCCCCATGTCGCCGAAGCCGGAGCCTTGGGTCGCGTTTTGGTCCGTCCACGCGATCGTCGCGCTCAGGTTGGTCCGCTCGCTGAGCGCATACAGACCGCCAACGCTCGCGCTCAGCGATTCGATCTTCTCGGCTGGCGTTTTGAATGGACTCGCGACGAGCCCGACCGGCACGAGGTTGTTGACTGCCGGCATCGTCGGCGTGCCAGGCAATGTGCCCAGCACTGTCAGGAACTGCGACGCCACCAGCGTTTGGGTCTGTTGGCGATTCTCCCAACTCAACCAGGCCGTAATCGAGAACACGCGGAAGAAGTCGTAGCGGGTTCGCAGCTCCAGCGTGTCCGCGATCGTGCTGTAGCCGATCGCCGAGCTCGAACCCTGATCCCTCCGGTACGAGAACTCGACGGAGGAGTGCTCCCACTCCTTCTCGAGCGCGACATCGGCGAAGTACGTCCAGTTGTTGCGGTCCGCCACGGGTAGCGTGCCGATCAGCGGAACCGGATCGAGCAGACGTAGGAAGTTCGGAAACGGGAAGCCGACGAACAGACAACCAGGCCCATCGAACGAATCTCCGTTCGGGAGCAGCGGACAAGAACCGACCACCCCGACCAGCGGATTTCCCGCGCCGTCACGTCGAATCACATTTGCGCGGACGAAGTTCGGCAACGCCTGCGGCTGGCCGGGCTGCCGCACAAGGGTCGGGCCCGCCGAGGCGCGGAACAGGAACGTCTCTACCGGGACGAAGTTCAGCGTGAACGAAGCGTTGACATAGTCGGTGTGGCTCTCGAGTCCGCTCGCGTAGTCGAACGATTGGCGAGCAAACGACGCGACGCCGCCCAGGCGCGCGCGCTCGGTGACCATGTACGAGTACTGGAGCGCGCCCGAGCTGTTCTGCTGGTCCGGGCGCGTCCCTCGGGTGAAATCGAACAGCCCGTGCGACGCGCTCAGCTGAAGAGTTCCCCTGGCGCTCGGGCGATGAGAAGCAACGAGCTGCACGACGTTCCGCGTGAAACTCTCGCGCCCCGCCAGCACCGCCGGCTGCGAGCCGACGGCGGGGTTGAACCCGCGCAGGTTCCGATAGCGCCCGAAGGTGTCGGACAGCGAGAAGGTCGTCGTCGCGGAAGGCGTCCACTCGAGCGCGCCGTTGGCGTCGTAATTGAAGCCGCGCAGGTTCTGCTCATCGAAGTACAACTCGTACGTCGGCTTCACGAAGAGCGAGCCCTTCAGCGTTTTCCAGCGTTCGGAAACCTCGAGCGTCGGTGCGATGTCCAGCGTGAAATCGGAAATCTCGCCGGAGGACGAACCGTAGACGTTGTCGTCGAACCAGACTTCGGTCTTGGCGCCGAGCACGACGTCGCCCGCGCGAGCCTGTGCCGCCAGCAGCGGAAGCGCGGCGAGGGCTAGCAGCAGGGGGCGCACTGCCCGGCTCTTTCTTCCGCCAGTCACTTCGGCACGACGATCGTGTCGCCTGGCTGGAGCGCGATGTTCGTGCCGGGCGCGCGGCCGCGGACGTAGGCGCTGTAGTCGAACTCGAACTCGAGCTCCTGGCCGTCCGCTCCGCGCCGGATGATGCGGATGTCGTCGTCATCGGCGAATGGCGAGAAGCCGCCGGCGGCGGAGAGCGCATCGATTATGTAGAGCTGGCTTGCGAGCTGCACCGGGCCCGGCCGCGCGACTTCACCGAGCACCCACACGCGCTTGCTGTCCGCGCGCAGCACCACCACCGTGACGTCAGGCGCCGTAATGAACTCGCTCAGCCTCGTCGCGATGTCCGTCCTCAGCTGATCCGTCGTCAGGCCAGCTGCCTTTACGTCGTTCACGAGCGGCACCGAGATCATGCCGTCGGGTCGCACCGGAACTTCCACCGACAGCTCTTGGTTCTTCCACACGCGCACAGCGAGCAGATCGCCCTCGCCGATCATGTACGGGCCAGCAGGCGGCGCATCCTGCGGCGGCAACTGAACGCGCGTGCTGCTGCAGCCCGCGAGCGAAAACGCCAGCAGGCACGCCGCCAGCAACAACGCACTCCCGCGTCCACCATGTTCCCGAATCGCAATTTCCTGCGTCACGATTTCACCTTCCTCACCGCACATCTGTGAGCCCCGAGTCTTTCATCTTGTACAAGAGCGCCTTGTAACTGATCTGCAGCCGCGCGGCGGCTGCCTTGCGGTTCCAGCGGGTCTGCTCGAGTACGCGCGCGATCACGCGCTTCTCGGCCACCGCGGCCGCCCGTTTCGCGATCGCCTTGAGGTCCAGCTTGCCGCCCGCGCCGGGCTCGGGCGTGAACATTTCGGGATCGGGCAATTCCCCTAGTCGCTCGAACCCGCGCTTGGTGCCGGCCGCGAGTTCCTGCAGCACCGATTGCTCGCCGCCGAGCACGACGATGCGGCGCAGCATGTTCTCGAGTTCGCGAACGTTGCCCGGCCACGGGTAGGCGGTGAGCGCCGTGACGGCCTCGGGCGAGAGTGGCTTCTCTTCCTTCTTGTACTCGCGAGCGAACTTGCGCAGGAAGTGATCGATCAGGAACGGAACGGCGCCGCCGCGTTCGCGCAGCGGCGGCAGCGTCACGGTCACGACGTTCAGGCGGTAGAAGAGGTCTTCTCGAAACTCCTGCTTTTTCACCGCGTCTTCGAGGTTGCGGTTGGTCGCCGCGAGCACGCGCGTATCGACCTGCACGTCGCGCTCGCCGCCGAGCCGAGAGAACTCGCCGTCCTGCAGCACCTGTAACAACTTCGCTTGCAGCGCCGGACTCATCTCGGCGATCTCGTCGAGGAAGATCGTGCCGCCGTTCGCGAACTCGAACTTGCCGAGCTTGCGGCGCTGCGCGCCTGTGAAGGCGCCCTTCTCGAAGCCGAACAGTTCGCTCTCGAGCAGCTCCGAGGGCAGCGCTGCGCAGTTCACCTTCACGAACGGCTTGTCGCGGCGCTCCGACATGCGGTGCAGCGTGCGCGCGACGAGTTCCTTGCCGGTGCCGCTCTCACCGCGAATCAACACGGTGATGTCGGTGTCGGCGACCTGTTCGATCGTCTCGCGCACTTCGCGCATGCGGCCGTCGTCCGAGCCGAGCAGCAGATCGCCGGATCCGCCCGTCACCTGGCTGCGCAATTCCTCGACTTCTTTGCGGAGCGCGCGCGTCTCGAGCGCCTTCTGAAAGGCGAGCTGCAGCTCCTCGACCTCGAACGGCTTGCGCAGAAAGTCCGCCGCGCCGAGCTGCATCGCCTCGACGATCGTGCGGGCGTGGCCGTGACCAGAAATCATCACGACCGGCACATCGGGCAGGCGCTTCTTCAACCGCCGCAGCGTCTCGATCCCGTCCATACCTTCCAGCACGACGTCGAGCGTGACCAGATCCGGGCGCGAATCCGTGAGGCCGGCGAGCGCCTCTTCACCACTGGCGGCCGTGAAGACGGCGTGGCCATAGCGACCGAGCAGGGCCGCGAGGTACTCGCGGACCCCGATGTCGTCGTCGATGATCAGAACTCTGGACGAACCGGCCAAACCACATGCTCCCGGCGAGCCTCGGCCCGCATGCTGCGTGAGTGCACGAACCTGCCGAAACGGAACGCTGCTTCTTCGCTGTGTGGGAGTTTTCGGTGGTTCAGGCGGGGCAGAGTAGGTTGTGTGTAAATGAATTCCCACGAAGGGCACCGAAGTACCGGGAGGAAGAGAGCTTCCGTTGGCGAACTGCTCTTTACGCTGGACTGCGATTGGCCGATTCATCCGGGGCTCCTAAGACAGGGCGCTCGATTCCCCCACGGGGCGACTCAAAGCCGCGCCACGTCTTCCCGCCCTGCGGGACTCACTCGTTCGAGGTCGCGTCAGCGTGATGCAGAGCAACCGGCGCTTTCGTGTGGTCGCGGTCGCGGGAGCGCGGCCGAACTTCATGAAGGTCGCGCCGCTTCTGCGCGCGCTCGGCGATGCCGGCCGCTTCGACTGCTTCCTCGTGCACACCGGCCAGCACTACGACGAGGCGATGTCCGAGAGCTTCTTCCGCGAACTCGGAATCGCGGCGCCCGACGTCAACCTTGGGGTCGGCTCGGGCTCCCACGCGGCCATGACGGCCGAGGTGCTGCGCCAGATCGAGCCGATCCTGATCGCCCAGAAACCCGACGTGCTGATCGTTGTGGGAGACGTCAACTCGACCCTCGCGGCCGCGCTCGCCGCTTCGAAGCTCGGCGTGCGCATCGCCCACGTCGAGGCCGGGCTGCGCTCCGGAGATCGCTCGATGCCGGAAGAGATCAACCGCCTCATGACTGACGTGATCTCGGATTGGCTGTTCGTGAGCGAGCCCGCGGGCCGCGAGAACCTCTTGCGCGAAGGCGTCGACCCGGCGCGCATCCACTTCGTCGGCAACGTCATGATCGACACGCTGCGCGCGAACCTGGTGCGCGCACGCGCGCAAGGGACCCTCGCGCGTCTCGGCCTGCGCGCGGGCGAATACGTGGCGCTCACGCTGCACCGCCCGAGCAACGTCGATGATCCGGCGCAACTCGCTGCGCTGTTCCGAGTGTTCGAGGAGCTGCACCGCGAGCTGCCGGTTGTGTTCCCGGTTCACCCGCGCACGCGCGCCGTGATCGAGCAGCGGCTCGGTGGCCGCGCGCCGCGCCTGATGACGACTGAACCACTCGGCTACCTCGACTTCCTCGCGCTGATGGCCGATGCGCGCTTCGTGCTCACCGACTCGGGGGGCGTGCAGGAAGAGACCACCGCGCTCGGCGTCCCGTGCCTCACGCTGCGCGACAACACGGAGCGGCCGATTACGGTGACGGAGGGAACGAACGTGCTGGCCGGCACCGATCCCAGCGTGATTCGCGCAGAAGCCTGGAAGCTGCTCGCTGGCGAGCGCAAGCACGGGCGCGTGCCAGCGCTGTGGGACGGCCACGCGGCCGTGCGGATCGCGGCCGCACTCGCCCGCGAACTGGAGCGAGCATGAGCGACACGCAGACTTCCTTCCTCGCGCGCACGCGCACGGGCTGGCTCGAAATCGCCGGCGCCTTCGGCGAGGTGCAGACCCTAATCATCCTGGTCGTCGCGTACGTCGTCGCGATCGGACCGGTTGCGCTGGTGATGAGCGCGCTGCGGCAAGATCTCCTGAACAAGCGGTCAATGCGCGCGGCGGGCAGCGCCTGGAACCCCGCCGACAGCGTGACGAACCCGGATCTCGAACGCGCGAAGCGTCTCTTCTAGAGGTTGCCCGTGAAAATCCTCGGCCTCTCCTGCTTCTACCACGACGCCGCCGCAGCGTTGCTCGTCGATGGCGAACTCAAAGCCGCAGCGCACGAGGAGCGCTTCACGCGCGTGCGCCACGACGAGAGCGTGCCAGCGCGAGCGGTGAGTTACTGCCTCGAAGAAACAGGCCTGCGCCTCGCCGATCTCGACTACGTCGTGTTCTACGACAAACCGCTGCTCAAGTTCGAACGCATCGTCACCACCTATTTGGCGACCTTCCCGCGCTCGCTGCCTTCGTTCACCAAGGCGATTCCCGTCTGGCTGAAGGAGAAGCTGCTGGTCCCGAAAGCGCTGAAGACGGCGCTCGGCTACGAGGGAAAGATTCTGTTCGCGGAGCACCATCAGAGCCACGCGGCTTCGGCGTTCTACCCCTCGCCGTACGAAGAAGCGGCGATCCTCACGCTCGACGGCGTGGGCGAATGGGCGACCACCACGGCTGGCGTCGGACGCGGCAACGCGATGGAACTGCTCCACGAGATCCGCTTCCCGCATTCGGTCGGGCTGCTCTACAGCGCCTTGACTTATTATTTGGGCTTCAAGGTGAACAGCGCCGAGTACAAGGTGATGGGCGCGGCGCCGTACGGGCAGCCCCGCTACGCCGAGCTGATCAAGCGCCACTTCGTCGACATCCGCGAAGACGGCTCGTTCAAGCTCGACATGAAGTACTTCGCCTTCGATTACGGCCTCACCATGACCAACAAGCGTTTCGACGAGGCGATGGGCCGCCCGAAGCGCGACCCCGAATCGAAGATGGAAGAGTTTCACTGGGACGTGGCGGCGAGCATCCAGTAAGTCACCGAAGAGATCGTGCTGCGGATGGCGCGCGATCTGCGCAAGAAGACCGGCATGAAGAACCTCGTGCTCGCGGGCGGCGTCGCGCTCAACTGTGTGGCGAACGGCCACCTGATGCGCGCGGGCATCTTCGACGACCTGTGGATCCAGCCCGCGGCGGGCGACGCGGGCGGCGCGCTCGGCGCTGCGCTGTTCGCCGAGCACGCGGTGCTGAAACGCCCGCGCAAGTTCAAGATGGAGCACGCGTTCTGGGGGCCGAGCTACGACGACGAGACGATCCGCAAGTTCCTCGAGAAGCGCGGCGCGCCGTACAAGACCTATGCGCGCGAGGACATGATCCGCGAGACGGCGCGCGCAATCGATGAGGAGCAGGCCGTGGTCGGCTGGTTCCAAGGGCGCATGGAATGGGGCCCGCGCTCACTCGGCGCCCGCTCGATTCTCGCCGACCCGCGCAACCGTGAGAACTGGTCGCGCGTGAACCTGAAGGTCAAGTTCCGCGAGAGCTTCCGGCCGTTCGCGCCGGCCTGCCTCGCAGAAAAAGCTTCGGACTGGTTCGACATCGACCGCGACAGCCCGTACATGCTGCTGGTGTGCCAAGTAAAGAACCTCGAAGCCCAACAAGTGCAGCTCGAGAGCGGCCCAGTAACGCGTTACACGAGCGCGCTCCCGGCGATCACGCACGTCGACGGCTCGGCGCGCTTGCAGACCGTGCGGCGCGAGCAGCACGCCGAGTTCTACGACTTGCTGAAAGCCGTGGACAAGCGCACCGGCTGCCCGGTGCTCATCAACACCAGCTTCAACGTGCGCGGCGAGCCGATCGTGTGCACGCCCGACGACGCCTACCTGTGCTTCATGCGCACGAACCTGGACGTGCTGGTGCTCGGCAACCAGATTCTGCGCAAGGCCGATCAGCCCGAGCTGGTCGAAGACTTCGATTGGCGCGATCGCTTCGCGCTGGACTGAACCTCATCGCATTGACTCTGGAGTAAAACCATGGGTTCGCTGCTCTCGGAACTTTGGCTTTTCATGCGCGAGCGCAAGAAGTGGTGGCTCGCGCCGATCATCGTGACGCTCTTTCTGCTGTCCGCGCTGATCGTCTTCACGCAGGGCTCGGCAGTCGCGCCGTTCATCTACACGCTCTTCTAGAAGCGGGCAGATTCACGCGGGGTCGAGGGGATCGGAGCACGGTGAAGATCCTGTTCCTCACGCACTACTACCCGCCGGAGGTGAATGCTCCGGCGAATCGGGTGCACGAGCACGCGCGCGCGTGGGTGAGAGCCGGGCATGCCGTCACGGTAATTACGGGCGTGCCCAATCATCCGCGCGGCCAGCTCTTCGCAGGCTACGAGAACCGTTTCCTCCAAGAGGAATGGCTCGATGGCGTGCGCGTACTGCGCACCTGGATGTACCTGACCGCGAACGAAGGCTTCCTGCGCCGCACCGCGAACTACCTTGGCTTCATGCTCACCTCGGTGCTGGCCTCGTTTCGCGCGGAGCGGCCCGACGTGGTCGTCGCCACCAGCCCGCAGTTCTTCTGCGGCATCGCGGGCGCAGTCGTCGGCGCACTGAAGCGGCGGCCGTTCGTGCTCGAAGTGCGCGACCTCTGGCCCGAGTCGATCGTCGCGCTCGGGCAACTCCGGCGCGGCTCGCTGGCGGTGCGCGCACTCGAAGCGCTCGAGCGCTGGCTCTACCGGCGCGCGCGCGGCGTCGTGGTGGTGACGCGCGCCTTCGCGCGGCACGTGGCGGCGCGGGGAGTGCCTGAGAGCCGCATCGAGCTCGTCTACAACGGGATCGACGGCGACGCCTGGCGGCCACGCCCCGCGGCGCCGGACTTGTTGGCTCGCCACGGCATCGGCGGCGCCTTCCGCGTCGGCTACGTCGGCACGCTCGGCCTCGCGCACGGGCTTGTTACGGTGCTCGAGGCCGCAGAGCGGCTCGCCGACCCGAGCGTCGAGTTCGTATTCGTGGGCGACGGCGCCGACCGCGCGCG
>JANNDT010000327.1:0-13049 GCA_031387905.1 Deltaproteobacteria bacterium
ATCGGGCCCTCGCTGCTCGGGAGCTCGAGGGCGCGTCGATACTCGCGCTCGGCGGCCGCCCAATCCCAGTCGAAGAAGAAGAGCACTCGCCCGAGCGCTGCATGTCCGTCCCCGAGATTGTCGTCGAGCGCGAGCGCTCGCGACGCGGCCGCTCGCGCCTTCGAAACCTCGCCCCCGGCGTGAGCGGGACCAAACCAGGAACCGAGGAAGCTGTGCGACGTGCTCAGCGCGGCGTGCGCGGGCGCGTAGTCCGGCGCGATCCGGATCGCATCCTCGAACAGGGCGATCGAGCGCTCGGCGCCTTGGAGCGTCCCGAGGCTGCGCTGGGCGAGCCCGCGGAAGTAGGCGTCCTGCGCGCGCGGATCCAGCGGAGCCGGCGGCGCGAGGCTCGCGACTTGTCGGGGCGTGAGTGCCAGCTTCACGCGGCCCGCCACCGCGCGCGCCACCTCGCTCTGGATCTCGAGTACGCGCGCGAGCTCGCGGTCGTACTGCTCGGCCCAGACATGCTCATCGCTGCGCGCGTCGATCAGCTGCGCCGTGATGCGCACTCGATCGCCTGCGCGCATCACCGAACCCTCGATCACGCCCTCGACGTTCAGCTCGCGCGCAATCTCTCGGAGCGCCTTCTGCGTGTCTCGGTACCGCATCACCGAGGTGCGCGAGACCACGCGCACGCCCGGCAACTTCGCGAGCTCCGCGATCAGCGTCTCGGTCATGCCGTCGGCGAAATACGTCTGCTCGGGGTCGCCCGAGAGATTGTCGAGCGGCAGCACCGCGAGCGAGCGGATCGGCGGCAGCGCAGCGGGAGCGGGCTCCCCCGACCCGCGCAGCAGAAACCAAGCGCTGCCCGCGATCAGCAACGCAGCGAATGCCGCCGCTGCGAGCCCGCGCCGCGCAGTCCCCGCGGTTTGCGCCTTCTCGCCGGTCACCGGCGGCGCGAACGGCGCCGTGCCCACGAGCCCGACCTCGACGACCTCGAGCGGCTCGCTCGCGCCCTTCACCTGATGAGCCCCGTGCGCCTGCCAGCGCAGCGCCCGACCCCATAACTCCGCGCCGACCCGTTGCCGCGCCGAGGCCGCGACTGAAGCCGAGAGCAGCACCTGCCCCGGCCGCGCGAGCGCATTCACGCGCGCGGCCAGATTCACCGCGAGCCCCTCCACGCGGCGCGCCCCGTCGTTCCGTAACAGCTCCGTGACCTCCCCCATGTGCACACCGACGCGCACGCGCGGCAGCGCGGGCTCCTCGGCGTGCGCTTCCTGAAGCTGCAACGCGAACTGCACCGCCGCGCTCGAGGCCTCGAAGGTGAGAAAGCAGCCGTCGCCCGCGAAGTCGACGATGCGCCCCTGCCACTCGGCGGCCAGCCGCTCGATGTGATGCCGATGCCGCGCGACCAGCGCGCCGGCCTGCGCGTCGCCGCGCGCCTCGTTCAGCGCCGTCGAGTCCTCGAGGTCCGTGAAGACGAGCGTGAGGAGCCGGGCGGTGGAGATGTCGTCGGGCATCCGTGCGGCGATGGTGCCCAGCGAGACCGCGCGAGTCCAGCGAGAAGTCAGCCTCCCTCGCGGTAGCGATGCCCGGCGATCTCGAGGCCCTCCTCGGCGAGCCGCGCGAGCGCACGCTCCCGCAGCGGCGCAAGCGCGATCTTTTGCGAGCCCGTGAACGGGACGTCCTTCGCGTCGAAGGCGAGCATGGCGCGCGGGAGCTTGTAGGCGGCGAGGCGCGCGCGCAGGAACTCGCGCACCGCGCTGGTGTCGACGTCACTCGCGCGCGTGTGCTCGCCGAGCACGACGCACAGGACGACTGCCTCGCCGAGGGTTGGGTGCGGCACGCCGATCGCGTGGGCGGATTCGATCCCCGGGTAGGTAGCCATCGCCTCTTCGACTTCGAGCGGCGAGACGTTTGCGCCGCCGGTCTTGATCAGGCCTGTTAGGCGCCCGCGCCAATGCAGGCGGCCCTCCGCGTCGAACCAACCCGCATCGCCCGTGTGATGGAAGCCGTCGGCGTCGAAGCATTCCTCGCGCGGCCGCTTCCAGTAGCCGAGCATCAGGGTCGCGCCGCGCAGCGCGATCTCGCCGTGGTCGCCGGCTGCGAGCGCTGCGCCGCTGAGCGGCTCGACGATGCGCACCTCGGTGCCAGCGAGCGGCGGGCCGTGCGAGGCGTGACGGAGTTCCGCGGGGGCACGCGCAGGGAAGGCGGTCGCGAGCGTGAAGGTTTCGGTGGTGCCGTAGGAGCCGTAACTGCCCCACTCGTCGCGCGCGAGCGGGACGAGCTTTGCGAGCGGGCTCGTGAACTCGACCTTGCGCAAGCTGCCGAGGTCGCGCCGCGGCGCATCGGGATGCTCGGCCATCGACTTCTCTTGGTGCGGCCAGGCGTGCACAGTGGTCGCGCGCTCGCGTTCGATCAGCGCGAGCGCCGCGCCAGGCTCGAACGCTTCCTGAAGCAGCAACGTCGCGCCCGCCGCAAGCGTCGCGCCCAGCGACATGGCGATGCCAGCGGTCCAGAAAAACGGCTGCGCCGTGAAGACGCGGTCGCTCGCGGTCAGGTCCATCAACTCGGCGAAGCGCCAGCTCTGGATCACGGGCGCTTGCTGCCAGTGGAGCACGCCTTTCGGTCGCGCGGTGGTGCCGGACGTGTAGATCAGCAGCCCAGGATCGGCGGGCGAGATCGATGCGGCGAGCGCGTCGATGCGCGCGTCGAGGTCGTCGTACGCGTCTCCCGCGCGCGCGCTGTGCGGGAACGCTTCATCGCACCAACAAGTGACCAGCCGCAGCCGCGGCGGGCGCGGCCTCGCAGCGAGCTCCGCTGCGAAATCGCGGCCGAGCAGTGTGCGCTGATGGAGCAGCACCGCGGCATCGCTGTGCTCGAGGATGTACGCGCGCTCTTCGGGCGTTGCGAACGTGCTCACGGGCACGACCAGCGCGCCGGCGAGCGCTGCGCCGAACGCGGCGATCGCCCACTCGGGGCGATTCGCGAATAGCACTGCAACGTGCTCGCCTCGCGCGACACGCGCGGCGAGCAGCCCGCGCGCGACCGCGCGTGCCTCATCGCGCAACTGCGCGTACGTGAGATCGCGCCCCTCGAAGCGCAGCGCAACGCGCGGGCCGTGGCGCGCGGCAACGTCGTCGAGAAAACGCGGCAGCGTGAGGCGCGAAGCATCGGGCTGGAGCGCGAGCGAGAGATCCCTGCCCGCGCTGCTCTCACCCATCCAGCCCGCCCGTTGGCGCCCCCAACAAACCGCCGTCGCACGGAATCGCAGTCGCGGTGATGAAGCCCGCCGCGGGCGACGCGAGGAACGCGACGAGCGCGCCGATATCGGCGGGCAAGCCGAGCCGCTTCACGGGCGTTTGCGCAATCGAGCGGGCGCGCAGCGCCTCGGGCATCGAGAGCACCAGCGGCGTCGCGATCAAGCCAGGCATTACGGCGTTGGCGGTGACGCCGCCTGGCCCGAACTCCTGGGCCACCGATTGCGTGAACGCCACGAGCCCAGCCTTGCTCGCGGAGTACGCGGGCTGACCCGAGCTCGGCAGCCGCGCCGCTACCGAGGCAATGTTGATGACGCGCCCCCACCCGCGCGCCGCCATCGCGGGTACGAACGCCTGCACGCAATGGAACGCGCCGCTCAGGTTCACGCGCAGCTCGCGCTCCCACGCCTCGGGCCGCATGTCCGCGATGCGGGCGATGTTATTGACGATTCCCGCGTTGTTGACGAGCACGTCGATCGCGCCGAACTCCTGCGCGACTCGCGCAGCTGCGCGCTACACCGCCTCTGCGACCGCAACGTCCACCTCGACCGCGAACGCGCGCCGCCCGAGCGCGCGCACGGCCTGCTCGGTGGACGTCTCCTCCTCCGCGCCCGAAACGCGCTCGCGCAGGCGGTAGTACCGCTCGCCGCGAAACGGCGCGGGGTGCGCGTCGGCGATCGCGACGTCCGCGCCCGCCTCGGCGAGCGCCAGCGCGATGCCGCGCCCGATCCCGCGCGCGCCGCCCGTAACAAGCGCAACCTTGCCCGCGAGCGCGCCGCTCATTCCGCCGCCGGGAGCTGGATCTCGGCGTCCCCGCTCGCCATCACTTCGTCGCGTTGGTTGGTCATCACCACGCGCAGCGTCGCGATCGCACGGCCGCTGCGGCGGTCCTCGGCGATCTCCGCGACTTCGCCGTTCAGGAAGGTGACGTCGCCCGTGAGAGCGGGAGAGCGGAACGACATCTTGCTGTGCAACACCTCGGCGTGTTCACCGGCCCAGTTCGCGAGGTAGTCGAGAATCCACGCGCCCATCGACGCGCCGTAGCCGTAACCGCGCGGCATGCCGATCACTTGGGCGTAGCGTTCCTGCACGTGTCCGCGCGACGGCCCGTGATACAGGCCGTCGGCATAAGCGGGGTCGAGCTTGGCGCCCTCGAGGTCGCGGCTCATTTCCGGCAGCCAGCCCGCGCGCCAGAGCGAAGTCGGCCCGCCGGTTTCGCCGAACGAGCCCCAGATGCTCATCAGGAACGCGCGCCACTCGCTGGTGAAGCTCATGAGGGTGTGCGGGCCGATCGGGCGCGTCGGCAGTTTGTCGCCCTTCGCAACGAACAGGCGTTTGCCGTGTCCGAGATCGAGGAACGAGGCGTAGTACTCGAACTTCTGCTTCTCGATCTCTTGGACTTCGGCGTCGCTCCAGCTGCGTTCGCGGTCGCTCATGAACTGCGCGCGCTCGCGGGCCTGCTCGGCGCGATAGCGAATCGAGGTCGAGCGCTGCTTGCAGACGATCTCGCCGCGGCCGTTCACATAACTGGTGTCGCCGCGCGAGAACATCGTCGGGCCGGCGAACTTCGTCTGCGTGACCTTGTAATCGAACAGCATGCGCGCTTGGCGGAACGTGTCGCCCGGATAGATGCGCGGGCCAAAGAACCACCACTCGTCGCCGCCGAAGAGCATGTGCGTGCCCTTGATCGTGCCCTGAATCGCGGGCGCGGCGCCGTGCGAATCGTCGGTGCAAACCGCGAACGAGAGCGGCGCGACCAGGCGGCCGAAGCGGCTCGCGGCGGCGTAATGCTCGTCGAAGTACAAAGGATTCGGGTTCTGCATGCCCTGCGCCCAGCGGCGAATATCGTTTGGCGCGATCGGGTCCTTGAGTTCGCCGCCGCCGAGGGGCACGCCGATCCAGCGGTCGACATCCGTCGTATCCAGCACGTCGATGGTCATTTCGGAGGTGCTCCTTCGGACTCCGTGCTTTGCGGATGCAGCGGGCGGCGCCGCGCGCCGCCGCTGATTCGCTCGACTACGCACGCTATCACGGGCGCTCGCGCGCGTTGAAGCGCGGCATCGGCTTGGGTGACACTGCTCCTTCCACGGAGGCTCAGTTGCCGAGCATCCCAAACCATGCGCCGCCAGCCGCCACGGCCGGCGCGTTCGCTCGCGATCTCGCCGGACGCTTCGGCGAGAGACCCCTGCTCATGCACGAGGGGCGCGCGCTCAGTGACCGCGAGGCCGATGCGCGCTCGCGCCGCATCGCGAAGGGCCTCGTCGCGAGCGGGGTCGGCAAGGGCACGCGCGTGGGCGTGCTGCTGCCGAACGGGCCCGACTGGGTGCTCGCCTGGCTCGCGGCGGCGCGCATTGGCGCGCTGGTGGTGCCGATCAACACGTTCTCGCAGGCGCGCGAACTCGCGTTCGCGCTGCGGCATGCGGATGTCGCGCTCTTGCTCAGCACCGCGCGGCATCTGAACAATGATTATCTCGAGCGGCTCGAGCGCGCGGCACCCGAGCTCGCTGCGCAGCGCGGCTCGCCGCTGCGTGTGCGCGCGCTGCCGTACCTGCGCGAAGTGCGCGTCTGGGAGAGCGCGGGCGGCGAGCGCGCTTGGACGCTCGGCGGCGCCGCCGCGCTCGAAGCCCTCGGCGCGAGCCTCGAAGACGCGCTGCTCGACGAGATCGAGCGCGAGGTGTCGCCCGCCGACCCGCTGGTGCTCGTCTATACCTCCGGCAGCACAGCTGAACCGAAGGGCGCGCTTCACACGCACGGCTCGGTGCTGCGCCACACCGCGAACCTCGTCGCCCTGCGCGACCTGCGCGTAGACGACCGCATCTACTCGCCGATGCCGTTTTTCTGGGTCGGCGGTCTCGCCTTCTCACTGCTCTGCTCGATGCACGTGGGCGCGGCGCTGCTCACGGAAGAAGCCTTCGAGCCGGGCACCACGCTCGCGATGCTCGAGCGCGAGCGCGTGACTGTCGTCGCGGGCTGGCCTCATTATGGAAGCGCGCTCGCGCAGCACCCGGATTTCGCCGTGCGCGATCTGAGTTCGCTGCGCAGCGGCTCGCTCCACGAGTTGATTCCGGCAGCGCGGCGCGCGCTCGACCCCGGGCTGCGCCCGACCGGGCTCGGCATGACGGAGACGCTCGGGCCGCACACGCTCGGGCGAGTCGACGAAGATTTGCCGGAGCGGCTGCGCGGCTCGTTCGGGCGCGCGCTGCCCGGCATCGAGCACAAGCTGGTCGATCCCCTAACAGGCGAGCGGCTCGGGTCCGGCGAGCTCGGCGAGATCTGCGTGCGCGGCGCATCGCTGATGCTCGGCCTCGCAAAGCGCGAGCGCGGCGACACCTTCGACGCGGACGGCTTCTACCACACAGGCGACAGCGGCTTCTTCGATGCGGAGGGCAACCTGTTCTTCCGCGGGCGTCTCGGCGAACTCATCAAGACCGGCGGCGCAAACGTGACGCCGCGCGAGGTCGAGGCCGCGATCGAAGCGCAGCCCGAGGTGCTGTCTGCGCACGTGCTCGGCGTTGCGCACGCGGAGCGCGGCGAGAACGTCGCGGCGGCGCTCGTGCTGCGCGAAGGCGCGGCGCTCGCGCCCGGCGCGCTGCGCGAGCGCCTGAAGAGCGAGCTCGCCGCCTACAAGCTGCCACGCCACGTGTTCCTGATGACTGCGCGCGAACTCCCGATGACGGACAGCGGGAAGCTCGATCGCAGGCGACTGCGCGCGGAGCTCGAGCGCCGCATCGCCGCGGGCGACGGTGGCACAGTGTGAGCGCCGCGAATGCGAACCGCGTGCACGCTTCCTTCCCGTGGTACGCGGGCGGAACCGCGGCCTGGTTCACCGCTTGGGGCGTGGTGCAGCTCTCCTTGAATTGGCTGATCGTTGGCGTCCTGAAGGAAAGCGGCAGCGCGCTGGGAAATGCGCAGAGCGCGCTGCAACTGCCGTCACTCGCGTTGCTGCTGTTCGGCGGCGCAGTCGCGGATCGCATTGATCCGCGCCGCATTTTGGCGGCGGCGAACGTATTCGCGCTCGTGCCAATCGCCGCGCTCGCGCTCGGCCTCTCGCAGGGCGCCGTCACGCACACGAACATCGTCCTGTTCTGCCTCGCACTCGGCACGGCTTCCGCCTTCGCCGCTCCCGCACGCGACGCGCTGTTGTCGCGGCTCGCCGGTCCGGACATCATGCGCGCCGTCGCCGGTCTCACGCTCTGCCAGTTCGGCGGCCAGTTCGCGGGCTCGCTCGCAGGCGGCAGCCTCGCCAAATGGAGCGTGCTCGGTGCGCTTGCGGCGCCGGCAGGGATGTTCGTGTTTGGCGCGTTCGCCGCGTCGCGTTTACCCAAGCCCGAGCCGGCGCACCCTCACGAGAGCCCGCTGCGCGCGATTCTGGCGGGCCTCTCGACCGTCGCGCGCACACCGGCGCTGCGCGTGCCGGTCGGCCTCGTCACCGCGATCGGCATCTTCTTCATGGGCTCGTTCGCGGTCGCGTTCCCGCTGGTGGTGCGGGACGTTTATCACGGCGACTCGACCGAGCTGAGTCTCGTGATGGCGACTTTCCCGCTCGGCACGATCTTGGGCTCGGTCGCGATCCTCTCGCGCGGCGGCGTGGCACGCAAAGGCCGCGCGATGCTGCTCGCGATGAGCAACGGCGCCCTAATGCTTGGCCTGTTGTCGCTCGCGCTTCCATTCTGGGCGTTCCTGCTCGGCGGCCTCGCCTGGGGCGCCGGCGGCGCGGTCTTCATCAACTCGAGCCGCGCGCTCGTGCAGGAAGCCGCGCCTGCAGAACAGCGCGGCCGTGTGCTCTCCGTCTACCAGCTGGGTTTCGTCGGCAGCTTCCCGCTCGGCGCCTTTGTCTGCGGCCAACTCTGCGAAGCCCTCGGCCCGCTCACGACGATGCGCGTATTCGCCGCGTGCATGGCGCTCGTACTCGCCAGCGTCGCGACGTTCTCGAGCGCGCGGAAGCTGTGAACGCGCCGGTATTGCTGAGCCTTCACTCGCGGTAGTCGAACAGGATCTTCACTGCGCCACTCGCGCCTTGATCGTGCGCGGCGGCGAATGCGTCGCGGTACTGCGCGAGGCGGAAGCGGTGCGTGAGGATCGGCGTCAGGTCGAGGCCGCGCTGCACGAGCTCGAAGTACCACGCCATCGCGTGCTGGCGGCGCTCACCGATGGTCTCGAAGCCGAACGCGTTGGAGCCGACCAACGCGAGTTCCTTGAAGTAGAGCGGCGTCCACTCGAAGCGGCGGGGCGATTCGACGCCCGTCACCGAGATGCGGCCGCGACTCTGCGCAATACGCACGCCGACTTCGAGCGTCGCGGGCAGGCCGACGCTGTCGTACACGACGTCGACTCCGCCTAACAGCATGGGTAGGCCGCGCCACGGCGCGACCGACTCTGCGCCCGTCTCCTGGGCGACCGCCGCGATGATCTCGCGCGCAGGTTCGTGTGCGAGCACGCGCGCCGCACCGAGCCTCTCCGCGAGCGCGCGTTGGTGCGCGAAGCGCGCGACTGCGAGCACGCGCAAG
Source organism: Deltaproteobacteria bacterium (assembly GCA_031387905.1). Lineage (GTDB taxonomy): Bacteria > Myxococcota_A > UBA9160 > UBA9160 > UBA6930 > VGRF01. The sequence goes on from JANNDT010000327.1 coordinate 8,747, forward strand.
CTCGGATGCAGCACGCGCAGCGCCGCGATCGCGCACAGGCCGAGCGTGCCGCAGCCGTAGACGAGCACGACACCGCGCTCGGGCGGTGGGCTGTGCAGGATCGAGTGCAGCGAGACCGAGAACGGATCCGCGAGCACGGCCTGCTCGTCGGTGATGTCATCGGGAATCGCGATGCACTGCGAGGCGTGCGCGGGCAGCAGCGGCGCGAAGCCGCCGGTCGCAGCGCTGCTGTTGCCGTGGTGAATGCCGGCCGGCAGCGCGCCGCGGCGGAACGAGAGGCACTGCGCGAGTTCGCCTCGCGCACACCACTCGCAGAGCGCGAGCCCGCGCGTTGCGCACGAGAGCCACGGATTCAGCACGACGCGTGCGCCGGGCAGGAGCGCCGCGCGCGGGCCCACGCGCTCGACGCGCGCGACGGCTTCGTGACCGAGCACTTGGGGGAACGAGATCATCCCGGTCATCGGGTTGTCGAAGCTGCCGTTCAGGAAGACTTGCTTCGTGTCGCTGCCGCAGATGCCGCACAACTGTGTGCGCAGCAGCACCCAGTCGTCAGCAGGCAGCGCGGGTTCCGCGATCTCGCGCAGCCGAAGCGGCGCGAGTGGCCCGGTGAACGCGCGCGGTGAGAGCGCGGCGAGCGCTCTCGTCGCGACGATGCGCGCCAGCGCGTTCTCGAACACGAGCGCTTGCATGCAGAGAGGATACGCCGGCGCCGCGCGCGCTCGGCGCCTCAAAAGACGAGAGGCGGGAGCCTCGGGGCTCCCGCCTCTGTCAGATCACGCGAATCGGCTTAGAGCTAGATCTCGAACTCGCCACCGACGTAGCGCGGCGGGCCCCAGCCGCGGAAGCCACCGGGGCCGAGCGGGAGCTCCTGCTCCTTGTACTGCTTGTCGGTCAGGTTGTGCCCGACGAAGCCAACGCGCAGCGTGTGCTCCTGCACTTGGAACTCGTAGCTGAGATTGGCGTCGAGCAGCGTGTAGCCATTCTGAGGCACCGGAGTGTTGATGACCGCTCCCGTGTTCGGATCGATCGCGCGCGGGATGATCCAGAAGAAGTCGTTGTGTCGCACACGGCTTCCCAGGATCAACTCGCCGGGGCCGACGCTTAGCCGGTAACTGGCGCCGATGCTCCAAGTGAGCTCCGGTGTACGTGCGAGATCCGACCCGCTCGCGAACGAAATCGTCGGGCACGTCGACTCGTTCTGGTTCGCCTTCGGGAGCCCGCTGGTCGCATTGCACAGCGTGTCCCCCGCCGGAGCCGGCAGGTTGTGCGAGCTCTGCACCGACCCTTTGCCCTCGCCCGTCTGCCAGCCGAGCGTGAAATCTACGTTGAGGCCTTCGAGCACCTCGAGGCTGCTCTGAAGCTCGAGTCCGTAGATCTCCGTCGTACCGCCGTTCAGGATCAACGTGTCGGTCCCGACCGCCGAGACGCCGTTGATTATCGACGAACCCTGGCCGCCCTCGATGCTCTCGAAGAACCCCGCGAGGTTCGCCACGAGCCGGCCGTCGAGCCAGCTGCTCTTCACGCCCACCTCGTGTGAACTGACGGTCTCCGGGTTGAATGTGAGCGACCACGAGCGCGGGTCGGCGGCGGTGGGCGAGGGCTGCGAGCCACGAAGACTGAAGCCGCCGGAGCGGAAGCCTTGCGAGTACCGGTAGTAGGTGTTCAGGTTGTCGAGGACCTCATAACTACCGCCCGCTTCGAATACGACGTCATCCCACTCTTTGTGTTGAACGGGGAGGGAGAGGATCGGCGCGCCGAAAACGGAGCCAACGAGGGTGTTGTTGGTGATCGGCGAGATCTTTGTCTTGAAGTCCTTCGACTCCTTGATGTAGCGGATGCCGAAGTTCGCCCGCAGGCCCTCGACCCAGGGGATCTCGTACTCGAGCGATCCGAAAAGCGCCCACGAGGTAGTTCTCGGTGCCGTCTCCTGTGCGGCGAATTGGGTGGTCTCGGCGCAGAACTTCTTGGTCGGATCGACCGTCGAGCCGTCGACCGGGAATCCCGCCCCGCCCAAGATGGCTGCGCAGGGGACTACGAAGGGGGCAGGGTCGAACGTATTCCACAAGCTGGTGAAGTCGATCTGCAGCTGCCGCTCGGTGCGCTGCGTGAAGTCGTGCGTTTCCTTCGAGAAGTAGAAGCCTGTGGTGTAGTGCAGCGACTCGTCGAACAGTTCGCCCGCCAGCCGGATCTCCTGCGAGAACACGTTGAAGTCCTGCTCACGCCGCGTGTGGAGCCGCGCGAACACACCCTGAGGATCGTTCGCAGTCGGGTTGGTCGGGAAGCTCCGGCCCGCGTCGAAGTCCTGATACACGAGGTCGTTGCTGTTCCAGTACGCCGTCAGCGAAGTGAGCTTTGCGCCAAACGGCAACTCGTAGTTCGCCTCGAGACTGACCACGCTCACGTCGTAGGGCGCCTTTTCCTTGGGCACCCGGTCCGAGCGGTTGATGTATGGGTCGTTGCCGTCCCAGCGCGCGTCCTGCGGCGGGATATCGCTGCGGTCTCGGATCCAGTCCCAGTTGAACAGCAGCGACAACGCCTCGGTCGGCTCCCAGAGCAGCTTTGTGTTGATCGCCTGATAGTCGATCGCGCCGCGGTTATCGCCGTTCAGCAGGTTCTTCGAATAACCCTGCTCGTCCTTGAACGTGTACCCGACGCGGAGCGCCAGGGTCTCCTCGGTCAGCGGGACGTTCGCAACGGCCTGCACCTTGAACGCGCCGCCATCGCCGGGACCGTCGTAGTTGCCGTAGCTCGTGAGCAGGCGTGCATCCCACTCGCCGAGTTGCGGGCGGCCACGGCGGACCACGATCGTGCCGCCGGAGGTATTGCGGCCCCAAAGGATCGCCTGCGGGCCGCGGTTGATCTCGATCGCCTCGATGTCGAAGGTGTCGATCAGCTGACCGGTGCTCGAGGGGACGAACACGCCGTCGATCACGACGCCAACGTTCGGGGTTTGCGACTTCTCGATGTCGGCGTAGCCGAGGCCGCGGATGTAGATGGCGCTCGCGCCCGGACCCGCCGTGTTCATGCCGATGAACACGTTCGGCGTGAGGCCGTCAAAGTCTCGAAGCGTACTGGGCGCAATCGACTGAATCGCCTCCTCGCCGAACTGCGTCACCGAGATCGGCACGTCTTGGATCGACTCCTCGCGCTGGCGCGAGGTCACGATGATCTCTTCTACGCCGGAGGCGGGCTGTGCCGGTTGTGCGGCAGCAGGCGCCGCCGCGGGCGCCGCGTCCTGAGCCCAAACCCCTGACGCGCTGATTGCCCCAACAAGCGCCAGAGCCGCGATCCGTTCGAACGTTCGTCGTACCACGTGGTCCCCCGAATGGTTTTACCCAGTCCGACCGGTTCTCCACGAACCGTTCGCGCATTTCTTCCCCATGAGCAGGAGAGTTCCCAACTGGGCGGCGGAACCCTACCACCGCCGCGCCAGATTTGAACGTGTTTTTCGCGGGCGGCCGAGGTGTTTGTCGCGGGCAGGTGCCGGTGCTGGAAACGGCTAGCTCGCAAGCACAGCAGCGATTTCAACCAGCGCAGCGGTGATCGAGGCGGCCTTCTCCAAATCCACGGCGTAGGGCCAGCGGTCGTCGGGCGAATGGAAACGCGGGTTCGTACCCAGCACGAATATGAATGGACGCGACGAGATTTCGCGCGCCTCGCCGCGTGGCGGAGTCCCGAGCGGCACCACGAGGTTGGGCGCGCGGCCTGCTTTCGCGAGCGCCGCGCGCGCGAGCTCTGCGTACTCCGCGCTCGACGCTTGCAAGATCACGTCGCCGCCGTTCGCGGCGAGGTTTGCGCCCAGATGGAGCCAGGCGTGGGCGCCGCCCGCGGTCGCTGTGTGCCACTTCAAGTAGGCGCGCAGGCCGAGGTGCCCGAGTTCGTGACCGCTCGACGCCACGAACAGGACATCCCGCCGCGGCGGCGCGTCGTAGAGGGCGCGCGCGATTTCGAGCCACGCCGCGATTCCGCCGCCGCGCTCGGACGTGGAGGCGAACCAGCCGCTGCGAGGTGTCATGACGACCAGCGGCGCGAGTTCCGGGTCGGTACCGCGCAGCGTCGCCGTCACGTTCACACTGCTCGCGGGTGTGCGATCCGCCTCGACGACAACCGTGCACGGCTCGCCCGTGCTCGCACCCTCCTCGAGCGCCGACACATGCGCGCCCGCGAGCTGCACGACGGGCGTGGTGTCGGGCTCGCTGAAGCGATCGGCGTTCAGCAGCGCGAGTTCGCCGTGCGCTGCGCCGCGTTCGGGCACGACGAGGATCGCGCGATGCTTTCCGCTCCGGCGCGCCAACTCGAAGGC
>JANNDT010000339.1:0-8613 GCA_031387905.1 Deltaproteobacteria bacterium
CCCTTCGAGCTTCCCGGCCTCGCGCCATTCGCGCATCAGCTTGAAGAACGCCTCCGAGCCCGCGCCGTAGGGGCCGTTCTGCGTCGAGAGTACGCTGAGGTTGCCCTCGTTGTTGTAATAACCGGGCGTGCACGCCTCCAGATAGTCCCGGCCGAAGCGCGAGAGCTGCACGATCGTCTCTACCCAAGCGTCTTCCGCCACTTTCGACGCTTCGAGCGTGCGCAGCCCGTTCTTCAGCGCGTGCCCGACGAGGTACGCGATGTGCTGGCTCTGCTCGCTGATCGCGTGCGGGAAGTTCACCGTGAAGGCGGATTGCTGCGCGCCCATGATGAAACAGTTGGGGAAGCCGTGGCTGTGGATGCCGTGCAGCGTGCGCACGCCGCCGCTCCATTTTTCCGTGAGGGTCTCGCCGCCGCGCCCGACGATCTCGTAACCCGCGCGGCGCGCGTAGCTGGTGCCGACCTCGAAGCCCGTCGCGAAGATGATGCAGTCGACTTCGTACACGGTGCCGTTCGCGACGACGCCCTTCTCGGTGATGCGATCCACGCCGAGCCCGTTCGTATCCACGAGCGTCACGTTCGGTTGGTTGAACGCCGGCAGGTAGTCGTCGTGGAAGCACGGGCGTTTGCAGAACTGTCTGTAATAAGGCTTCAGCGCCTCGGCGGTGCGCGGGTCCTTCACGATCGCTTCGGCGCGCGCGCGGATCTGCTCCATCTTCTCGAAGTCCGCGAGCTCGAGCGTGCCCGCGATTCTCTCCGGCGAGGCGACCGCGCTCGGGTCCGCCTGCGCCTGCACCAGCAGCTTGCGGATGATGTCCGTCCAGCCGTCGGCGACGAGATCCTCGGGCTGCCAGCCGCCCGAGACGAGAATGTTGAAGTTGTCCATGCGCCGCTGCTGCCAGCCAGGCGTGAGGGATTCGCGCCACGCCGGGTCGGTGTCGCGATTCGAGCGCAGGTCGATCGAAGACGGCGTGCGCTGAAAGACGATGAGCTGCTGCGCGCCCTCGGCGAGATGCGGCACGCACTGCACGGCTGTGGCGCCGGTCCCAATGACTGCGACCCGCTTGTCGCGCAGGCCCGTTAGGCCGCCGTCCGGCCCGCCGCCCGTGTAGGCGTAGTCCCAGCGGCTGGTGTGGAACGAGTGACCGCGGAACGACTCGATACCCGCGATGCCTGGCAGCTTGGGCCGGTTCAGCGGGCCGTTCGCCATCGCGACGAAGCGCGCGCGCAGCTTGTCGCCGCGGTTCGTCGAGACGATCCACTGCGCCGCCGCTTCGTCCCAGCGCAGCTCGGTCACTTCGGTCTGGAAGCAGACATCTTCGTAGAGCCCGAACTTGCGCCCGATCGCGCGGCTGTGCGCAAGGATTTCTGGCGCGCGCGTGTACTTCTCTTTCGGCACGTAGCCGACTTCCTCGAGCAGCGGCAGATAGATGTACGACTCGACGTCGCACATCGCGCCGGGGTAACGGTTCCAGTACCAGGTGCCGCCGAAGTCGCCGCCCTTCTCGATGATGCGCACACTTGTTACGCCCGCTTCGCGCAGCCGTGCGGCCGCCAGCAGCCCGCCGAAGCCGCCGCCGATCACGATCACGTCGCGCTCGTCCGCGATCGGCGCGCGCAGCAGCGGGTCCACGTACGGGTCGTCGAGGTAGTGCGCGAAAGCGCCCGTCACCTCGGCGTATTGCTCGTTGGCATCGCTGCGCAGGCGCTTGTCGCGCTCGGCGCGGTACTTCTCACGGAGCTTGTCGGGATCGAAGCTGCAAATGGGCTCGCTCAAGATCGACTCCCCGGGCTACCGAGCGCGGGGGCTTCGGTGCGGTTTTTCTGACGCGCTCAGTTTGCCGCGCCGCCAGCGTTCTCGCAGCCGCGGGGGCATGCGACACGGTAGGATCGACCGCGTCCCAGGAGGGGCCCGTCATGCCGCGACGCCTGTTCTCCGCCGATTCGCACTGCGTGATCCAGAGCGATCAGGTGAAGCAGAACCTCGCCGCGCGCTTCCATGCGGACTGGGACGCGGGCATGGCGAAGTTCGACGCGCTGCGCGACCGGCAACAAGCCGGCAAAAAGCTCGAGCTCGAGGATTTCGTCGACCTCGAGGCCGCGCGACACCCGGGGTATTTCGACGCGAAAGCGCGGCTCGCGGCGATGGACGCGGACGGCGTCGAGTGCGAGGTGATGTACTCGGAGTTCGATTTCACGAGCAAGGTCTATCAAGTCGGCGCGCACTGGCGGGAGTGCGCGACGGCTTACAACGACACGCTCTACCAGTTCGCGTCCGTCGATCCGCAGCGCATCCTGATCTCCTACCAGCTGCCGCTCATCGAGATTGATTATGCCGTGAGTGAGATCCAGCGGCTGGCGTCGCTCGGCGCGCGCTCGATCCAGATCCCGAACTTCCCGAGCGAGCACGGCATGCCCGACTACCACGACGCGCGTTACGAGCCGCTCTGGCGCGCGTTCGAGGAAACCGGCGTGGTGGTCGCGAACCACCTCACGCTGAAGGAGACGCTTTGGGACGTGTTCCGCCGCGATCCGACGCCGCAGAAGGGCATCTTCACCGCGCTGCCTGCCTTCGCGATCGCCGAGACGCTGCAGTGGTACATCCTCACCGGCATTCTCGAGCGGCACCCGAGGCTGCGCGTGGTGTTCGTCGAGCCAGGGCTGTTCTGGCTGCCCGGCTTCATTCGGTATCTGGATTCGCGCATGCACCACCACTACGAGTTTCCAGGCGTCAAGGAACTTCCCTCCACCTACTTCAAGCGCCAGATGGCGGTGACGTTCGTGCACGAGCCCGAGGGCGTTGAGCTGCGCCACCAGATCGGGCTCGACAACGTGCTCTGGTCGACGGATTTCCCGCACCCGGTCTGCAACTGGCCGAACGCCGGCGCGAAGATCGAGAAGCAGTTCGCGGGCGTACCCGAGGCCGAGGTGCACGCGATCACCTGGGCGAACGGCGCGCGCATGTACGGGATCGTTTGAACGCGATGGCCGGAGTGCTCGCGGGCGTGCGCGTGCTCGACTTGTCATGTGGCATCGCCGGCCCGATGACGGCGATGTTGCTTGGCGATCACGGCGCCGACGTCACGAAGATCGAGGCGCCGAGCGGCGACCCGTTTCGTGCGCAGCTCGGCTATCGCGTCTGGCAGCGCGGCAAGCGCAGCGCCGTGCTCGATCTGAAGAATGCAGAGGACCGCGCTGCTTTCCTCGCGCTCGCGCGCCACTCCGACGTGCTGCTCGAGAGCTTCGCGCCGGGCACGACGGCGCGGCTCGGCATCGACTACGCGACGCTCGCGGCTTCGAATCCGCGGCTCGTCTACTGCTCGATCACCGGCTACGGCCGTAACAACCGCCACTCGGCACGGCCGGGCTACGATTCGCTCGTCGCGGCGCGCACGGGGCTGCACTTCGAGCAGCGCGGCTGGCCCGAAGGCGCGATCAACCACATGGCGCGCCGGCCCGATCCGTTCGAGCACCTCGAACTCGACTACGCCGAGGTGCAGGGCCCCGCGCGCCCCGGGCCGGTCTTCCCGGCTTCGTCTTACCCGAGCCTCGGCGCGTTCTTCGCCGCGTCGCTCGGCATCAACGCGGCGCTGCGCGCGCGCGAGCTCAGCGGACGCGGGCAGTGGGTGGAGACTTCGCTGCTGCAGGGTGCGCTGGCCTGCGGCAGCGGCGTCTGGCAACGCGCGGAGAAGCCCGACGCGAGAGATTTCGACAGCTGGATTCTCGGCGCGCGTTCGCCGAAGGGGCACTTCGAATGCGCAGACGGGCGCTGGATCCATAATTGGGTGCCGAACCCGCGCTTCCTGCTCTCCGCGTCCGCGGGCGAGAAGCTGGGCGCGAGCGCCGAGCTCGCCGCCAAGAACGACCCGGATCGCTTCGGCACCGGCCCCGGTGAGCTGGTGGCGATGCGGCACTACCAGCCGATTCTGGCTGCGGCTGTTAGGAAGTTTCCGGCGGGTGAATGGGTCGCCGCTGCGGCGGCGGCGAACATGACGATTCAGGAGGTGCGCTCGCCGGAAGAGGCGCTGAACGATCCGGTTTTCTTGGCAGACGGCTGCGTCGCCGAGGTGAACGACCCCGAGCTCGGCGCGATCCGCCAGCTGGGCGTGACTTACCGGCTCGTGAAAAACCCGTCGCCGATCGGAGCGCCACCCGCGCGGCTCGGCGAACACACGCGGAGCGTGAAAGCAGAAGCCGCGGCGCTCGCCGCGAAGCCCGGACTCGCCGCGAAGCCCGGAGGCAAGCTCCGCGCGCCCCTCGAAGGCATTACGGTGCTCGACCTCGGCCTCGCGATCGCGGGCCCGTTCGGCGCGCAGTTGCTCTCGGACCTCGGCGCGAACGTGATCAAGATCAACGCGCTCTACGACATCTACTGGCACTCGAACCACATCGCGTACATGGCGAACCGCGGCAAACGCTCGCTCGCGCTCGATCTGAAGGACGCGCGCGCGCTGAAGATCCTGCACGAGCTGGTCGCGCGCGCGGACGTGGTCATGCACAACATGCGCTACGACGCAGCCGAGCGATTAGGTGTCGACTACGAGAGCCTCTGCAAACTGAACCCGCGCCTCGTCTACTGCCACTCGCGCGGTTTCGAGCGCGGCCCGCGCGAGGCGCTGCCGGGTAACGACCAGACCGGCGGCTGCCTGGCCGGCGTGCAGTACGAAGACGGTGGCATGGCGCGCGGGGGCAAGCCGATGTGGAGCTTCTGCTCGCTCGGCGACACAGGCAACGGCTTCCTCTCGGCGATTGCGATCGTGCAGGCGCTCGCGCATCGCGACCGCACGGGCGAGAGCCAGTTCTGCGACACAGCGATCGTGAACGCGCAGCTGCTGAACACGAGCCATGCGGTTGCGCGGTGCGATGGCACGGGCTTCGAGCGCCCGCACACCGACGCGCTGCAAACGGGTTTCTCCGCGCTGAATCGCTTCTACGCGTGCGCGAGCGGCTGGCTCTGCGTGCTCGCGCCCGGCGACGACACGTTTGCGCGGCTGTGCGCCGCGCTCGGCGTGCCCGCGCTCGCGCACGACGCGCGCTTCGCGAAAGCCGCCGCGCGCGCGAAGCACGACGACGCGCTCGCGGCACTGCTCGGCGCGGAGTTCGCGAAGCGCAGCGCAAGCGAGGCGTTCGCCACGCTCGATGGCGCGAGCGTGCCGTGCGAAATCTGCGATCCCGAGTTCGCGCTGCGCCTGCACGACGACGCCGAGTTCAAGCAGCGCGGCTGGGTCGTTTCCTACGAACACCCGTTCGTGGGAAAGCTCGATCAGATCGGTTTGTCATTCAATCTCTCTGACACGCCAGGCCGCGTGCAGGGCCCACCGCTGGTGGTCGGGCAGCACAGCCGCGAGATCCTCGCGGAACTCGGCTACGTCGCGGCCGAGATCGACAGGCTGTGCGCCGAGTGCGTGCTCGACTGGAAACCGGGCCAGCCGCACCGCGTCGTGATCCCGAGCAAGTGGCTGCCGAAGCCGGTCGCGGCGAACGAGTGAGCGCGCGCAATGGCTGAGCCGACGCGGCCCGCGCCGATTTTCACGCCGGATAACGCCTTCTTCTGGGAAGCCGCCGCGCGCGGCGAGCTCGTCGCGCAGCGCTGCGGCGATTGCGGCGATCTCCAGCATCCGCCGCGGCCGATCTGCCCGAAGTGCCACAGCTCGAAGCGCGAAGTCGCGCGCTTATCAGGGCGCGGCGAGGTCTACAGCTGGATCGTGCCGCGGCATCCCGCAGCGATCGGCTTCGCGGAGGCGCCGATCGTCGCGCTGATTGCGCTCGACGAGGGGCTGCGGCTCGTGTCGAACGTGGTGGGCCTCGCGCACGACCAGATCCGCAACGGCCTGCGCGTCGAGGTTGCGTTCGAGCCGACCGCGGGCGGGCACGCGGTGCCCGTGTTCCGCAGGAGCGCGTGATGTTCGGCAAGAGCGGGCGCGCAGTCGCGATCGCGGGCATCGGGCAGACGACGTACGCGCGCCGCGACGAGCGCAGCGAGACGCGACTCGCTGCGGAGGCCGCGCTGGCGGCGCTCGCGGACGCAGGCATCGCCGCCGCCGACGTCGACGGAATGATTACGTACACGCTCGACCCCGCGGACGAGATCGGCATGATCCGCGCGCTCGGCGTGCGCGATCTCGCCTTCACGAGCCGCGTGCCGGGCGGCGGCGCAGGTGCGCTCGCCACCGTTTATCAGGCCGCCGCCGCCGTCGCGTCCGGCGCGTGCGAGACGGTCTTGATCTGGCGCGCCATCAATCAGGGTGCGGCCCATCGCTATGGCCAGCCGCAAGCCGGCGGCGCCTTCACGCCCGGCGGCGGCACGAGTTCGCTGCTCTGGTGCATGCCCTTCGGCGCGCAGGCGCCCGCCACCTGGGCTGCGCTCGCGATCCAGCGCTACATGCACGAGTTCGGCGTCACGAACCGCGACTTCGGGCGCATCGCCGTGCTGCACCGAAAGCACGCCGCCAGCAACCCCGCGGCGATCTTCTACGGCAAGCCGATCACGCTCGAAGAGCACCAAGCCTCGCGCTGGATCGTCGAGCCGGTGCTGCGCTTGCTCGACTGTTGTCAGGAAAACGCCGGCGCGGCGGCCGCGGTGATTACGACGCTCGAACGCGCGCGCGATCTGCGCCGGGCGCCCGTGCGCGTGGTCGCGGCCGCGCAGTCGATTCCGTTCAACGTCGAGGTGATCTCGAACTACTACCACGACGATTTGACCGTAATGCCTGAGGCGATCGGCACGGCGCGGCGGCTCTGGGCGCAGTCGGGGCTCACACCCGCGGAGATGCAGGTTGCGCTGCTCTACGACGCCTTCACGCCCAACGTGATGAAACAGCTCGAAGCCTTCGGCTTCTGCAAACACGGCGAGGCGAGAGACTTCGTCGCGGCTGGAAACTGCGAACTCGATGGCCGCATTCCAACCAACACGCACGGTGGCCACAGCGGCGAGGCTTACATCCACGGCATGAATCTCGTGACCGAGGGCGTCCGCCAAGTACGCGGCTCCGCCGCCAATCAGGTGAAGCGCGTCGAGCACGCGCTCGTGTCGTCCGGCATGGCGGGCGCAATTTTCGCGAGAGCGTGAGCCGCGGTCACGGCTTGCGTCCCTCGAGGATCCCGTCCGCGCCGGGCAGCCAGGAGGCGACGCCGGCGATCGGGATCGCGCACAGCACCGCCTCGACGATCTCGGCCTCACTCGCGCCAGCGCGGCGCGCGCCGTTCGCGTGCACGTTCACGAAGCGCGCCGAGAACTCCGCCGCATTCACCGCGCACAGCATCAGCTCGACGTGCTTCGCAGCGAGCTTGTTCTCGCCGAGCGACCACTCGCGCATCAGCACGTAGCCCTCGAGTGCGCGCGGCGCCTCGTCGGCCATCAACTCGACGTAGTTCGGCACGCAGCCGAAGTAGCGCTGGAAATAAGCCAGCGCGGCCGCCCGATCGACGGCGAACGTCGCGGGCGCCTCGGGCGCCGAGCCCGCCGGCGATCCGTAACAAGTTCGCAGCGCGCGCGCGAACGTGGCGTAGGCGCTCTCGCCGCGCGAGATCATCACCGCGAGCGCGGCGCCCTCCGCGTCCGCGAGCGCGAGGCCGAGCGCGCGCGCCCGCGCGAACTCGCGCGCGAGCGTTTCGCGCTGCCCCTTCACCGCCGCAGCCGCCGCCATGTAGAGCGCCTTCGCCCAGGCGGGGCAGGCGCCGTCGCGATCGGTGACGTCGCGAATGCGCGCGAAGCCCTCCGCGAACTTCGGCGAGATCGCGGCCAGTTCGCCGCTCGCGAGCGCCGGGGACGCGAGCGCATCAATCCTGCTCTGGCTCACCATTTCTCCTTGGGCTCTCGATCCGCCGCTAGCCGCTCGACCCAGGCGTGATAGTGCTGAAGCGTCGGCTCGTTGCGCCCGAACACGAAACTCGAGATCGCGCCCGAATCGATACCGCGCTGAATCGCGCTCCCGACCCAGTAGTCCTCATCCCGCACCGCTTGCAGCGTGAGCGCCGAGAAGTCTTCTGCGGCTTGCTTCGCCGCCGGCGTCTCCGGCTTTCGCTCCGTGAGGATCGTTTGCACCGTAATCGTTCGGCCCGGCGAGCCCGCGGGATAGAGCTGCGACACGAGACAGTGATCGCCGAGGATCCCCGAGATCGAGAGATTCGGGAACGCAGAGTGGATCAGGCGGATGTGCTGCGTCGGATCCCACTGCGCTTCGGGAACCCCGCGCAGCGAGCCGAGGCTCTTGCGCCCGAACACGATGCGCTGATGCGGCCCGAACGCGTCGACGGCCATTAGGTTCGAAAGCGTGTTCTTGCCGACTGTCTGCGGATGCAGCGTGCCCTGGTGATAGCCCTCGAGGTAGCCGTCCCACGCCACCTTCCAGCCGGGCCCGGGAAGCTCGCGCTGGAGGTAGACATGCCAGCGGCCGAGCTCGAGGGTCGCGAGCTGCGCGGCGAACTCGCCGAGCCACGCGTCGATCTCGAACGCGCCGCCCGGCGTGAGCGAAACCCAAACGAGGCCCGCGCGCTCCGCGCAGGGAAGCGGCGCGAGCGCGAGTTCGGCGCGGTCGACGGCGCCGAATGTCGTCTCCCCGAACATCGCGACGAGCGCGCCGCGCTCGTCGTAGGCCCAGGCGTGATACGGGCA
>JANNDT010000348.1:0-13436 GCA_031387905.1 Deltaproteobacteria bacterium
GTCCGACGCAATCACATCGACACCGTTCGCGCGCGCGAGTGCTTCCTCCCCGCTCTCACACGCGACCACCGCAAAACCGCGCTCGCCGAGCCAGCGCGCCAGCCCATCGCGAAGCACCGCCTGATCCTCGACTAGCAGCACGCGCGCGCGGTACGGCTCCCTTTCTGCGATCGCCGGCGCCAGCGCGCCCGCCTTCGCCACGGCCGCTGCCTGCTCGGGCCAGTACAAATCGAAACGCGTGCCCTTCCCGGGCTCACTCGTAACGCGAACGTGCCCGCCCGTTTCCTTCACGATTCCGTAGACGACCGACAGCCCGAGGCCCGAGTTTCCGCGGTCGCTCTTCGTCGTGAAAAACGGCTCGAAGATGCGATCGCGCACCTCCGGTGCGATACCGGTGCCCGTGTCGCTCACCGTGAGCACCGCGAGCGTTTTGCAGGGGATGTCGATCGGCAGCTCGACCGTCGCGCGCGGAAGGCGCGTCACTTCGATGCGGAGCGCGCCGCCGAGCGGCATCGCATCGCGCGCGTTGAGAGCGAGATTGAGCAGAATCTGGCTGAGCTGCTTCGCGCCGACCGGCACCCGGCAGGCGGCCTCGGGTACCGACCACGCGACGGGCGTCTTTTCGCTCATCAGGTGCCGCAGCGTGACGACGTTCTGGCGGACCGAGGCGGCGAGGTCCGCCGGCTCCCCGCTCGTCCGCGTTGGGCGCGCGAACGCAAGCAACCGCGCGGTCAAGTCCGCGGCGGCGCTCGTCGTCGCCTGAATCTGGTCGAGGTCGACACGTTGCGGCGCACCAGCCGGGAGCGAACTCTCGAGCAGCTCCGCATGGATGCGGATCGCCATCAGCTGATTATTGAACTCGTGCGAGAACGCACCCGCGAGGCGTCCGAGCGAATCCATGCGCTGCGCAATGAGCAGTTCTTCCTGCAGTCGCTCGCGCTCAGCGCGCTCGTGCGCGAGCGCGGTCTGTGTGTCTTGCAGCTGAGAGGCGGCCGCCGCGCGTTCATTGGTCTGCGCGGCGACGAAGCGATTCGCGAGCAGCAGTACCCACACCACACCGCTGAAGAAGAACACTTCATTTCCGCCGCCCCTGACCGCGAGGGCGATGCTCGAGGCGACCACCAGGGCGGAGTACGCGAGGATCAGCGCACGGTCCTCGAGCAGCGGAATCGACGTCAGCACCGCCATGACGGCGGCGACGGCGTAGAAAGTCTCTCCCGGGTTGAGCGCGAGGAGCGCGTGTTGATGGCTCGCGACCGCGAACGCGGGCAGGAAGAACCAGCGCGGAGTGCGCGGCCCTTGCGACTTGAGCGCGCCAAGGCCCGCCGCTAGGTACGCGCCGCCCAGAACCCACCAGATCCACTTTGGATCCAAAGTCCCCGCTGGCGCCAGTAGCGACCACAGCGGATAACTACCACCCGCGAAGAGCCAAGTCTTCGCGAGCGAGCGAGTGCGGTTCGGGACGGTCGGAGCCGAGCGCAGCGTGGTGAACTCCTGGCTTGCGGCCAGCCTACCACCACGCCGATCAGGTCGGCGCCATCTCCGCGCCCTGGCGCTGCAAGGATTCCTGCTCGAGCCAGTCAATCTCCGACGGAATCTCGAGACCGTCGCGCAGCGACGCGCGAATCTCCCCGGCAGTGATGCCGATGCCGCGCAACGGTTGGAGCCCAAACAGCACACTGGAAGCAACGATTGGCACGAGCGCCTGCACGATCAGCATCCCGGCGCCACCGATCTCGGCCCTTAGAAACGCGACGTGCAATACCTCGTCGAGCCAGATCTCGCGCAACAACTCGCGCATCCGGGACTGCGCTTCGGGGGAATCCTTGAAGAGTCCCAAACGCGTATAGAGCAGCCGGAATACCGCTGCTCCGACGATCTCGCCGGCCATCACGGGGATCCAGCGCAGAGACGGCGGCAAAGTACCGATCAGCGACACGAGTGCTCGGTTCGTCCAGGCCGGCCGGCGCGGACTGAAGGAGAGCCCGCACGTGCGGCAAAGCTCCACGAGAATTCGGCAGTGATAACTCTCTTGCATGTAGACCGAGAGCAGCAAGTCCGGGTGACGCAGACCCGGCAGCATGCCTTCGCGAGCGAAGCGTCGCAGCTCGATATCCACTCCGTAACTCTCACCTTCGTTCGCTTTGGCGGCGGCGACCGCCCACTCCGTACGCGCGTCGATGTCGACGCCCTTCCCTCCGGCGAGCACGCGGTCGAAGGCCTCTCGATCGAGGGCTCCCGACCAAACAACCGGGGATTCCTCCATCGAGCGCATCCGGAGTTCGCGGCGCTCCATGGTGCGCGCCTTCGCGTCAGGTAGTCCGTCTCGCGCGAGCAGAAATGCCCGGTACGCGGAGTAGAAAGCCTCTCGCTCGGCGGGAACGAGCACGCGATACGGATCGAAAGAGCGTGAACTGTCGAGCATGGTCTTCTCCTGGCTGGTTCAGGCCGATAACGCGAAGAACGCGGGCGTCACTCGCGCCGCGAGCCGCTCGCCGTAAAACGCGAGCGCGTTGCCGCCCATGAGGCGCGCGGCGTAGGCCGCATCGATGCCGGGACGCTCGGTCGCGAGCGCGACGCAGTTCGCGAGCGTCGCGTCCCAGTGGCCATAATCGATCGCGAGTCCGCACAGGCGCTCACCGGCGGCGCCGAGCGCTGCGCGCAGGTAAGCCGGCGCTGGGTCGTCGGGTTCGAACGTGAAGAAGAGTTGCCCGCTCTCGAGCGCCGCGAGCGGGTCGCGTGTTAGGCGCGGGTGCTCGTTGCGAAACGCCGCGATCTCCGCGGGCGAAGCCTCCGCGCCGCGACTCGGCGAGAAGATCGCGAGCAACTGGCGCGCCTTGCGCAGCAGTCCGCGCCCGCCCGCGGCGTCGCGCTCGCGCGCGAACTCGAGCAGGAACTCGGACACGCTCGGCTCGACGCTCGGGTCGAAGTGCGCGACGCGCTTCTCCCAATGCTCGTGCAAGTTGTGCAGTAGGTCGGGCAGCCAGCCGACGCCCGCTTCGAGGAAGCCGAAACGCAGTCGCGGAAATGCCTCGAGCGTGCCGTCGAAGATCAGTCTCGCGAGCGCCATCTGCTGCATCGAGCGATTCGCGAAGACGTGCACCAGCGTGAATGAATCGAGCTGGTCCGAAGTGCCGCCCGGCAAGTACAGGCCCGGCGCGCCGTGAATACCGAGCGCAACGTTCAAGCGCTCCGCCTCCCCGAGCAGTGGCGCGAAATCCGCGTGCGACAGGTGCTTGGGCACGCGAATCGCGGGAAACGCCGACGGCGCGTCCGGGTGCGGCGCCGGCAGGCTCGGCGGCAGAGCGGCGCCCAGCATGCGCTTCTCGACGACGCAGCGCCTGAGTTCGCACAGCGCTTCGCTCGGATCCTGGAGCGCGAGGTGCGCGACCGGATGCAAGCGCGCGGCAAAGGGCGCGCAATCGTCGACGATGTAGTCGTTGTAGGCGCGGCACAGCGCGCTCGCGAACTCGGCGTCCCATAATGAGTTGAACGCCAGCGCGACCGAGCCGTAGATCACCTGATGATCGATGCCCTCGCGGTCCATGTGCGCGATGCGCACGCGGTTGAACAGCCCACCGATCGTGGTTTCTTCGTGATAAGGCCGGAAGGTTCCCTTGGCGTAGCCCTCGGGCTGGAGGAACGTGCGCCACACACGCTCGCCCCTCGCACCGCGATCGTGGAGTTCGAAGCGCTGCTCGCCATAGCGGTCGCGCACGAAACGGATCCGGTCGCGAAACGCGGCGGGCACGTAATCCGCGAGAACCGGCGGGTTCTCGCACTTATGGCTGTCGGCATCGATGACGAGCGGTCGCGGCGGCATTTCGCCTCCCGCTCACGCTCATCGCCACGCGAAGCTGCGCGCTTGAGAAGCAAAGCTGCGCGTGCCGCAACAGGGCTTGCGCTCGCCTCGGGCAGAACACCGCCGAGGCGGCCCGCTGGGTGCGCCGGCTTAGAGCGGGGGACCGCGCTTCGCGGGCTGCCGCACCATCTGCTGTACGGCCTGCCGCGTCACCCGGAGAATGCGCGCGGCGCGGGTGCGGTTGCCGCGCGCAATGGCGAGCGCTTGCTCGATCGCGGCGGCGCGCACGTTGCCAGTCAGGTCCTTCAGCGACACGTGGCCGACGGACTCTTGGACGAACGGCGCGAGATCCGGGGCTTCCTGGTTCGCCTCGCAAACCGCATCCCAAATCGCCGCGAGCGAGACGGGCTTTTGTAGGAAGCGGCGTACGCCGTACGCGGCAAGCTTGAACGCCTCCTCCGCTGTCGCTTCGCCAGACAGCGCGATGCGAATCGGTGCGGGCGCGAGCTTCTGCACCTGCTCGAGCACCGTGAAGGCGTCGCCGTCCGGCAGCATCACGTCGAGCAGAATCAGATCCGGGCGACCGCGCAGCTGAACGATCGCCTCGGCAGCCGAACCGGCTGTCGCAACGCGTAATTCCTTCGTGCGCAAGAAAGTCGCGAGACCCGCACGCAGCGTGGGGTCGTCTTCGACGACGAGCGCACTTCGCAACGGACGGCTCACTCGCGCGCACCTCCTACGCGAGCCACCATCGCACGCACGCAGCGCGAGCGCCAACCGCGCGCGGCAGGTTGCGTCCGTCGGAGAAAGCCGATTCGGCTGCGACTCGCGGAGCGGGCTGCTAGCCGAGTAACACCGCCGCGTGCTCGAGCAGCGGCGCGATCGAGAGCGCGGTGGTTTCCCAGAGCGGATCGTCGCGCTTGCCGCGCCGATGCAGCGCGAGATTGAAGCCGCTGATGATCGCGAACTTGTAGGCAGCGAGCGCCCGGAACCACGCGACGTCGGGCAGCTTCGCGCCCCAGGCTTCCTGATAAATCGCAACGAGTTCGTTGCCGCTCGGGAAGCCGGTACTCGGAATCGGCCCGCCGCGCGTCTCGTCCCAGGCAGCTTTCGTGTTGAACGTCGCGACCCAGCCGACATCGTTCAGCGTCGCGCCGACGCCGGTGAGTTCCCAGTCAATTACGGCGAGCAACTTCGCGTCGAACGAGAAGAACAAGTTGGCGACTTGAAAGTCGCCGTGGAAGACGCCGATCGGCGCGCCCTCGGGCAGCGCCGAAAGCAAGCGCTCGCGCACACGCGGCTGCAGCGCGAAACGCCCCGGCTCGGCGACTTTGGGCATGAAGCGGTCCCAGCGCGCGACGTCGTCGGCGAACGGCACGGGAGCGCCGAGGTAGCCGCACTTCTCGCGCCACGGAATGCGGTGCACGCCGGCCAGCGCGCGCATCGCTTGCTCCGCTGCGGAGCGCAGCGCCGCTGGCGCGAGCCTCGCACCCCACTCATTAGGGCCGAGCCGCAGCACGTCGCCCGCGAGCTTGGGCACGACGAAGTACGGGCGCTCGAACCACGCGAGCTCCGCGCCGCTGCCCCCGCTCCACTTCACAGAACAGTGCGGCACCTCGGAGCCGTCGAGCGCGTTCAACACGCACACCTGGCGCAGCACGTCGGCGGTGCCTTGCCACTGCACGCCCGGCGGCGGGATGCGCAGGAACCACGCCTCACGCGCGCCGCGGCTCTCGACGCCGAAGCCGTACGCGAAGCCCGCGTGGCCGGGCATCTTGTGCACTTCGTCGACGCGCGCAGCTTCGTCTGCGTACTTCGCGCGCGCGAACGGAATCAGTCGGCGTTCGAGTTCGTCGAGTTCCATCGCGGCACCATAGGCCGATCTAGAGCAGAGCGGACCGCAAGCGAAGCGCGCAGCGAGCCGCAGGCGAGCGAAGTCAAATCGAGAGAAACGCGGGTGCGCAGCACCCGTCGAAGCGCGCAGCGAGCCGCAGGCGAGCGAAGTCAAGAGCGCGGCGCGAGCAGCCGCGCGGCCTCGCGCGGATCCATCGCGTCTTCCACCAGCCCGATGATCGGCGTGTCGACTCCCGCCGCGTGATAAGCGGCGATGCGCTCGCGGCAATATTCCGCCGGGCCGTGGATGTAGTAGCGGTCGATCGTCGCGTCGCTGAGTGCCGCACGCGCGCTGCGCAGGTCGCCCGCCGCCATGCGCTCCCAACTCGCCGCGAACTGCTGCGCGTTGCCGAGCCACTCTTGGTGCGCGCGATAGGTCGGCACCGCGAGATACGGCGCGAGCGAGGCGCGAGCGATTTTGCGGACGGCCTCGGCATCGCGCGTCGGGCACACGTAGATGCGCGCGGCCACTTCCTTGTGCGCGCCGTGCGCCTTCACCAGCGCGATCGAGGGGCCGACATCTTCGGGTGTCACGTAATTGAGAATTGCGCCGTCGCCCTCGCGACCCGCGAGCGTGAGCATCTGCGGGCGCAGCGCCGCCACGAAGATCGGCGGCGGCTGCGCGAGTTTGCGGCGCAACTGGAAGCCGCGCACCGCGAACGTCTCGTACTCGACGTTCATGCGCTCGCCCGCAAGCGCGCTCTTCAAGAAGCGCAGCATGTCGCGCGTTTGCGCAAATGGCTTCGCGTGCGGCCGTGCGTTTTGCGACGCGACGACGTGCGCTGAAGAGCTGCCGATCCCGAGCACGAAGTTGCCCGGCGCTGCCTCGGCGAGCGCGGCTGCGCTCATCGCGAACAGCGCTGGCCCGCGCGTCTGCACGGGCAGCACCGCGCAGCCGAGCCGCAGGTTCGGCGCCCACTGCGAAGCGAGCGCGAGCGGCGTAAAGCCGTCGAGATCCTGCGCCTCGCTCGACCAGAGGTCCGTGTACCCGAGATCGGCGAGCTCGCGCACGAAGTCGGCCTGCTCGGCGAGCGCGATCGACTGCAGCGGAATCGTGATTGCGAGGCGGCGCATGCGCGAAGCCTGGCATGCGCAAGCTGCGCGCGCTTCGCCTTTCACCAGACTCGCAGCGCGGGAGCGACGAGCGTCGCGCTGTCGTACCGTGCGCGGCCTCATGACAAAACCGCACCGCCAAGAACAAGAGAGCGCCCAGCGCGAGATCACCGAAGTCGCCCCGAACGTGCTGCGCATGCAGCTGCCGATTCGCATGCCCGGCCTCGGCCACGTGAACATGTACGCGCTGATCGACGAGCGCGGCGCCGCCGTCGTCGATCCCGGCCTGCCAGGCCCTGACAACTGGCGCGCGATCAAGGACCGGCTCAAGCAGGCCGGCCTCACCCCGAAGCACGTGCACACGGTGGTCGTGACGCACTCGCACCCGGACCATTTTGGCGGCGCGCGGCACTTCGCGCGTGAAGCGAACGCCGAGGTCATTGCGCATCGCTCGTTCCGCTTCGGCGTGCTCGAGGCCGAGCCCGAAGCGGAGGTCTCGGTGGACGACCTCGCCGCCCAGGGCGAGGACGACGCCGACCATCGCCGCATTGTGCAGGGCTGGAACCACACCACGCCTTGGGGCGGACGGCGGCCGCGCCCGCCGTTTCTGATGCGCATGAAATGGCGTGCCTTCGGCGCGATCGGCCGCTCGTTCATCCCCCAGATCTCGAAGCCGGTGAAGGCGGGTGACGTATTACGGCTCGCCAAGCGCGAGTGGATCGTGACGCACACGCCCGGCCACACCGAGGATCACATCTGCCTGCACGATCCCGCCGAGGGCGTGTTTCTCTCAGGCGATCACGTACTGCCTTCGATCACGCCGCACATCTCGGGGCTCACGCTCTCGAAGGATCCGCTCGACAACTTTTTCGACTCGCTCGATCGCGTCGCAGCGCTCACGCCGGTGAAGCTCGCCCTGCCCGCTCACGGCCACCCGTTCGATGATCTCGCCGCACGCTGCAACGCGATCAAGGCGCATCACTACGACCGGCTCGACACCGTGAAGCGCATCGGCCGCGAACTCGGACCATCGAACGTGACGGCCTACATGCAGCGCCTGTTCAAGGAACGCAGCTGGGGCGAGATGGCGGAGAGCGAGACCTACGCGCACCTCGAGCACCTGCTGCACCGCGGCCAAGCCGCCAGCCGGCGCGACGAGCGCGGCATGCTGATCTACGAGACGAGTTAGAGCGTGCTCTCGCGGCTCGACGACTACCCGATCCATCAGACGCCCGAGCCGCTGGCACATCGCGAGACGACGGATCCGAACGCGTATGACAGGTATTGGTTCAACGGCGTCGATCGCGACTGCGGCTTTTATTTCGGCGCGGCGCTCGGCTTGTATCCGCATCAACACGTGATGGATGCGCACTTTTCGTTTCTCGGGGTGGACGGCGTTCAGCACTCGCTGCATGCCTCGCGGCTGGCGCCCAAGGAACCCACCGAGACGAACGTCGGGCCGATCTCTCTCGCGATTCTCGAGCCGATGCGGCGACTGCGCTTCGCGGTCGCCGAGAATGCACACGGCATCGCGTGCGATCTCACGTTCGTCTCGCGCGCGCCAGCGCTCGAAGAAGAACGCGCGCGCATGAGAGCGTTCGACTCGACGCGCAATCTCGTCGACATGACGCGCTTCACGCAGTTCGGCAACTGGGAAGGCTGGCTGCGCGCGGGCGGCACGACGACGCGCATCGATCCCGCGCGCACATTCGCGACGCGCGACCGCTCCTGGGGTGTGCGCAGCGTCGGGAGCCCGGGGGCGAGCCGCCCGGCCGCACCTCCCGCGTTCGGCTGGCTGTGGGCGCCGGTGCACTTCGACGACGAATGCGCGCTGGTCGGATACTTCCAGAACGCCGACGGCTCGCGTTGGGGCTTATCCGGGATGCGCGTCGCGACGAGCGTCGCGCCTGCGCTGTATGCGGACCCCGGCGATCCGGCGCGCAGCGAGTTCGAGCCGACCGGCGACGCGCTCGCGTTCGTACCTGGCACGCGCTGGGTGAAGAGCGGCGCGTTCGGCGGACGCTCGCACGACGGGAAGAGTCTCTCGCTCGAAGTCGAGGTCGTGAAGCGCTTCAACATGAACGGACTCGGCTACGCGCATCCGAAGTGGGGCCACGGCGTGTGGCACGGCGAACTCGCGATCGAAGCCGAAACCTGGAAAGAGAGCGACCTCGCGCCGGGCAACCCGTTCCATAATCACATCCACTGCCTCGTGACCGCGCGGCTCGGCGAGAAGCGCGGCGTTGGTTTGCTCGAACAGATTCTGTTCGGGCCGCTCTCGCGCTACGGCTTCGAGGGTTTCCTCGACGGCGCGAAGTAGCCCCTGCTGTGAGCGAAACGAAGCCGTCCCGCGTGCTGCCGCAGCTGACGCCCGAGAACGAGCACTTCTGGCGCGGCGGTGCGCAAGGCAGGCTGAACTTTCTGCGCTGCGGCGCGTGCGCCCACTTCGTGCACCCGCCCTCGCCGGTGTGTCCGCAGTGCCTGTCGCGCGAACTCGCGCCAGCCGCGGTTTCGGGCCGCGCGACGCTGCTCACCTACACGGTGAACCATCACCCGTGGATCCCCGGCTTTCCGCCGCCGTATGTGATCGCGATCGTCGAGATCGAGGAGCAGGCCGGGCTCCGGCTCACGACCAACCTGGTCGGCTGCGAAGAAAAAGACATCGCGATCGGGATGGCGCTGCGCGTCCGCTTCGAGGACCTCGGCGAAGGTGTGTTTCTCCCGCTGTTCGAACCCGCGAGAGCCCTGCGATGAACGCGGGGGAACGCGCCGTAGCTGTTACGGGGATCGGGCAGTCCGAAGTGGGGCGTCGCCTGAATCGCGACCCGCTCGCGCTCACGGTCGATGCCTGCCTCGCCGCGATCGCGGATGCCGGCCTCACTCGCACAGACATCGATGGGGTCGCCACTTATCCCGGCATGACCGGCGCCGCCGCCGGCTTCGCGGGTTTCAGCGGTGCCGGCGTGAGCGAAGTCCAAGAAGCGTTGCGGCTCAACCTCGACTGGTATCACGGCGGCAGCGAAACCTCTGGCCAACTCGGCAGTGTGATTACGGCGTGCGCGGCGATCGCAGCGGGTTACGCCAAGCACGTGCTGTGCTTCCGCACCGTGTGGGAGAGCACCGCCCAGGGTGGCGGGCGCCGGCAAGGCATCGGCGGCGCAGGCGGCGGCTTCCGCGCAAACGGCTTCATGCAGTGGGTGCTGCCGTACGGTGCCGCGAGCGCGGCGAACTGGATCGCGCTGTTCGCGCAGCGCCACATGCATGAGTTCGGCACCACGCGCGAGCAGCTGGCGCAAATTGCACTCAACGCGCGCAAGAACGCCGCGAAGAACCCGAGAGCGATCTACCGCGAGCCGCTCACGCTCGCGGACTACTTAGGCTCGCGCATGATCTCGTCGCCGTTCTGCCTGTACGACTGCGACGTGCCGGTCGATGGCTCGACCGCGGTCGTGCTCTCGCGAGCCGATCTCGCGCGCGATTTGCGGAAGCCCGCGCTTCACGTCGAGGCGATCGGGGCGGCGCTCCACGGCCGACCGTCCTGGGACCAGTTCGACGACCTAACGACGATGGCGCTGCGCGACGCCGGAAAACAGCTCTGGACGCGCACCGATCTGCGGCCCGCCGACGTCGACGTCGCCGAGCTTTACGACGGCTTCAGCTTCATCACGCTCGCCTGGCTCGAGGCGCTCGGCTTCTGCGGGCGCGGCGAATCGGGCGCCTTCGTGGCGGGCGGCACGCGTATCGCGCTCGACGGCGAGCTACCGCTCAACACCAACGGCGGGCAGCTCTCAGGGGGGCGCCTCCACGGCTACGGCTTTCTACACGAGGCGTGCGTGCAACTCTGGGGCGAAGGCGGCGAACGCCAGGTGAAGAACGCGCGCGTCGGCGTCGCCGCAGCTGGCGGCGGCCCGATCGGCGGGTGCTTGTTGATTCGAAGGGATTGAGGAGGTCGCGATGGAGATTCCAGGGCGCAAGGCGGTAGTTGTTGGGGGCGCATCGGGCATGGCGCGCGCGACGGCGGAGCGCTTCGTCGCAGGCGGCGGCAAAGTCGCGATTCTCGATTTGCCGAGATCCGCCGGCGCAGAGACCGCCAAAGAACTCGGCGGGCTGTTCTTCCCAGTCGACGTGACCGATTTCGTGAGCGCCGAGGCCGTGCTGCGCGAGGCAGTCGGCGCGCTCGGCGGCGTTCACTTCTGCGTGAACACCGCGGGCGGCGGCGTCGCGGCGCGCACGCTCTCGAGGGACGGTCCGCATTCGCTGGACGCCTTCCGTCGCGTGATCGACCTCAACCTGATCGCGAGCTTCAACGTCGCGCGCATCGCGGCGCATTGCATGAGCACGAACGAGCCCGACGCGAACGGCGAGCGCGGAGTGATCCTGATGACTGCCTCGATCGCCGCGTTCGAGGGGCAGATCGGGCAAGTCGCCTACACCGCCGCGAAGGCCGGGATCGCGGGCATGACGTTCACGATGGCGCGCGACCTCGGCGGCCTCGGCATCCGCGTGATGACGATCGCGCCGAGCTTGTTCCACACCGGGCTCACCAAAGGCATCCCGCCGCAGATGGAGGAGGCGCTCACCAAGGACGCCGCCTTCCCGAAACGCATGGGCCGCCCCGACGAGTTCGGGCGCATGGCCATCGCGATCTTCGAGAACCCGATGCTGAATGGCTCTACGATCCGTCTCGACGCAGGCCAACGCTTCGCTCCGAAGTAGTCGGGCCGAGCACGGAGCAGACGACATGACCGAGCAGACTTCCGGCGAGACTCCCAAGGGCATCGACGCCGCGCGTGTTGCGGAGTGGGTTGCCGCGAACGTGGCGGGAGCGAGAGCGCCGTTCGCGTTCTCGCTCATCGTGAGCGGACACTCGAACCTGACGTATCGAGTGACCGACGCCGCTGGCAATCGCACCGTGCTGCGCCGCCCGCCGCTCGGCGCGGTGCTCGCAACTGCGCACGACATGGCCCGCGAGCACAAGATCCTGTTCGCCGTAGCCAAGACCGACGTGCCGGTCGCCCCGGTGCTAGGGCTGTGCACGGACTCGAGCGTGAACGGCGCGCCGTTCTACGTGATGCAGTTCGTGGACGGTCTCGTGCTCGATACCGCCGCGGTCGTGCGCGACAACGTGCCGATGCAAGAGCGCATGCCGATCGGGTGGCACGTGATCGAAGTGCTCGCGAAGTTGCACGCCGCCGACATCGACAAAGTCGGCCTCGGCGATCTCGGCAAGCGCGAGCAGTACCTCGATCGACAGATCCACCGCTGGCGCACGCAGTGGGAAAAGTCGAAGACGCGCGAGCTGCCGGCCATGGAAGAAGTTGGCGACGCACTCGAGAAGGCGAAGCCCGCACAGCTGCGCACCGGCATCGTGCACGGCGACTACCGCATCGGGAACATGCTCTCGCGGAATGCGCGCATTGCGGCCGTGCTCGACTGGGAACTGTGCGCGCTCGGCGACCCGCTCGCGGACTTGGGCTTCCTGATGAACAACTGGGCAGAGCCCGGCGAGGAAGACGGCGTCGGCTCGCGCGGCGCCGCGCAGGCGCCCACCATCGCGGGCGGCTTCCCGACGCGAAAGCAACTGCTCGCGCGCTACGAGGAGTTGACCGGCGCCAGCACCGCGAACGTCGACTACTTCCGCGCATTTCAATACTGGCGGCTCGCCGCGATCGTCGAAGGCGTGATGTCGCGTTACATCCAAAACGTGATGGGCAAGCAAGCCGATGTCGGCGCATTCAAGGCGCAGATCGACGGCCTCGCCGCCTCCGCGCAAGCCGCCGTACGCCGCCTCGGCGCCTAAGACGCGCGCAAGCAAGTCACCAGAGCGGGGACGTTCATACTTGTTGGTGACTTAGGGGACACTCCTTTCCGGCGAGCGAAGTGAGGTACGCAAAATGGCGGCGAAGCGGAAGTCGCAACGCGGTGCGGAAAAGCCGAAGCGGGCGGCGCCGAAGCGCGCGAGCGTCGAGGCAACGAACAGAGCGCTCGCGCGGCGCTTCATCGACGCAATCTCGCGCGCCGACGTGGACGCGATCGTCGCCGCCTATGCACCGGACGGCACCTGCTGGACGTCGGGCACGCTGCCGATCTCCGGCACGTTCACGGTGGATCAAATCGCCGCGGCCTCGCGCGGCGTGCTGACGGTCTTCCCCGCGGGCCTCACGTTCACGATCCACGCGATGACCGCAGAGGGCGAGCGCGTCGCGATCGAGGCCGAATCGCGCGGCGAGCACATCTCGGGCAAGCTCTATAACAACAAGTATCACTTCGTGATGCGCGCCCGCGGCGGCAAGATCGTCGAATGGCGCGAGTACATGGACACGCTGCACGCGAATGACGTGCTGTGCGGCGGCGCGAGCGGGTAATCGCGCTTCCCTCCGCGATCCGCGCAGCGTAGGCTGACAGCGCGCACCCGCGCGGAGGCTCGATGGACGCGTTCGACTACGCCGCAGCTCCCGACCCCATCCGCGCCGATCTCGCAGAAGCGCACCGTGTCGCCTGGGCGCACATCGCGACGCCTGGCGCCTGGCTCACCGGCGCGGAGCGCGTCGCCGTCGCTAACGAAACGCGCCGCGCGCGGCCTTGCGCGCTATGTGCAGCGCGCAAGTCCGCGCTCTCGCCCTATGCCAACGCGGAGCAACACGCCGCGAGCGCCCCGCTCGCAGCGCCGCTCGTCGATGCGCTTCAC
>JANNDT010000455.1:0-12299 GCA_031387905.1 Deltaproteobacteria bacterium
GGTGTTCGAGGCCATCATCCAAGCGAGTTCTTGTTCCGTCATCTCGCCGAGCCCGCGCAGATCCATGTGAAAGCGGGGCTCCGAGGGCACGATCATCGGGCGGCCCTCGGTCACGTCGAGGCGCGCGATCTTGCCGTGGAAGGCGAGCTGAATCGCGATCTTCGCGCCGTGGCGATGCACGGCCTCGGTGAGTGCGCTGAGCCCGGGCACGTAGCGATCGTGCGAGACCGCGATCTCGTGCGCGCTGTTCGCGCCGCGCGGGTAGGCGGCCGAGGTGTTCTCCGTGATCAGCAGCCCAGCGCCGCCGCGCGCGCGCTCCTCGTAATAAGCGATGGTCGGTTCGCGCACAGCGCCGTCCGCCTCGACGAGTTCGATGCCCATCGGCGCCATCGCGATGCGATTGCGCAAAGCGACGTTGCCGATGCGCGTGGGGGAAAGGAGATGCTCGTACATGGGCTGGCTCCGCGGTGTGCGGCCACCGTATCGCAGCGCGGCTTGCGCTTTTGCCCCAAGCTCGCTGCGAACTGGGAGGCAAGATGCTCGCGCTCGCACCGGTGCAAATCGCGTATCACGTGTCCGATCCGGCGGCTGCCGCGCGCGAACTCGCTGCGCGTCGCGGCTGGGGCCCGTTCTTCGTGTTCGAGCACATCGCGCTCGCGCACTGCCTCTATCGCGGCGCGCCCGCCGTGTTCGATCACAGCTCGGCCTACGGCCAGGCGGGCGACGTGATGGTCGAGCTGATCACGCAGCACAACGACGGCCCCTCCGCGCTGCGCGATCTGTTCGCGCCGCACGAGCGCGGCGTGCACCACGTCGCGTGCTTCGTCGACGATCTCGCGAGCGCGCTGAGCGAGCAGCGCGCGCTCGGTTGCGCGATTGCGCTCGAAGCCGCGACTGCGAACGGCACCGGGTTCGCGATGGTGGACACGAGCCGCGAGCTCGGCCACATGCTCGAGCTGTACGAGCGCGCGAAGCTCGCGCCGTTCTACGCGATGGTCCGCGAAGCCGCGCGCGGCTGGGACGGGAGCGAGCCGGTGCGCGTGCTCAGCCGCTGAAGAACGCCGGCGGCACCGGAGCGGGGACGTTCCATAACTTCATAACTTCGCCGGATGAGGCCTATAGTTTGGTTAGTTATGGAACGTCCCCGCTCAGGCGTGCTCAGCCGCTGAAGAACGCGGGACGGAGGTGCTCGGCGGCGAACGCGAGGCCGCGGCGGAAATCGTCCGCGTCCGCGTAGCGCTCCGCGAACACGAGATGCGTTGCGCCCGCCTCGGCGAACGCGCGCGCCTGCGCAGTCGCCGCGGCTGGGTCTTTGCGCGAGAAGCTCGCGAGCACGACCACCGCGGGTGCACCCTTGCCGGCGGCGGCGAAGCGTTCGCGCAGCTCGGCGATCGGCGCGCACAGTGCAGCGGCCTCGCGCGCCATCGGCATCCAGCCGTCGCCAAACTGGGCGGCGCGCACGAGCGCCTGCGGCGCCGCGCCGCCCACATAGATGGGCGGGCGCGTTGGCCGCGGCAGGAACAGGAACTTCTGGCCGTGCGCTTCGACCACATCGTTCGCGAAGCAGTCGGCGAGGAACGCGAGCGTCTCGTCCGTGCGCGCGCCGCGCTCGGTGCGCGGCACCCCGAGCGCGCGAAACTCGGGCGCCATCCAGCCGACGCCAACTCCCAGGTACAAGCGCCCGCCCGAGAGCTCTTGCAGCGTGGCGATCGCCTTCGCGGTGGGCAGCGGCGTGCGGTAGGGCAGATTGATTACGCCCGTGCCGAGGCCGATGCGCGAGGTGGCGCCCGCGAGGAAGGCGAGCGCGCCGAGCGGGTCGAGATAGCGGCCGCCGCTGCCCTCGGCGTCGTCGGGCGGAATCGCGAGGTGGTCCTGCACCCACACGTCGTCGAAGCCCGCGTCCTCCGCGGCGCGCGCGCAGGCCAGGAACGTCTCGCGCGTGGACTGCGGGCCCATCGAGCGGAGTGCGACGCCGAGTCTCACGACAACCTCGTCACGCCGGCGTGAGCCTCACGGGCAACTGCGTAACGCCGCGAAAGACCGGACTCGGGTGCAGCGGGAGATCGCCGGTCCAAGCTGCTTCGATGCGCGACGTCTTCGCGAGCAGCGCGTCGAGCGCGACGCGCGCCTCGAGGCGAGCGAGGTTCGCACCAAGGCAATAATGAGGCCCGAAGCCGAAGCTGACGTGCGGGTTCTTCGCGCGCAGCGGGTCGAAGCGTTCGGCGTCGTCGAATACCTTCGCATCGCGATTCGCGGCGCCGATCCAGCACAGCAGAAAGTCATCAGTGCGAATCTCGACACCGTGAAGCGTGCTCTCCGCGAGCGCGCGGCGCGGCGCGAACTGCACGGGCGAGGAGTGGCGCAGCGTCTCCTCGATCACCAGTGGCACGAGCGCCCGGTCGGCGCGCACGCGGCGCTCCCACTCCGGGTTCGCCAGCAGCTCGAGCAGCATGTTCTGAATCAGCGTGGTGGTCGTCTCGTTGCCCGCGACCAGCAGCAAGATCAGCATCTGCAGCATTTCGTCGTGGGAGAGCCGCGAGCCCTCATGCTCGGCGAGCACGAGGCCCGTCATTAGGTCTTCCCGCGGTTCGCGCTTCCGCTGCTCGGCGAGCGGAATCAGGTACGCGCGCATTTCCTCCTGCAGCGTGCGCTGCTTCAAGAAGCGCTCCTTGTCGAAAGCGCCGAGGAATACCAAGCCGAGGCTCGCGACGAGACGGTCGGACCAGTCCTTGAACTTGCTGCGATCGGCGGCGGGGATACCGATCATCTCGGCAATTACGGTGACCGGCAGCGGGTAGCTGAGCGCCTGCACCATATCCGCAGTGCCTTGCGCGACCGCCGCGTCCACGAGCCCGTGCGCGAGCGAATGCATGCGCGCTTCGAGCCGGGACACGATGCGCGGTGTGAACGCCTTGCCGACGAGGCCGCGCAGCCGCGAGTGCTCAGCGCCATCCGAGCCGAGCATGCTCGGCGCCGGAAGCGCGTCGCTGCCGAACGCTTCGAGGAGCTGCGGGCTCTGCGGAAACGCGTTGGAGAAACGCGCATCGTCGCGCAGCGTGTTCTGCACATCTTCGTAACGGAACAGCGAGATCACGCGCAGTGGCAGCCCTGTGTGCAGAAAGGCGGGCGCTTCATCGCGGCCGCGTGCGTACAGCGCGTAAGGATCGCGGCGCGTCGCGGGATCGAGCGGGTTGAAGGAGAACAACGAGGCACCTCGGAGTGCGTGAGAGGTGAGACGGTAGGCGAGCGCGAGGGACGCGCTTTCTCCTTGTTTACTTCGCTCGCCTCCGAGGACTCCGGCTCGCTGCGCGCTTCGCTTGCTTCCCAGCGCCCTGCACCGAGGCGCCCCACAGCGAGGTCGTCCTCGCAGTTCCTGCGACGCGGTTGGCAGCAGGCTCAATGCACTATTGATCTCGAAGCCGAGGCGCCTCTCGATTCGGGCGCGAGACCGCAAGCGAAGCGCGCAGCGAGCCGAAGGCGAGCGGAGTCAACAAGGAAGATTTCGTCCTCGCGCGCCTCGCGCGGGGACGAAGCGCGCAGCGAGGCGGAGTCTTCGGAGCCGAGCGAAGTAAACAAGGATGTCGGGTTCTTGCGCGCCCCACGAGCAAGCACGTCAAGGCGCGTACGAGGAGCGCGCAAGAATCCCCCAGCGCCCGTTGCGCAGCACGATTACGTAGAGCGAGTCGTAGCTGCCCACAGGCACGCCGCCGGCGCGGTAGCGCGTGAAGCGCGCGGCAACGTGCACCTTCGTCGGGCCGCTCTGCACGACGCGCCGCTCACTCCAGGTGCTGTAATCCCAGCCGCCTTTTTTGAGCTCGAGCACGCGCATGTATTCGGCGACGCTCGCAAACGTCTCCACGCGGTCGCCGGCGATGCGCACGTGCGGGAAGTGCAGCGTCGCGACGAAGGCCGACTCGTCCCGCGCGTTGTAGGCGGCGATGTAGTCGTCGAGCACGCGCAGCGCGGCGGCCTCGGGGCCCTCGGCGTATTGCTGCGCCGGCGTTGGCGCGCCAGCGAGCGCGACGGCGAGCGGGGCGCCCAACAAGTAGCAACCGAGTCGCGCGCGTCGCGGCATCGCACACCCCCTAACTCGTAAACGGCTCCAGTTCTCGTGTCATGGCGCGTAGCTCGAGCGCGCCTGTACGCCCCAGCGCCCGTCCAGTTTCGTGACGATGTAGAGCGATTCGTATCGCGCCAGCACGCTGCCGTCCGCGCGGAAGCGCGTGAACACGACGGCGACGTGTACTTTCTCGGGGCCTGCCTGCACGACGCGCCGCTCGCCCCATTCGCTGCGGCTCCAGCCCGTCTGCTCGGCGAAGCGCGCGAACTCGAAGCCGTCGCGGAATGCCGCGGCG
This sequence comes from Deltaproteobacteria bacterium, assembly GCA_031387905.1. Classification (GTDB taxonomy): domain Bacteria; phylum Myxococcota_A; class UBA9160; order UBA9160; family UBA6930; genus VGRF01. The sequence goes on from JANNDT010000455.1 coordinate 4,356, forward strand.
TCCGCGAAGACCGCGACATGTCCGCTCGCGATGCGCACGTGCGGGAAGGTCAGCGTCGCGATCCAGGCCTCGACGTCGCGCGCGTTGAAGGCGGCCATGAACTCGTCGAGCACGCGCAGGGCGGCGTGCTCGGGCGTCTCCTCCCGCAGCGCCGCCAGCGGGCTCGCGAACACCGCGAGCGCGACCGCGCAAAGGGCGGCGTGCAAGGTCCGAGAGCGCCGGCGAGTTCGCTGCATCGCTTCACTCTCCTCGAGCGCGCCGCCTTGCAGTGCCGCTCAAACCGGGTGCGCGCGCGACGCGCAGACCGAGCTGCGACCCGAAGCCCGGCGAGAGCCGCATCACGCGCGACCGACAGCCAAAGGCCGCGGCGCGCGTGATGCCGTCACAACTTCATCCGCGGCGCGACGCGCGTCTTCGTCACCTCGTCCATCGGGAACTCGGCGCCGCCCTGCTTCGCGAGCTCGAAGAAATCCGCCCCGAACGGGTCGAGGCCGCGCATCGGCATCGAGCCGCGGCGAATCGTCCAGTCTTTCGGAGCGAGTTCGCCGGCGCGCACGAAGTGGCGCTCCGCCGCTTCGCCGTGCCCGGCTTGGTGCAGGTGCCAGGCGAGCGCGCGCTCCGCCCGCGCCAGCTGCGAATCCGCGCTCGGGACTTGCTGGTATTTGCGCACGTCGTCCGGCGCGAGTGCGCCCTTGCCTTCGCGGACCCAGGCGCGAATCAGGTCGAGGTAGAGCCCCGACGCCTTGCCGTGGAAATGCGTGTAGGTGTCCGTGCCGAACTGGTTGTCTTGCGGGCGCACGATCACGCCGCGCTCGTCGATCCAGATCATGGTCGGCACGTTCACGATGTTGAACAGCTCGGCCACGCGGTGCTCGGTGTCGAGCAGGCTCGGGTGCGTCGGCTTCGCCTTCTCGACGAACGGCCGCGGCTCCTCGGCGTTGCGATCGAGCGCGACCGTTATGGGCACGAATCCCTGTGCGCCGAGTTCTTCATACAGTGCCTGCCACACGGGCAGGTCCTCGCGGCAGCCTCACCAGCTCGAGTAGGCGATCAACAAAACTTTCTTGCCGCGATAGCCCGAGAGCGTGTGCCCCCGGCCCGCGAAATCGGGCAGCGTGAAATCGGGCGCTTCGAGCGCGCGCAGCGCAGCGACGCGCTCATCCGCGGCGGTGCCCAGCGCTGCGGCGCGCAGGGCCGCATCCAGCGCGAGCGGGCGGCCCGTAACACGCGCGAGTTCCGCGAGGTCGACCGCGTCGTTGGCAACGAGAGCCGCGCGGTCGCGCACCGGGAAGCACGTCTCGCCGCGGCACAATCCTTCGGCCTTCAGTTCGTAGCCGAGCGCGCTTCGCAGCGACGCGGTGGAAACCCGCACGCGGTCGCCCACGACCTCGGCCGCGAGTGCATGCGCGCGGCCGTCTTCGATCACAGTGAACGTGGCGGTCATCGGAGGCCCCTCATCTGTGTGCAGTGCGGCGCACGATACGCCTCCGCGGCGAATCAGTCAGGGCAGCGCGCGCGGCGGCGAGCGGATTAGCGTGCGCGGCGATGCTCCAAACCGCGCGCTTCGATGGCTGGCGAATCGTCGTGCTTGGGGCGGCGTTGATCTGGCTCGGGCCCGGCCTGTTCGAGATCTACGGGTTTCTGGTGACCCCGCTCGGGGTCGAGTTCGGCCTCAGCGCCGAGACGTTCGGCCTCGGCATGTCGATTTTCATTTTGGCCGGCGCGCTCTCTGGCCCCGCGATCGGCGCATTGCTCGACCGCGGCCCGCTGCGTCCGGTGTTATTGGGCGCGATCGTGCTCGCGGCCGGCGCCCTCGCGGCGATGTCGCGCGCGCACAGCACGCTCGCGCTGGCGGGCTGCGCGATCGCGGTCGCGATTGGCATCAGCACCTATGGCCAACTCGCGCCGCAAGTGATGGTCGCGAGTTGGTTCGAGCGCCAACGCAGCCGCGCCCTCGCGGCGACGAGCCTCGGCACGAGCGCCGCGGGCATCACGATTCCGCTGATCGGTCAGCCGCTGATCGCGAGCCTCGGCTGGCGCGGCGCGCTGCTCACTTTCGCCGCGGCTGTGTTGTTACTGCTCGCGCCAGCCGCGGCGCTGTTCGCGGTGAAGCGGCCCGAGGATGTCGGGCAGACCCCGGACGGCGACGCGCCACGGCCGGCGCTGCATTCATCGAGCGCCGCGCCCGCGGAGCCGCCGCCCGAAATCCGCGAAGTCCTGCGCGACCGCAATTTCTGGCTGCTCGGCGCTTCGCTCGTGATCGCCACCGGCGCGTCGATCGGCGGCGTGTTCCTGGTCAAGCACATGCAGGACATCGGCATCGCGGCGGATCGAGCGCGTTACGTGCTGTCTGCGATGTCGGGCGGCGCCCTAATTGGGCGCGTTTGCGTGGGCTGGCTCCACGACCGCTTCCCCAAGCAGTACGTCGCGGCGGCGGTGTTCGCGCTCTCAGGGGTTGGCTGGATCGGCATCTCCGAGGCGCGCGAACTCGGAACCTTCCTCGCGATCGCCGTGCCCGCGGGCTTCGCGGGCGGCGGCTTCGGCGTCTCTGGCCCCGTATTACAAGCGGCCTGCTTCGGGCCCGGGGTGCTCGGGCGCGTAATGGGTTTGCACGGACTGTTCGGCTTGCCCGTGCTGCTCGCCGCTGCGCCGCTGATCGGCCGCGCCGCCGACGCAGCGGGCAGCTTCGCGCCCGTGTTCCTGCTGCTCGCGCTGGTGATGGGCGCCGCCGCGGCGCTCATGTCGCTCGTGCGAACCCCGGGCCGCGCGAGCTGATTCGGCACGGCCCGTGCCACAACGCGTGATAGCGTGGCCGGCTCGGGTGCGGTGGGCAGAAGTGGAGCCGAGCGAAGTGGGCGCCAAAGACGTTGGAGGCGTGCGCCTGGCGCGCGCGCTGCAGTTGTTGGGGATGGCGGCGTGGCTCGCCGCGGCGGCGGGCGCGCAGGAAGCTGCGGATGCGCCGGCCGTGGCGCCTGCAGCGCCCCGGGGAGAGATCGAAGAGATCACCGTCACGATCAGCAAGCGTGAGGAATCGATCCAGGAGATTCCCGCCGCCGTCAGCGCCTTCGACGCCCGCATGATCGAAGACGCGAACATCCAGAGCTTCGCGGACTTCGCAACGCTAGTGCCGAACGTGACGATCAAGGGCAGCGGGAACGACGCGATCTCGATCCGCGGCATCTCGCAGTCGTTCACCTCGCAGTCGCCGGTGGCGCTGCACGTGAACGGCGTGTTCAAGCTCAACAACACCTCGATCCAGACGGCGCTCTACGACCTCGGCGCGATCGAACTGGCTCGCGGGCCCGCCGGCATTCTCTACGGGCGCAACGCGACCGCGGGCGCGCTCAACGTAAACTGGGCCGAACCGACCGCTGCTTGGCAAGCGAAAGGCGAAATCACCGCCAGCAACCTCGACGCCTACGAATTGCGCGGCGTGCTGAACGTCCCGTTCCTCGGCGAGGGCGACGAGCGCCTAACAGGCCGCTTCGTGCTGCAGCGCATCCAGAGCGACACCAGCCTCGACAACCTCGAAGTGAACCGCGGCGACGGCAGCGTGAGCGTGTACGCGGGCCGCGGCACGCTGCGCTCCGAGTTCGCTGACGGCACGACGATCGTCGCGCACGGGCAGTACACCAAGCGCCACGGCTTCCCGGTCTACGGCAAGCCGCTGCTCGCTGCGTTCCCGGTCGGTCAGCTCACCACGGCGCCGTTCGGCGTCGTGCGCGCGGACCCTTATCAGGGCATGGACTTGTTCTTGACCGACGTGACGAACGCAGTGCTGACCCCTACGACGCCCGAGGCCACTCAGCTGCGTGCGCTCGCGCGCCTCCAGTGCGGACGCCCGTGCCCGCTGCCGCAGCTCACCGCTTCGGTGCAATCCCTGGTTGGCACGATCTTCAATCTCGATCCCGCGAACCAAGGCGTTCTGGCGCTGCCGATCGACGGCGACCCGCAGCGAGTGCGCAGCCGCATCCTCGAGCGCGGCCATCCCAAGGGCGAAGTCTTCGGCGGTGACGTGCAGCTCGAGCACGAGCTGTCGGAGATTCCCGGCTTCGGGCCGGTCACGCTGCACGCGCTGATCGGCTGGGAGAGCGAAGCGAACACGCAGCTCGCCGACGTCGACGGCAGCGAACTCAGCATCCTCGACGATTTGCAGGACAACGCCTGGGAGACCCTCACCGGCGAGGTGCGGCTCGTGTCGGATGGCGACGGCGCGTTCGACTGGATCGCTGGCGTGTTCGCATTCGACGCGGAACTCGATTCGAAGCAAGCGACGCTCACTCCGTTCGGCGACATCCGCACCAGGCAAAAGCGCCAGGAGAGCGGCTTCGCGCCGTTTGCGCAGCTCACGCTCCGCCCGCTCGAGCTGTTAGGCGGCGAGCCTCAGATCGAGCTCGAGCTGTTCGGCGGCGTTCGCTACAACGTCGATCATTACAACCGCGCCCAGACCAACTTCGACACGCCCGCCGGCTGCACGCCGCCGTTCTGCGTGCGCGAGCTCCGCACGCTCGACGCGCGCAAGAGGTTCACCGAAACCACCCACGAGCTGGGCGCGCGCTGGTTCGTGAGCGAAGAGCACATGCTCTACGCGAAGTTCGCGCACGGCTACAAGGCTGGGCTGGTTGAGTTGGTCGCGCTGAACGGCACCATCAACGACGTGAAGCCGGAACTGATCGACGCGTACGAACTCGGCTGGAAAGGCGGCTGGCGCGACGGCGAAGTGCAGACCGCGTTCACGGCGTTTTATTACGACTACACCGATTTGCAGGTGCCGCAGCTGATCCAAGGCCAGGTGCTCACCAGCAATGCCGCAGCCGCGACGATCTGGGGGCTCGAGGCGGAACTTCGCTGGCAGCCGAGACCGCTCACCTCGGTCGCCGCGTCGGTGAGCCACCTCAATGCGACTTTCGACGAGTTTCTAATCAACGACGTCGTGCTCGGTCCGGTCGACCTCAGCGGCAACCGGCTCGAGGATTCGCCGGAATGGAAAGTCACGGCGATCGCGCGCCACACGATCCCGCTCAGCGCTTACGGGTTCCTGACGCCCGTCGTCGAGTTCACTTGGAGCAGCAGCTACTACCGGCGGCCGTTCAACGTGTTCCCGGATGGCGTGAACGCCTATCACCACACGGATCTTCGCCTGGTGTGGAGCGACGCCGCGCGCCACTGGAAGGCGGAGGCGTTCGTGCAGAACGTCGAGGACGAGACGATCTACGGCCGCATCATCGCGGGGCCGGAGTTCACCGCGGGCATGCCGGTGGGCATTACGCCCTATCAACCGCGTACCTACGGCCTGCGCGTCGGGGTTGCGTGGGGCGCGGAGTGAGCACGCCGGTCCGGTCCGAGGCTAGGCTGGCTCGTAGCGAACTAAAGGAGCAGCGATGTCCGCGAACCCGCCCGCGAGTCTTCCGAGCGCCGATGTCCTCACTCGACTGATGGCCGCGAACCCGCCGCAAAGCGCCGGCGACATGCGCCGCCTGCTAGACGGCTTCGCGGGCCTAATGAATGCGGATCTGCCCGAGGTGGGCGCGCTGCATGAGAACGTGCCGGTCGCGCCAGGTGTTACGGCCGACGTCGTCGTGCCGAGAGGCAGCGGCCCACATCCCGTGCTCGTCTACTTGCACGGCGGCGGCTGGGTCTGCGGCAGCCCGCGCACGCACCGCAAGCTCGCCTATCGCTTCGCCGAGGCCGGCTACCTCGTCGTGAACGTCGACTACCGGCTCGCTCCGGAGCATCCGTTCCCAACGCCGTTCGACGACTGTGTCGCCGCTGTGAAGTGGGCCGCGCGCGAGGCCGCGCGCTTCGGCGGTGACGCCGCGCGCCTGGCGATCGGGGGCGACTCCGCGGGCGGGAACCTCGCTGCCGCCGTTGCCGCCGCCCTCGCGAGCGACGCGAGCGCACCGAGATTGCGGGCGGCGCTCTTGATCTACGGCGTGTTCGACTTCGCCGCGCTCGGGCAGCCCGTGCCCGGCGTTCCACAGCCCACTATTCCCGGCGCCGCCAACTTCGAAGGCGACATGCTGGAGCTGATGGTCGGCTCCTACCTCGGCGCGAAACCCGGCCGCGAGCCGCTCGAGCGCGACCCGCGCGTCTCGCCGCTGCACGTCGCCGGGAAGTTGCCCGCGTGCCACATCGTGTGCGGCAGCGCGGACCCGCTGATCGCTCAGGCGCGCGCCCTGCGCGACGCGCTCGCGCGTGCGGGCATCGTGCACGAATACGTCGAGGATGCGGGCATGCCACACGGCTATGTGCAGATGGAGTTCTTGCCCGCCGCGCGCCCGGCGCTCGAGCGCATGCTGAAGTTCCTCGACGCGCGGGTGCGCTGAGAGGTGTGCCCGCGAATTGCAGCCTGTTGGGTGTAGGTGCCGTCGATCGTTAGCGTGCCGGGTGAGAAGCCGGGCGCGACAGTGCCGCCCACGTTCAGCACGTCGGGGAACTGCACGTCGCGCAATTGCCGACGGAGTGGAGAAGGCCGCACGGGCGAACCTGCCTGAGAACCGGCGCTCGGATGCCGACTGCATCTCTCCGAGCAGAGCGCGCTGCTCATGCGTCCGACGCCGACACCGACCTCTCACCCTCGGCGCGCGAGCGGTTAGGAACTCGTGTGCGCCTCCAGCCGAATAATGCGACGCCGACTGCGAGCAGCGTTGACGGCACAGGCTCCGGTAACGGCAACACGCTCGGATTCAGGAAGCCGCCGCCCGTCGCGTTCGCGAGGCGCGTCGGATCGAGCGAACTGATCATCGCGTAGAGCTCGACGGTCACGCTGTTGCTGCCGTTCGGGCTGTCGCCGAGTTCGTACGCGCGAATACTCCCTAAAAATTGGTTGTTCACGAACCACAGGTAGTCGGCGTTCTGATCCGGAGTGTTCGTCAGCATGTTCGACGTGATGGTCAGGTGAAGCGTGTCGCTGAAGATGTGGCCATCGAAGGCTGGGTCGGACGACCCGGCGTAGAACTCGAGCTGGAACTCGGGATCCGTGAACCAGATGCCGTTCGTGTACGTGATCGTCGCGAGCAGGAACTCTTGCCCGAGCACGACATCCACCTGAGGGGTGGTCTGGAGCGTGATCGAGTTGCGCGTGCGCTCGACGCCGAAATCCGTGTTCCAGAACTCGAGCTGAGGGGTGTAAAGCGTGTTGAAGTCGAGATTGGCGACGCCGATGCCGGTGCCACAACCGGCGTCCGGACAGATCGCCTCGGGTCCCTGCCCCCTGTGCTGATCGAAGTAGGTGGTGAACTGACCGGAGGAGCCAACGACACCTGAAAACCCGATGATGTTGCCGGTGAGGTCGACGAGTGTGGCGGCGGCGGGGATCGGGGCGAGTGCGGTGCAGAGGGCGAGAGCCGCGAGTCGCGCGGCGTGTCGTGTTCGTTGCAGCATGGGAGCCTCCCGGATTGGTGTGTTCGGACATTTCGGAGCGCTCCTGCAGCGTCGGTGACGTCGGCAGCCGGCGTCCATACCGAGTTCTTCACGTGCAAGGCATGCCGCGCACCGCGAGCCGCAGCGAGCGAGCGCGCTACGCGGCTCGCGCACGAACTCGAGGCAATCCGCGCAGGCAATGCCACCGACGCCCCTCGCCGGGCCACAGTAGGTACGCGAGTTGCCGTTCAAAACGCGGGGGCTGCATTGGCGGACTGGATCGCACCGGTCGAGGCGGCGTACTCGCTGGAGGGGAACCTCCAAGACTGGCTCGATCACACGCTCGGAACCTGCGCAGCGTTACTCGGACCCGCCGGTGCGCATGTGGCGTTTGCGTATTCGCGGCGAGCGACGGGCCGCACGCTCAACCTCAGCAGCGCGCGCAACGCCGACGCGGGCCTGTTGGCGTCTCACGGGGAGGCCACCCGGCCAGGAACCAGCGCTGCGGCGGGCCGCATCTTCGCGGCTGTCGGTACGGTGTTCTCCACGCTCTCGGAGATTCTGCTTCCACTCCACCCTGCG
>JANNDT010000474.1:0-16880 GCA_031387905.1 Deltaproteobacteria bacterium
CGCCCGTGGTGTCGACGGAGGTGGTTGTGAGTCGGGCCTTCGCAGTCACCCCCGTCGACACCACGGGCGCTGGCGACGCCTTCCACGCCGGCGTGGTGCACGGCCTGCTGAGCGGGCTAGGTGCGGCGCAGTTGTTGCGCGTGAGCCACGCGCTGGCGGCCTGCGCGTGCCTCGCGCGCGGCGCGCAGGCCGGGCTGCCGGATCAGGCGCAGCTTCGGGGGTTCCTCGCGAATCCGCCGGCTCTCACTCTTCCTCGGCCTCGGTGAACTCGCCGTCGGTCATTCCACCGGGCTCGTCGAGCGCTTCGACGTCGATCTCGACGGCCTCGGGTTCCTCGATGTCGCCATCGGCGGCGGGAGCTGCGCCGAACTCGTCGGGCTCGGGCGCGGCGACTTCGTCGTCGTCGAGGAAACGAGACATCGGGGCCATCGCGGGCCGCTTCGGGTGCGGAGTCGGAGGCGCTGCGGAGGCGACGATCGGCGGGCGGTCGCGCTGGTCAGCCTCGCACTTCGGGCAAACCGGCACGGGCTTACCGAGGTCGTAGAACTTTGCGCCGCAGTTGAAGCACGCCCACTTGTACCCAAACCCGGGCTTCAAGACGCCAGTCGGCAATACGAGCGGCTTCTTCTTCCCGGCGGCGGGAGCCTTCGCGGCCTTCACCTTGGGCGCGGCCTTCACGTCGGCCTTGATCGCGGGCTTGGCGACAAGCTTGGCCGCTGGCTTCAGCGGGGTGCCGCGAGGCGCGGCGGCTTTCGGGGACGTCGCTTTTGCGGCGGGCGGGGCAGGCGCAGCTTTCTTCAGCGGCAACGGCTTCTTCTCCGGCTTCTTGGCTTTCACCTTGGCCTTCGTCTTGACGGATTTGGCCGCCCGGCGCGGCTTGGCCTTCGTGGTGGGCTTCTTGCGCGCGGCCTTGCGGGTCTTCGACGGTTTGCGCGTCATCGAGCGCCTCCTTCGATGGAAGTCATCGCGGCTAGCGGAAACGCGCCGCGATTAGCACACGCCGAGTTCGAGCGGCAGGCGGCGCAGGGCGATCTCGTGCGCATCGAACTCGGCAGCCAGCTATCCATTTGACATAATCCATCTTATCGGTCATTGAGTTCGCTTCGGTATCGGCGGCTGCGAACCGCGAAGCTCGATCAGCTTCTGCTTCACGTGCACCGGTACCGCCTCGATCCCGATCTTCTCTGCCTGAGCAAACAATTCGAGCGCGCGCGTCCGGTCGCCCAGCGAGGCCTGACAGCGAGCCGCATCGGCGAGTGCAAGCGCTTGTCCGGGTGAAGTGATTTTCCCAGCACTTTCGTAGGCTTCTGCCGCGGTTTTGAGATCGCCCTTGGCTTCGAGCGCCACCGCATAACGCGTGAGTGCAAGCGTCGCGACTGGCGAGTTCTTGGGTGCGCTCTCCGCTGCGAGCTTGCGCGCCGCGAACGCACCCTCCGCGTCACCGTTCAATTCGAGCATTTTCGCCGCCTGGAGACGACCGCCCACGGCTGCCGCGCTGTCAGAGTGCGCCTTGGATGCATCGAGCAACTTCGCCGCGTATTCAGCCCGCGCGTTTTTTCCGATCACGGGATTCGCGGGCTCGGGCACCTCGCCCGCGCCCGGCGTTGCGCCCAGCGCTGCGAGATACGCGTCGTACACACCGCTGATCTGCGCCTCTGCGGCGTTCGCGGCGCGGCGCTGGACCTCGCGTGCAATTCCGGTCCCAGCCGCGATCGCGAGGATGGCAAAGAGGGTGACCAGCACTTCGCGCGGATGGCTCGCGATCCACGACGCGCCGCGGTCGAAGACCGAGTCGACCTCCTTCGCGAGATCGTCTTCTTGCAGTTGTTTGCGGTTCGCCACGTGGGCCTCCAAAAAAGCGGCGCATTCTATCGGCCGCAGGCCCCTACGTCTCACGTTCCTTGTGGCGTTTCCGTAATCGAAGCCTCACGGGAACACCCGCGAAGCCGAACTCCTCGCGCAAGCGGTTCTCGAGGAAGCGCCGGTACGACTCGAGCACGTCGGCTGGCTCGGTACAGAACAACATGAACGTGGGCGGACGCGTTCCGACCTGGGTCGCGTAGAAGAACTTGATCGGTCGTTTGCGCGTGCCGCGCTGGGCCATCGAGGGTTCGTGGCGGCGCACGCTGTCCTGCAGCCAGCGGTTCAGCGCCGCGGTCGGAATCTCCTGCGCCGCATCCGCCGCAACCTTCGCCGCCTGCGGCAGGATCTTCTGCGTGTTCTTGCCGGTCTTCGCGGAGATCTCGAGCACCGGCACGTCGGGCAGTGGACGCAGCCGGCGCGCGATGCCTTCGCGAAGGCGCTTGATCGCGTCCTCGCCCGAGATGCAATCCCACTTGTTCGCGAGCAGCAGCGCTGGCCGGCCGCGTTCGCGCACGTGCATCAGCACGCGCGCGTCCTGATCGGTGAAGCCCTCGCTGGCGTCGAGCAGCACGAGCGCCATGTCCGCGGACTCGATCGCGCGCACGGCCATGAGCGCGCTGCCGCGCTCCACCAACCGGTCGCGTTTGCCCGCACGCCGCATGCCCGCGGTATCCACGAACACGTAGCGACGCCCGTCCCGCTGCTCGACTTCGACATCGATCGAGTCGCGGGTGGTGCCGCCTTCGCTCGACACCACCACGCGCGTCTCGCCCGCGAGCCGATTCAGCAGCGAACTCTTGCCCACGTTCGGGCGCCCGACGATCGCGATGCGCAGTGGCCGCTGCGGATCGTCCGCCAGGCTCGCGAGCGGCGGCTCCTCGGCCGGCAACGGCAGCGTCGCGACGATCTCCTCGAGCAAATCCCAAGCGCCTGAGCCGTGTTCCGCCGAGATCGCTCGCACGGGTTCGATCCCGAGCGCGTGAAACTCGAGCATGCGCGCTTCGTGGCGCGGCGTGTCGATCTTGTTGACGGCCAGCGCCACCGGCTTGCGCGTGCGCCGTAACAAATCTGCGATCTCGTATTCCTGAGGCACGAGCCCGCTCTGACCGTCCGCCACGAACAGGATTGCGTCCGCTGCCTCGACGGCGGCGCGCGCCTGCTCCTGGACCGCGGCGTCGATCTCGCTGTCAGCATCAGGGTCGAGGCCCGCGGTATCGACGATCAGCACGCTGCGGCCGCCCACCGACACTTCGGCGGCGATGCGATCGCGCGTTACGCCGGGCGTGTCGTCGACGAGCGCGCGGCGATGCCCCGAGAAGCGGTTGAAGAGCGTCGACTTGCCCACGTTCGGGCGGCCGACGATTGCGACGATCGGGAGGCGCTGAAACATACGTGTTAGGCCGCTGCGCGCGCGGAGAGAAATTCCGCGACGCGTGACCCGATGGCGCGGGCGTCCTCGGGTTTCACCCAAATCGCGGTGCGCTCGCCGCGCAGCCACGTGCGCTGGCGTCGCGCGAATTGCCGGGTGTCGCGCTTCATCGCCTCGAGCACGTTGGCGAGCGTTTCCTGGCCGTCGATGACCGGCTGCATGTGGCGGTAACCGATCGCGCGCATTGACGAGAGCTCGGCGCCATAGCCGCGTTCGCGCAGCGCGCGCACTTCCTGCAACAGCCCGCCCGCGATCATCGCTTCGCAGCGCGAATCGATGCGCGCCGAAAGTTCGTCGCGGCCCGGATCGACTGCGAGGTAAAGGCTCTCGTAACGCGCGCTCGGTGTGGATCCGCGCAAGACCTCGGTGGCGCTGCGGCCCGTCGCCGCGTGAATCTCGAGAGCGCGGATGATGCGCACGCGGTCGTTCGGGTGAAGCCGCGCGGCGCTCTCGCGATCCACCTCGGCGAGCCGCCGGTGCAGCCGCGCCGGATCGCCTGCGCTCGCTGCGCGCTGGTGTTCGGCTTCGAGCGCTTCGCGAAAAGCGAGGTTTCGTCCCACCCCGGACGTGAGCCCGTACAGCGCGGCACGGATATAGAGGCCAGTTCCGCCCACCAGAAACGGCACGTGCCCTCGCCCGCGGATCGCCGCGATTGCCTGCGCTGCGTCGTCCGCAAAACGCGAAGCGTGATACGCCTCGTCCGGCGCGGCGATGTCGAGCACGTGATGCGGCACGCGCGTGCGCTCGGCGAGGCTCGGCTTCGCAGTGCCGATGTCCATGCCGCGATAGATCTGCATTGAGTCGGCATTCACGATCTCGCCGTCAAAGCGCAGCGCGAGTTCGAGCGCGAGCGCGGTCTTGCCCGACGCAGTAGGCCCGCCGACGACGATTACGGCTTCGCGCTGTGCGGGGGCGGACATGGCGGCGCAACGTAGCGGCTCGGGCTCGCGCCGCTGCGCGCTGCTTAGGTTCGACCGAAGCGCCGCTCGATTTCGGCCTTCGCGAGCGGCGTCGCGACAGGCCGTCCATGCGGGCACGTCGGCGCCCACGGGATCGCATCGAGTTCAGCGACGAGCGCGCGCAGTTCGTCGATGTGCAGCACGTCTCCCGCGCGGCGCGCCGCGTGGCACGCGACGCTGGCGAAGATGCGGTCGGCAGCGTCGAGCGGACGCTTCGCGCGCCCTTCCCCGCCCTCGGCCATGAGTTGCTCGGAGAGCTCGCGCAGCAGCGGGTGCGGATCGCGACCCGCGAAGATTTCCGGTACCGCGCGCAGCACGACGCTGCGATCGCCGAACGCCTCGACCTCGAAGCCGAGCTGGGCGAGCCAACTCGTGTTCCGGTCGCAGGCGGCGACTGCGCTCGGCGAGAGCTCGAAGGTCGCGGGGACGAGTAAGGCTTGGCGCGGCAGTTTGCCCGCGAGCCACGCCGCGCGCAGCCGCTCGTAGAGCACGCGCTCGTGCGCCGCGTGCTGATCGACGAGCAGAAGACCATCGCGTCCTTCGAGCAGCACATACGTGCCGAGCAATTGCCCAATCACGCGCAGTTCGCCGAAGCGCGGCGCAGCGCTGTCGCGCGGGCTCGAAGCGGGTTCCGCGAGCGGGAGCCCAGCGCGCGCGAACGGCAGCGCGGGGTTCGCGGTCGCTCGCGCGCCTGCGAACGCCCAGTCGGAAATTGAGTCGCTGCGGTCGCGCACGACGCTGGCGAGCGCGTCACTCGGACCGGCTGCGGGCGCGGCGCCACCGAGCCAAGCGCGCCGCGCGAGCGCGCCCTGCAGCGTGCGCTCGATCAGACGGTAGACGGACTGCGGGTCCGCGAAGCGCACTTCCCACTTCGCGGGGTGCACGTTCACGTCGACGCCGCCGGCGGCGACTCGCAGGAAGAGCACGGCGCTCGGGAAGCGCCCGCGCGGCAGCACGTCGCGATACACCTGGAGCAGCGCGTGCCGTAACAAGCGATCGCGCACCGGGCGGCCGTTCACGAACAGGTGAATGCCGTTGCCCGTCGCGCGGTGCGCCTCGGGCCGCGAGATGAACGCGCGCAGCGCGAGTGCGCCTGCCTCACCCTCGGCCCCAACCAGTGCGGCTGCGTCCTCTTCGCCGAGAACCGCCGCGATGCGCTCGATCGGGTCGGCGACCGCGGGCCAGCTCCACGCCGGCTGGTCGTCGCGAACAACGTCGAAGTGCACGTTCGGGAGCGCGAGCGCTGCGCGGCCGAGCCAGTCGCTCACATGGCCCCACTCGGTCGACGCGGACTTCAGGAACTTTCGGCGCGCGGGCAGGTTCGCGAACAAGTCCGCGACCTCGATGCGCGTGCCCTCGCTCGTCCCGCATGCGCGCTCGGCGATCAGCACGCCCGCCTCGATATCGAGTTCGACGCCCTCCGCTTCGCCGCGCGCGCGGCTGCGCAGCCGAAAGCGCGAGACCGACGCGATGGCGGGCAGCGCCTCGCCACGGAAGCCAAAGCTCGTAATTCCCGCGAGGTCGTCTATTGCGCGCAGTTTGCTAGTGGCGTGCCGCTCGAGCGCGAGCCGGGCCTCAGCAGCGGACAGGCCGATGCCGTCATCGGTCACAGCGATCAGCTCGCGGCCCCCGCCCCGCACCTCAATGCGCAGACGCCGCGCGTCGGCATCGACTGCGTTCTCGACGAGTTCCTTGACGACCGACGCCGGGCGCTCGACGACTTCGCCCGCCGCGATCTGATCGACGATCTCGCTCTCGAGCCGCTCAATCCGCGGGCGCGCCGTCGTCATGCGGAGCATCCGTACCACGTTGGCTCGCGAGCGGCCAATCCTCGACTCGCAGGTGGATTGACAAACCCATTGGATTCTCAATACTTTTTGACGCCCCCGAGAGGACGAAAAAAATGACGACGAGCGATCGAGTGGAGCCGGCAACGGCGAGCGCGAACGTCCTGCGTGGAGAAGCGGAGCCGCCTGCATCGGCGCCGACGGGAAAACGCCGCGAAGACGTGATCGTCGGTGCCAGCGACGCAACGCGGAAGCTGATCGCGCAAGCCACTGCTGCTGCGCGCTCCGATCTGCCTGTGTGGTTAGTCGGTCCGGCCGGCAGCGACCGCGAAGGCGTGGCGCGCGCGATTCACGGCTGGAGCAGCCGCGCGCGCAGCGAGTTCGGCGTACTCGTGTGCGGCGCGATCCCAGAAGGGCTGCAGGCGCGCACACTGTTCGGCTGTGTAGCCGGGCACTATCCAGCGATCCCCGGCGTGCACTCCGGCGTGCTCGAACGCGGCGGAGGCGGTTCGATTTTCATCGACGGCATCGAGTCGCTGCGCGCGTCGGTGCGAGACGAACTCGTGCACGCCGTGGCGGTTCGCAGCTTTCGGCGCGAGGGCGAGTCGAGCGAGCGAGTGCTCAGCGCCAAGGTCGTGCTCGCCACGGAGGCCGATGGGGGCTCCGCGCTCGCGCAGGTCCCGCACCACGAGATCCGGCTGACTCCGCTCGCCCAGCGGCGCGAGGACATCTCTTCCCTGGCCGCGCACTACTTGCGCGCGTTCGCGGACGAAGCCGGCGTGCCGGCGGTCGGCTTCACCGCCGATGCGCGCGAGTGCTTGTTAGAGGAGCCGTGGACGGGCGACGTGCTCGAGTTGCGGGCGCGCATACGCGAGGCCGTGCGCCTGAACGGGAGCGGCGCGCTCACCGCGGAATCACTGCTGCTGGCGCGCGACAAGGCGCCTTCGTTCAAGGAAGCCAAGCGCGCGTTCGAGCGGCGCTACGTCGAGGGCTTGTTACGCCGCTGCGAAGGCAACATCAGCCGCGCCGCGCGACTCGCCCGCAAGGACCGCAAGGATTTCTACGACGTGCTGCGGCGCACGGGCATCGATCCGGCGAGCTTCCGCGCCTGACGCGCGGCTCGTTGCGCGCGGCGAAGCGCCGCTTTCTAGACCCGCCAACCCGGCAGCGGCCGCGCCTCGAGTTCGCTGCGGCGTTGCTCGTAGCCGGCGCGTCCAATCAGGGCGAACGCCGCGATCTTGCCGGCCTCGACGCCGGGCTGGTCGTAGGCGTCGATGCCGTACAGCGCGCCCTGATAAGCGGTCTGCAGCATGAGCGCGAGAAATAGCTGGCCGAGCGTATCGCCCGAGAGTCGCGGCAGTTCCCAGGTCAGGCTCGGGCGCCCCGCTTCAGCGATCGCGACGCGCGTTCCCGCCTGCTCGGCGCGCAGCAAGCGCCCGAGCTCGACAGCGCGCAAATAGGCGGCCGGCTCGCCGGCTGGGATCACGACGCGCCGCCGCGTCTTTGCGACGCGTACGAACGCGACCAGCTTGTCCGCGGGCCCCTCGACGAATAGCTGCACCTGCGAGTGCTGATCGGTGGAGCCGCGCGCTGCGAGCGGCGTCGGCCCGACGTTTCGGCCGGCCGCACCCGGCTGCCGCTTGCCGAGGCTCTCGCCTAACAGCTGAACGCTCCAGCGCGCGAACGCTTCGAGCGCGTCTGCGTACGGCATCAGCACTTGAATTGGCTTGCCGAGACGCTCTCCCATCGCGTGTGCGACGACGGCTGCGAGCGCAGCCGGGTTCGCGGCGAGCGGCGCGCTCGCCACGCGCGTTGCGAAGCGTCTCGCGCCGCGCACGACGGCCGCAACGTCGATGCCCGCGATCGCCGGTGTGAGCAGGCCGCTCGCCGTGAACACCGAGAAGCGCCCGCCGATGTCAGCAGGAAACTCGACGATCGCGAGACGCTCCTGCTCCGCGAAGTCGCGCAGAGCGCCCTTGCCCGTGGTCACGACGCAGCGCTCGCGCAGACTCCTCGAGCTCGCGAGCGCCGCCCACAGCACCTGAAAGCCCGCCGCCGTCTCGACGGTCCCCCCGGACTTCGAGACGACGTGAAGCAGTGTCTTGCGCCGCTCGAGCAGTTCGACCAAGGCGCCGATCGTGTCGGGGTCGACGTTGTCCACAAAATGAACGCGCGGGCCCGGTCGCACGCGATCCGGCAGCAAGTTGTGGAATGGCTGTCCGAGCGCGCGCAGCAGCGTTTCTGCACCGAGCGATGAGCCGCCGATCCCGACGTGGACGAGATCGCTGAAGCCCGCGGCTCGGAGGCGCTTGGCGGTGCCGACCACTTCCCGCAGCAAGTGCGGCCGGCCCAGCGCGGCGAGGAAGCCCGAGGGCCGCGCGTCGCCGAGCAACGCCGGCAGCACGCCCGCGAGCGGCGGCAGTTCGGCCAGGATGTCTGCGCGCGTAAGGCCGTGCGCCGCGCTGAGCGGCGGTGCGAGCACACCGCCGAGATCGAGGCTCACGTCGCGCTTAGGGTCCGTCATGCCAATCCTCAGCTCGCGCGCCTATGATGCCAACGTGCGAGTTGCTGTCATCCAGATGCGCTCCGGCGATGATGTCGCGGCGAACCTCGCGGCCGCTCGTAAGTCGGTCGCCGAGGCCGCCCGCGGCGGCGCCGAACTCGCTGCGCTGCCTGAGAACATCGCCTTCAAGCGCAGCGAGGGTCTCGCATTTCCTTGCGCACAGGGGCTCGACGGCGAGATCGTCGGCACGTTGCGCGCGCTCGCGCGCGAGCATGGGCTGTGGATTCTCGGCGGCACGTTCCCCGAGGCAGCGGATGGCGGGCGAGTCCACAACACGAGCGTGATGGTTTCTCCGAGCGGCGAAGTCGAGGCGGTGTATCGGAAGATCCACCTTTTCGACGTAGATCTGCGTGCTCGCGGCGGCCCGCTGCTGCAAGAGTCGGCGAGCATCGCCCCCGGCAAAGATGTGGTGCTCGCGAAGACTCCGTTCGGCACGGTCGGCATGTCGGTTTGTTACGACGTCCGCTTCCCCGAGCTTTACCGCCGCCACGCCGAGGCGGGTGCGCGCTTTTTGGCGGTGCCGAGCGCGTTCGCGAAGGAAACGGGTCGCGACCATTGGGAGGTGCTGCTGCGCGCGCGCGCGATCGAGAACCAGTGCTTTGTGATCGCGCCTGCGCAGTGGGGACAACACACCCCTGCCCGCGCGAGCCACGGTCGCAGCATGGTCATCGATCCCTGGGGCGTCGTGCTCGCAGTGGCGCCGGATCGCGCGTGCGTGGTCGTGGCCGACTGCGACCTCGACCAGCAAGACAGCATCCGCGGGAGCCTGCCCGCGCTTCGCCATCGGCGCCTGTAAGCGCCCCGTCTTCTCAAGAGCGGCTCCGCGGGGGCCGAAGAGCCCTGAGCGATCGTGGCGAGGGGAATCGGTGTCAGTGGACGCGAACGAGATTACTGGGCGCGCGCGCCTCGTGATCCGCAACGGCGGATTCGAGGGCATGACCTACGAGATCGAAGCGATCGAGACGCTGATCGGCCGCAACCCCACCACCGACATCACGCTGCTCGACGAAGGCATCAGCCGCGAGCACGCCATCATTCAATTCGATTCAGACACCGGCGACTACTCGGTCGAAGATCTGCAATCGACCAACGGCACGAAGGTGAACGGGAAGCGAGTGCGAAGTTCGGTACTGAAATCCGGCGACGAGGTTCAGATCGGGCATACGCGCTTCCAGTTTCTAATCGGCGACTGACTCCGCCGCCGAGCCCGGCGCCGGATACTCTCGCGCCGCGATTCGCCAAACGAGGAGATCTCGATGCTGCGTCTGGTTCGATCTCAGCGGCTCGCGCTGGCTGCGCTCGCGCTCTCGTTTTCGGCTGGCGCGATCGGTTGCGCCAGCACGCAGGTCGTGCCCCCGCCCGCTCCCGAGATGCTGCCGTACCGCGTGGGCCCGCCCGACCGCCTAACGATCACGATTCTGCCCGACCCCGCGATCGAGCGAAGCGCGACCGTGGGCCCCGACGGCATGATCTCGATCGACCTCGTCGGCGACGTGCCCGCCGCGGGGCGCACCACCGCCGAGATCTCGCACGACATCGAGACGCGTATCTCGCGCTTCAAGCGCGACGCCTCCGTGAACGTGTCGCTGTCCTCATCGCTGAGCACCGAAATCACGATCCTCGGCGAGATCAAGAACTCGACGTTCCCGCTGCAGCGCGAGACGCGCCTGATCGAGGCGATCGGCATGGTCGGTGGCGTGAGGCTGACCTCGGACCTCGACAGTATTCGCATCATCCGCGTCGAAGACGGTCAGGTGAAGTTGCTGACCGCCAGCATTAAAGCGATTCAGCGCGGCGACCTCTCCACGAATTACACGCTGCGGGGTGGCGACATCGTGTACATACCGCCCACCGTGGGCGCCAAGATCGGTTATTGGGTCCAGGGCGTGTTCTTCCCCCTTCAGAGCATTCTCGGCTTGGGCGCCAAGGTGGGCGGCATGGTCGCGACGGGCGGCGCCAGCGCGGGTCTGAGCGGCTCGCTGCCGCGCCCTTGAAGGCGCGCTCTACTCGCCCGTCCCGCGGAGGACTGCGACAACCGTCTGAGCGAGGATGCGCAGATCGAGTGTCAGCGACCACGTGTCGATGTACTCGAGATCGAGCTGCACCCAATCGTCGAAGTCGCTGACACGATTGCGGCCCCCGATTTGCCAGAGGCAAGTGAGCCCAGGCCGCATCGACAGACGGCGCTGCTCGAACGTCTCGTACTGAGCGACTTCGAGTGGCAGCGGCGGCCGCGGCCCGACCAGACTCATGTCCCCGCGCACCACGTGCCAGAGCTGCGGCAGTTCGTCGATGCTGAAGCGCCTGAGCCAGCGGCCGACCCGCGTCACCCGCGGGTCGTTGCGGATCTTGAACACCGGGCCGTTCATCTCGTTCAGATGAACGAGCGCGGCCTTTCGCTCCTCGGCGTCGCTCACCATCGTGCGCAGCTTGAGCAGCGTGAACTGGCGTCCGTAGAGGCCGCAGCGCGTCTGGCGAAAGAACGCCGCACCCGGTGAGGTCGCGCGGACCGCGATTGCCGCGATGGCGACGACCGGCGCCACCGCGAGCAAGAGCGCCGAGCCGCCAATGAGGTCGATCGCGCGCTTCACCACGATGCGAGTCGGGCTGTGGTGAACCGCTGCAAAGCGCAGCGCGGCGAGCGATCCGAAGCGGGTGATCTGCGGCGGCGGTAGGTAGTCGCCAAAAATGTCGGACAGCAACGTGAACGGAACGCCGGCCTCACCGCATGCGGAAACCACGGGCGCGATTTGCGAGAACATCGAGCGAGGCGCTGCGATGATCACTTCGTCGATCACCTCGTCGCGAAGGATTCGCCGCACATCGACGATCTTTCGCATCGCCGCCGGATCGATTCCAGGAGCGAACGGGGCATCTACCTCGTCGAGGTAGCCGACCACCCGAAATCCCCAATGCGGGTTCTCGTCGATGCGTCGACTCACCATCACAGCGCGCGGACCGGAGCCCACGATCAGAACGTTCCGCGTATTCCGGCCGAGCCGGCGCGCGACGCGCAGGATCCCGAACAATGCGAGCCGCTCGGTCATTAGGATCGAGAACTGCGCCGCGCCGAACAGCAGCGGAAACCTGGGCGAGAGCGGCGCGCCACTGACGTAGGCCGTCGTCGTAACCAGCAGCGTCGAGACCACACCGGCCATCGCGAGGCGGCCCACGATGTCGTCGAGCGAGGCGCGCCGCTGGGAGTCGTAAAGCCCGAGTTGCTGCAGCGCGAGCGGCCAGGCCATGCAGGCGCATAGCGCGACCGCGAGCAGCGCAGGCGTAAGCTGCCAGGCCTCGCCGGGGCGCACCCCGGTGGCGAACGGGAACGAGAGCATCAAGATCAATACGATTCCGCTCAGCGCCACATCGAGGGCGACGAGGACTGAATGCATGCTCTGGGAATGAACGCGCAGCATCACCAACTCGCCTTGCGTTGCGCTCGCCCGGGCGACGCCGGAACGCCTCGCCTGTATGTGGCCCATAGGCGACCGCCGGTTGCGGCGCTGGCTGCGGTTCGCGCCTTTAGGGGCGCGTCAGGTCGATCAGGTCGTATGGGCGCACGTTCGGCCATCTCTGCTCCCGCATCCGCTCCCCGGCTGGCCCAAGCCCGAGGGGAACTCCAACAATCAGGCGTACCCTTTTACTTCACCGGAGCCACGAACGCGATGGAGTTTTGCGGAACGGGGGTTCTCGCGCGGATGCATCGGCAACTCGCAGGCACGCGGGCGCGTTCAGCTTCACTCGCCGCGCGGGGAACCCGATGCAAGGAGGCCGCTCCGAGCGGCTCGCCACGGCGCTTCGAGGGGTGCGCGCATGTATGAGTCGTTCTTCGGCCTGCGCGAACCGGCTTTCTCGCTGGCCCCGGACCCGCGCTTCCTGTGGCTTTCGGACACGCACGAGGAAGGCCTCGCGGCGCTCGTCTACGGCATCTCGCGCCGCAAGGGCTTCATGCTCCTCACCGGCGAGGTCGGCACCGGCAAGACCACCCTGCTGCGCGCGGCCCTCGACCAGATCCCGTCTGACACCGAAGTCGCGTTGGTGATGAACACCGCGGAGTTGACGCCGACCGACTTGCTGCGCCTGATCGCCGCCGAGTTCCAGCTGCCCGGGCCGTTTCAATCAAAGGTCGACTACATCATCTCGCTCAATCGCTTCTTGCTCGAGCAACTGGAGCGTGGCCTCAACACCGTGCTGATCATCGACGAGGCGCAAAACCTCGACGCGACGCTGCTCGAGGAGGTGCGCCTGCTCTCGAATCTCGAGACCGACACCGAGAAGCTCCTGCAGATCGTGCTCACCGGGCAGCCGGAGTTGCGCGAGAAGCTTGCCGCTCCGAACCTGCGCCAGCTCCGCCAGCGCGTTGCCATCGAGCATCACGTGCTGCCGCTGCGCCAGGAGGACGTGGCGTCGTATCTGCGCCATCGCCTCGAAGTCGCCGGTGGCCGCTTCGAAGACGTATTCGAGCCCGGCGTGGAGTCGATATTCTTCGAGTTCTCGGACGGTTGTCCGCGCCTAATGAGTCTGCTCGCCGATCGCGTCATGCTCGCGGCCTTCGGCAAGCAACTGCGGCCGGTGCCGACTGTGCTCGTCGAACGCAAAGCGAAAGAGATGGCGGCCACGCGCTTGCCTTCGCCGCCCGCCACCGAGGTGCCCAAGCTTGGGTGAAATTTCCGAGGCGCTAAAGCGCGCGCGTGAAGGCTCGCAGCGAGGTGCGGCGCCGACCCCCTCGCCGGCCCTGCGCGAAGCCCCGCGGACGCACGTCGCGCCCAATCGCGACGCGGCGAACGCGGTCTCGATTCCCGAGACCGAGGAAGGCGACTGGTGCGCGCGCTGCGTGCTCGTCGCTCCGCGCGGCGAGTTCGCGGAGAGTTACCGCCAGTTCGCAATCCGCCTGCAGCGCAGGCTCAAGGAGCGCGGCGGCCGTTCGGTGATCGTGACGAGCGCGGCGCGCGGCGAAGGCAAGACCACGACTGCCTGCAACCTGGCGCTCGCGCTCGCGTCGGTTTCGAGCGGTCGCCGCATCGCGCTGCTCGAACTCGACTTGCGCCGACCGTCGGCTGCTCACGCGCTCGGCGTCGTGGTACCGGTTGGCGTCCAGCGCGTGCTCGCCGATGGGGCTCCGCTCTCCGATGCTTGCGTCCACACGCAACTCCCAGAACTCGACCTCTACCTCACCACGGAGCCGGCCCGCGACCCGCTCGGCACCATCGCCGGATCGACCGTCGGGGCGCTGATTCGCGACCTCGCGCGTCAGTACGACGTACTCGTCATCGACTCGCCGCCAGTTCTGCCCGTGCCGGACGTGCCGCTGCTCACCGCGCACGCGGACGCGGTCTTGTTGGTGGCGCGGAACGGAATTTCCCGGCGCGCTGCGGTTCGCGAGGCGCTCGAGACGATCGGCGACGAGAAGGTGATCGGGGTCTTCTTGAACGAGGGCAAGACGCCGCGCCATCGCCGGTACTACGGGTATTACGCTTACGGCGAGACGGCCAAGGAGTCTGCTGAGGTGAAACCGGAATGACGCAGGAAGACGAAGGCGGCCAGCTTCCCGCGTTCCTCACAGACCCGCGCGGAGTGCTGCGGCGCCGCTGGCCTTGGCTCGCGGGTGTGGCGGCACTCGGCGTCGTCGCAACCGCCATCTACGTGTCGAGCATCCCGGTGACCTACCTCGCGGAAGCCTCGCTGCTCATCAGCGATCAGAAGATCTCGGACGCGTTCGTCCCGAACACAGTCGTAGAAGATCCGCTGCAACAGATCGACGCGCTGGTGGGTGAGATCCTCTCTCGCGAACGCCTCGCTCCGCTCGTCGAGAAACACAAGCTGTATCCCGAGCTCCGCAAATCGACGGGGATGCTCGACCTGGTCGGACTCGCGCGCGCGAACGTCAACGTCGCGCCGGCGGAAGCCGTGATGAAGAGCAAACGTGGCGCGCCCGCGAGCGTCATCATGGTTTCGTTTAGCGACGCAAACCCAAAGGTCGCCGCCGACATGGCGAACGACCTCGCCACGCTGTTCACGGCGGCCGCGAGCCGAATTAGCGGCGCGCAGGCGCAGCTGACGACCGACTTCATGAGGGCCGAACTCGAGCGCTCCGAGCGCGCGCTGCGCGAGCACGAGAGCCAATTGAGCGAGTTCAAGACGCGCTACCGCGGCGAACTGCCGAGCGAGTTGAGCGCCAACACGTCGAAGCTCGAGCGTCTGGCGCTTCTGCGTCAGACGCTCGTTGCGCAACTCGAAACCGCCGAAACGCGCCTCGCTGACATGGAGCAATTGGGCGACCTGGCGAACCCCTCGTCTCCTTACGCTCGCCTCTCCGCGTTGCGCTCCAAGCTCGCGTCAGAACTCGCAGTGAACACCGAAGAACACCCCAACGTGGTCGCTACCAAGCGACAGATCGAGTCGCTCGAGAAGGAGGTCGCTGGCGGATCGTCGTCGAGCGGCGATCCCGCGCAAGACATCGCATTGCGGACCGCGCGCGAGGTCGTGGCCGATCTGAAGGCGCAGCTATCGCGCACCGCCTCCGACGCGGTTGCGCTCGAAGCGCGCGTCGCACGAACGCCCGAGCGCGAGGAGGAACAGGCCGCACTCACGCAAAAGACGACGGTATTGCAGGAGACCTACGTTACGAACCTGCGCAAGCTGCAGTCCGCCGAACTCTCACAGAGCGTCGAATCCGCGCAGCAAGGCGCGCGCGTCGAGGTGCTCGACCGCGCCGTTCCGCCCGGGGCGCCCGAGAAGACCCGCCTCAAGTATCTGCTCATGGGGCTGGCGGCATCCCTAATGGCTGGAGTCGGCCTCGCGGTGCTGCTCGAGTTGGTCGACCCGGTGATCGTCTCGGGGAAGCAGCTCGAAGACGAACTCGGATTGCACCTGCTCGGCTCGATCGGCCGAATCGGCTGAGGCGTGATGCAATCGCTGCTCGTCGGACTCGGCTTGGGTTTCGGCCTCTGGCCCGCGCTCATGGAATGGGCGCGGCACATCGCTGCCGAACCCGCGACCGCCTACGCGCTCGTGTTTCCGCTGGTCCTGCTCGCCGCCGCGCGCCGCGTGCCACCCACGGAGCCCGACCGCGGCGCAGGCCTAACCTGGATGGCCGCGGCGATGGCGATCGAACTCGTCGCCGTCGGCGGGGGCGTCGAGCGTCTTTCGCGCTTGGCGATTCCACTCGGCGTGATCGGCTTCCTGCGCTTCACCGGCTCCGCTGCGCTCGCTCCCGCCGCGCTCGCCTTCTTCATCGTGCCGGTGCCGCACGCGCTCGCCGCACTCGCGCAGTTCGAAGCCGTCTGGCGGGCGATCGCGGAGGCATTGCTCGGGCCTGCAGGTCCAGCGCTCGAGCTCGACGCCTGGGACAGCGGTGCGCGCTTGGTCGCACTGTTCGCGGGCCTCGGTTGGTACGCCGACGCGCGCAGCGGCGGGAGCTGGCGCGGCGCCTTTCGACGCGGCGCTCAGCTCGCGATGCTCGGTTTGCCCGTTCAGCTGGCCGCGGTGATTGCAGCGGTGGCGATGGCGCGCGCGGGCGCTGCCGGATTTGCGCGCACCTTCCTCACGCACGGCGTGTGGATGTTGTGCGCGGTCGTGACGCTGGCCGCGCTTGAACTCAGCCGAAAGCGTGAGGAGCCCTCTCGTGTCTGAACGTGTTTCGACGATTGCGGCCATCGTGCTTTTGATCGCCGCCGGCACAGCCGCGTGGTGGTTTCAGCTGCGCCCCGAGCTGCAGCCCGCGCCGGCTTCCCTTGCGGCGTTGCCGCTTCGGCTTTCGAGCTTCGCCGGCATCGATTCACCGGTCGGCGACAACGTCGAGGAAATGCTGCGCGCCGATTTCAACGTGCAGCGCGAATACCTGCATCCGCTCGGCCAAGTCGTTTGGCTGTACGTCGGTTACTACGGGACCGCGCGCGGTGGAACGCCCGAGCACACGCCGCACGCTTGTTATGCCGCGCACGGCTGGTCCGTGCTCGAGGAGCAGGTGCTGGTCACGGACCCCGAGACGGGCCACTCCGCGGTCGAGTACCTCGTCGAATCGCGCGGACAACAACAACTCGTGCTGTTCTGGTACCGCTCGTATCGCAACACGGGCTTGCGTTCGACGTTCACGCTTCAGCTCGACCACGTCGTCGGCAAGCTCGTTGACGGGCGCGCCGACGGCGCGCTGATACGGCTCTCGACGCCACTGGTCGGCGTCGATCGCGCGGCGGCGCGGGCGCTTCTGGTGTCGTTCGCGCGTGTACTCGAGCCGGAGCTGGCGCGAGTGTGGCCGACGGAGGCGCCGGTGAGTGCGG
>JANNDT010000519.1:0-1530 GCA_031387905.1 Deltaproteobacteria bacterium
CGAAGCGGGCGACGGCTTCCTGATGTACGGCGTCGCGGGCCGCAGCTGGGTCGCGATGGGCGACCCGATCGGCGCGCCCGAGGTTCGACGCGAACTGGCTTGGCGCTTCCGCGAACTGGCGGACGCACACGGCGCGCGCGCGTCGTTCTACGAAGTCAGCGCGAGTGACCTCCCGGTTTATCTGGAACTCGGCCTGACGCTGCGAAAGCTTGGCGAGGAGGCGCGCGTGCCACTCGCCGAGTTCACGCTCGAGGGCAGCGGTCGCTCGCGGCTGCGCCAGGCCCGCAGCCGCATGACCCGAGAGGGCTGCCGCTTCGAGCTGCTCCCTGCCGAGGCGGTGATGCCCTTGTTAGGCGAGCTGAGCGCGATCTCCGCGACCTGGCTGGCGCAGAAGAACACGCGGGAGAAGCGCTTCTCGCTCGGTTGCTTCGATGCGAAATACCTCGTGCGCACGCCGCTCGCGGTGATCCGCCGCGCTGAACACATCGTCGCCTTCGCCAACGTCTGGGCGAGTGGCGCCCGCCACGAACTGTCGATCGACCTCATGCGCTACGGGCCGGATGCGCCGCCAGCGAGCATGGACGCGCTCTTCGCGGAACTGATGCTGTGGGGGCGCGCGCAGGGCTATGCCTGGTTCTCGCTCGGGATGGCGCCGCTCTCTG
Source organism: Deltaproteobacteria bacterium (assembly GCA_031387905.1). Classification (GTDB taxonomy): domain Bacteria; phylum Myxococcota_A; class UBA9160; order UBA9160; family UBA6930; genus VGRF01. The sequence goes on from JANNDT010000519.1 coordinate 663, forward strand.
GTTTCGAACACCACCACCTCGCACCGCTCTGGAATCGCTTCGGCGCGCTGCTCTTCCGCTACGGCGAGCACTTCTACAACTTCCGTGGCCTGCGCGAGTTCAAGGAGAAATTCGACCCGGTCTGGCGCCCGCGTTACCTCGCGGCGCCGGGATCGCTTTCGGTGCCGGTGGTTCTGACGCGCGTGGCATCGCTTGTGAATGGAGGCGTCAGCGGTGTGGTGTCGCGCTGAGGAGCCAGAGCGAGGCTTTCGCCGCTCAACGGCCGCGTAGGTCCCGAGAGCTACGACCCCGCGTCTCGTGCATCGCGCGCGAGTGGCGCGAACGCTGAGTGACCTGCGTTCCGTAGGCCAGGCATTGCAGTCGCGGCTGGCGGAGGCACCGACACACCGTGCAGCGGCAGTGAGTGAGCAGCGTGCGGCAAGGCTCGCCCGACCCTTCGCACACCGGCAAACGCAACGGTCAGTGAGATGAGGATCAAGAGCACCAAGCCGACTCCGCGGCGCCAATTGCGCCGCGGCTCGGCTGCAGCCGCGAGCCCGGGATCGAGTGAAGTCGTCATCGCGGTTTTCTCCTGCAAAGCAGCACTGCACTTGTTGTGCCGCTCCTGCAAGGCAGCGAGAACAGGCCCGGGGCTCGCGGAGGCACGCGCGACAAAGCATTAGGCGTTGCCCGCGGCGCGTTTCGCCCCGCGCCCCTTTTGTCCGCGTGCTCCCAGCGCTCGTTCGCCCCGCGGAGCGCATTCGCGCGTTTTCACCGCGGCACACGCATTGCACAAGCCCTTCGCAGGTCGACACAACGTCGACCCCCAACTCACGCAAGGAGAACTCAGATGCGTTTCAAGACTCCGATCCTCGGCCTCGCGGCCGTC
>JANNDT010000520.1:0-9431 GCA_031387905.1 Deltaproteobacteria bacterium
GACGGCCGCGAGGCCGAGGATCGGAGTCTTGAAACGCATCTGAGTTCTCCTTGCGTGAGTTGGGGGTCGACGTTGTGTCGACCTGCGAAGGGCTTGTGCAATGCGTGTGCCGCGGTGAAAACGCGCGAATGCGCTCCGCGGAGCGAGCGAGCGCTGGGAGCACGCGGACAAAAGGGGCGCGGGGCGAAACGCGCCGCGCGGCGAGTGTTCTCCGCGCAGCAGGCGCGGGCTGCGTGCGGCACGCCGCATGCAGTGACCCTTGCGATCCGCGCGAACTCGCGCGCCAACAGGAGACTCCGATGTGCGAACTCGACAAGCCCCAACAACCCGCTGGTGTCCAGCTGCTGCGTTCGCGCGAGCCGAACCGCGCGATCCTCTACCACGCGCACACGATCCTCGTGATCGAGGATGACGCCGAGATGCGCCGGCTGATCGCGCACACGCTCGAGCGCGCGGGCTACGCCGTGGTGACGGCGCGCAGCGGCAGTGACGCGGTGGATTGGCTCGGGCTGTGCGTGTTCGACGGCAGCCTCGCGAACGTGCCGGCATTGATCGTTTCCGACATCCGCTTGCCGGACTTCTCCGGCCTGGAGCTGCTCGAGGTGATGATCAGCGCGCTCGAAGACGTGCCGATGGTCCTAATCACTGGCTTCCCGAGCCGCGAGACCTATGCAGAGGCGTTCGAGCTCGGCGCAGTGCGCGTCTTGGAAAAGCCGTTCGACCTCGCGGATCTGCTCGCCGCCGTGCGCTCGGTGCTCAGCGGGCGCGCCGGCGCCTCGTCGCACCGCCTTGGAGCGCGCGCTCAGCGGGCGTAAGCTCGCTCGCGTTCGCCCCCCCCAGCGAGAGAAAGATGAAGCTCGTTCGCCGGTTGACGATCTATCTGCTCGCGGCCGTCACGGGCGTGCTCGCGATCGACACCTGGTCGAGCGTGCGCTCCCATCTGGCGCTGTTCGACGCGGACATGCGACGCGATGAGGAGTTGTTGGGGCGCGCGCTCGCGAGCGCCGTGGAACGCGTCTGGCGGAGCGAGGGCGAAGCGGCCGTGCGCGAGGTGCTCACCTCCGTGAACGCGAGCAACGCGGAGATGCGCGCGGAACTCGTCTCCGTCCCCGCCGTTGGGTCGCCCGGCGACGAACGCCGCGCAGCCATCGCGCGCGCCCAGCGAGAGGGCCTACCGGTGCATCTCACCTTTGCCGGCGGCGCAGTGCGGCGCCTGCACACCTACATCCCACTGAAGCTGGCAACCGCGGAGCCGCGAGCCCTGGAGATCTCCGAGTCGTTCGCGCACGAGCGCGGCTACGCGCTCGGCCGGATCCGCCAGACCCTGGCGACGACGTTGGCGACCTTGCTCGCCTGCGGCGCTGTCGCGTGGCTGGTGGGCGTGCGCGTCGTGGGCCGGCCGGTCGAAGCGCTGGTGGCCAAGGCGCGGCGCATCGCACACGGCGACTTCGCGGGGCCTCTCGTGCTGCGGCCCGAGACCGAGCTCGCGCTGCTCGGGCGTGAGATGAACGAAATGGCGGCCAGCCTCGCCGCGGCGTCGCGCGAAGTCGCCGAGCAATCGGCAGCGCGGATCGCCGCACAGGAGCAGCTTCGCCACGCGGATCGCCTCACCACGGTGGGCAAGCTCGCGTCCGGCCTCGCCCACGAACTGGGCACGCCGCTCAATGTCGTCGCGGGCCGCGCGAAGATGATCGCCAGCGGCGAGATCGCGAACGCTGCCGAAGGCGCCGAGTGCGCGCGCATCATCGTCGCGCAGGCGGATCGCATGACCGCGATCGTGCGGCAGCTGCTCGATTTCGCGAGGCGCCGGAGCGGTGAGAAACAGCCTCTCGATCTCGCCGCGCTCGCGCGCCAAACCGCCGGGCTGCTCGAGCCGCTCGGCGCCAACCGCGGTGTGCGCGTGAGCTGTGACGCGGCGGAAGCCGGCGTGGTCGCGCTTGCCGACGCCGCGCAAATCCAACAGGCGCTGATGAACCTGGTGATGAACGCGATTCACGCGAGTCCGCGCGGCAGCGGCGTCTCAATCGCGGTCCGCAAGGAGCGCGCTGCAGCGGCACCGGGTCGCGCGCGCGCTCCGGGCCCGTCGGCGCTCATCGAAGTGAGCGACACGGGCTCGGGTATTTCGCCCGATCTGCTCGAACAAGTCTTCGATCCGTTCTTCACGACCAAGGCGCCAGGCGAGGGCACCGGGCTCGGCCTGTCGGTGGCCTACGGCATCGCGGAGGATCATGGCGGCTGGATCGACGCCGAGAGCGCCCCACAGCAGGGCAGCCGTTTCCGCATCTGGCTACCGCTGGAGCTCGCGTGAAGGGCCGCGTGTGGGTCGTCGAGGACGACACGGAGATGGCGGAGCTGCTGCGAAGCCAACTCGCTCGCCGCGAGTACGACGTGCGCGCGCTGGCCTCCGGCAGCGACGCACTCGAGCAGCTGGCGAGCGAGGACGTCGATGTGGTCGTCACTGACGTTCGCATGCGTGGGCTCGACGGTATTCAGCTGTGCGACCGGCTGCGCGAGGCGCGGCCGGACGTGCCGGTGCTGGTGATTACGGCCTTCGGCAGCCTCGACACCGCGGTGGCCGCGATTCGCGCGGGCGCCTTCGATTTTCTGGCGAAGCCGTTCGAGATCGAGGAGCTCGTGTTCCGTCTCGACCGCGCGCTTCAGCACCGCCGCCTCTCGGAAGAAGTGAAGCGCCTACGCGCGACGCAGCGGCCGCAAGTGGAGGAGCTCGCGGGCGAGAGCGAGGCGATGCGGCGGCTGCGCGAGCTGGTCGCGCGCGTCGCGCCGCACGATTCGCCCGTGCTCATTCTCGGAGAGACGGGCGCTGGCAAGGAACGCGTGGCGCGCGCGCTTCATCGGCTCGGGCTGCGCCCCGCCGGCCCGTTTGTCGCGCTGAACTGCGCCGCGCTGCCCGAGCATTTGATCGAGAGCGAGCTGTTCGGTCACGCGCGCGGCGCGTTCACGGACGCGCGCGCCGCGCGAACGGGCCTGCTCGTTCACGCGAACGGCGGCACGCTCTTCCTCGACGAGATTGGGGAGCTGCCGCTCGGGCTCCAGCCAAAGCTGTTACGGGCGTTGCAGGAACAACGCGTGCGTCCGGTGGGCGGCGAGCAGGAGGTGACGTTCGACGCGCGCGTCGTCGCCGCCACCAATCGCGACATCGAGTCCGCAGTCGAGGACGGCCGCTTCCGCGAAGACCTGTTCTTTCGGCTCGACGTGCTGCGCATCGACGTACCGCCGCTGCGATCGCGCGGCGGCGATGTGCTGCTGCTCGCCCAACAATTTCTCGCAGAGCGGGCGGCCCGCGCGGGGAAGCCCATCACCGGTATCTCGCGTGCTGCGGCCGAGAAGCTGTTGCAGTACGTGTGGCCAGGGAACGTGCGCGAACTGCAGAACTGCATCGAGCGCGCACTGGCGCTCACCCAACATGAGCAACTGATGCCGGAGGATCTGCCGGATCGCATCCGCAGCTACGGGCGCGCCCATGTCGTCGTGGCGAGCGACGATCCTGCGGAACTCGTTCCGCTCGAGGTGGTCGAGCAGCGCTATGTCGCGCGCGTGATGGAGTCGGTGGGCGGCAACAAGACGCTTGCGGCGCAGATCCTCGGCCTCGACCGCAAGACGCTCTATCGCAAGCTGAAGCAGAACGAGTAGCCGCCGCCGGGGTGCCGGCGCGTGGCAGAACGCGCCGCCGAGGTAATCCGCAACGCGCGCGCGCACTGAGGCCGGCGCTGGCGTCGGCGCGCGCGGCACGCAGCGTGCATTGCTTCCAGCCAAGAACGGAGGCTCCCATGAGCACTCAGATTGCAGCCGCACACGCGCACCAGACTCCGGTCCCCCTGGCCGCCGCGCCACGACGGCAGAAGCGGCTCCCGCCGCGCTGGGGGCGACAGGTGGTCCTGCTCGTCGAAGACGACGGCGAGATGTGCCGCATGCTGGCCGGCGTCCTGCGCCGCGACGGCTACCGCGTGGTCGAGGCCGCAGACGGCGACGACGCGCTCGAACGGCTCGGCCCGTGGGCGCTCGAGGGCAATCTCGAGTTCGCACCGGACCTGATCGTGTCCGACATCCGGCTGCCTTACTTCAGTGGGCTCGAGATCCTCGAGGGGATCCAGATCGCGGCGGACGTGGTGCCCGTGATTCTGATTACGGGCTTCCCCGATCAGGAGACGCTCGCGAAGGCGCGGGAGTTGGGCGCGGAATGCGTGCTCTCGAAGCCGTTCGAGCTCGCCGACTTCCGGGCCGCCGTACGCAGCGCACTTGCGCCGTAGTCATCCGCCGAATCGCGTCCGCGCCTTGCAGGCGACGCTCGCGGTCGCCAACCTGCGCCGCGCACCAACAAGTCCGGGGGGTCTTGGGATATGCGGCTCGAATATTCGTTCGCGCTCGATCAGGTGGAGACACCGCGCTTCTCGGTCGAAGCCGTCGAAGGCATCGGCAAAGTCTTCACGCTCGCGGTGACAGTGTTGAACGTGCTCTCGTCGCGCAGCCAGGCCGATCTCGTATTCCACGGGCTCAACCCTGAGGATCCTGCGCGCAAGATCGAAGCCTTCCGCCGCATCATGGACAGCGCGGATTCGGGCTTTCAGGTTTCGTACACGAACGGGCAGGGCGGCTCGGTGCCGGGCTCTTCGTCTTATTATCAGTGGATCAAGCTGCGGCGCGTGAAGTGAGCAAAGCCGCCGTGAACCGAGGCGAAGCGTGATCGAAGCGAGAGGCATCGTGAAGCGTTACGGCGATGTCGCCGCCGTGGACGATGTTTCGTTCTCGATTGCGGCAGGCGAGGTGGTCGGCTTCCTCGGCCCGAACGGCGCCGGCAAGACGACGACGATGCGCATCCTCACGGGCTTCTTGCCCGCGACCGACGGCACCGCGCTGATCGACGGGCACGACATCTTTCACGAAGCGATCGCCGCGCGGCGCGCGATCGGATATTTGCCCGAGACGCCGCCGCTCTATCCCGAGATGGATGTGGCGGGTTACCTGACGTTCGTCGCCAAACTGAAAGACGTGCCGCGCAGCAAGCGCAAGGCGGCGGTCGAGCGCGCGATGGAGCGCTGTGGGCTCGCGGACGTGCGGCGCCGCGTGATCGGCGCGCTCTCGAAGGGCTACCGCCAGCGCGTCGGCATCGCGCAGGCGATCGTGCACGAGCCGAAGGTGTTGATCCTCGACGAGCCTACGGTCGGCCTCGATCCGATTCAGATCCGCGAGATCCGCCAGTTGTTGGTGTCGCTCGCGAGCGCACAAGAGGGCGGCCACACGATCGTGCTCTCGACGCACATCCTGGCCGAGGTCGAAGCGATCTGCCGGCGCGTGATCCTGATCCATCGCGGCAAGAAGGTGCTCGACGCGCCGCTCGAAGAGATCACCGCGAACGGCGGCCGCCTCGAAGACGCCTTCACGCGCGCAACGCTGCGCGAGGAACCGGCCCTGGCGCCGGAACCGCAACCGGAGGTCGCGGCGTGAGGCACATCGGCGCAATTGCAGGGCGCGAGCTGCGCTCGTACTTCGTCTCGCCGGTGGCGTACGCGGTGCTCACGATGTGGGCCGTCGTCGTCGGTTTCTTCTTCGTCGCGCTGGTCGGCTTCTTTCTCGAAGCGCAGCGCTCCGGCGATCCGCGCGCGCTCACGGAGCTGAACTTCCACGTCTACGTCGTGGAGCCGATGGTGCAGACGCTCTGGATCATCCTGATGATGCTCGTGCCGGGGCTCACCATGGGACTGTTCACGAGCGAGAAGGCGAACGGCACCCATGAGCTGTTACTGACGAGCCCGATCTCGATCTCGGATTACGTGATCGGAAAGTTCCTCGCCGCCGCCGCGATGGTGACGCTGTTGATGGCGCTGCTCGCCGCCTACATCGGCTTTCTGTTCGCGTTCGGCGCGCCGCCGCCCGAGGGGCCGCAAACCGCCGCCGCGCTCGGCGCACTCTGGCTGGTCGCGCTCTCGAACGCCGCGATTGGCTGCCTCACCTCCGCGCTCACGCGCAGCCCACTGATCGCCTACCTCTCCGCGGTCGTGGTCGTGTTCCTGCTGTTCCTGCTCTCGGTCGTCGCGCCGGCGGCCTCGCTCGGTGGCTCGGTAGCGCTGGCCTGGGCTGGCGATTTCGTGCGCTGGCTGTCCTCGAACCCGCACTTCATGGATCTCTCGAGCGGGCTCGTCGAAACCAAGGCGCTCGCCTACTTCGCGTTCATGATCGTCGTGCCGCTGGTGATCGCCAAGACAGCCGTTGAATCTGTCAGGTGGCGCTGAGCATGAAGTCGTGGACGACGTTGCTGGGTTGGCTCGGCGTGGTGTTCTTGGTGTTCGCCGTGCTGACGTTCCTGGTCGAGATCTTCTCGAGCGGCATCGTGCTCGGCGCGCCGCTGCTCGCGCAGTTTCCGTGGAGCCTCGCGAACCTCGCGCTCGGCGCGCTGCTCGTTGCGATCGCGCTCAGCGCGAACATCGAGGGCGTGCGCCAGCGCCTGCGCTCCGGCGAGGCGCGCCGCGCGAGCAAGTACGGCGCCAGCGCGATCCTCGGCACGCTGCTCGTCGTCGCGCTGTTCTCTGCCGGCGCGTTCCTCTCGGTGCGGTACTCGAAGCGCTGGGATTTCACCAAGGCGAAGATTCACTCGCTCTCCGAGCAGACGCAGAAAGTGCTCGCCGGGTTGAAGGAGCCCGTCCACATCACCGCGCTCTTTCCCGCGGCGCAGCACGACGGCATCGGCGAGTTCCTCGAGAAGTTCGAACTCGCGGCGCCTGACAAGGTGCAGCTCGAAATGATCGACCCGCAGAACAAGCCCGGCCGGCTGCGCGAACTCGGCATCTCGAGCGAAGCGCTCGCGGGCGGCGTGCTGCACCTGAAGGTGGGCGCAGAGTCCACCGAAGTGAAGGAACTCTCCGAGCAGGCGATCACCAACGCGATCGTGAAGCTCACGCGGCGCGAGGTGAAGAGAGTTTACGTGCTGATCGACCACAACGAGCGCGCCATCGATGGCGATGCGGCCAAGGAGCCGACCGGCTTCGGCCAGGCCGCGCTGGCCTTGAAGAACGAGAATTATCAGGTCGATCCGCTGCTGCTGGCCGCCAGCAAGGACGTGCCGAGCGACGCACAGGTCGTCGTGATCGCCGGGCCCACGCGCCCATATCACGAGACGGAGCACGCCGCGCTCGGGCGCTACCTCGCGAACGGCGGCTCGCTGCTCGTCATGCTCGACCCGGGCGCGAATACCGATCTGGTCGCGGATCTCGCGAAGTGGGGCGTGACCGTTGGCGACGACGTGATCGTCGATCTCGTGCAGGCGATGAACGGAAGCCCGTACACGCCGTTCGCGGAGCAATACGGCGACCACGAGATCACGCGCGGGCTGCGCGTGCGCGCGCTGTTTCCGGCGGCGCGCAGCGTGAAGGCCACGACCGAGGGCGGCGACATCCAGTCGATTGTTACGACAGGAGAGCAGTCCTGGGCGGAGTCGGACTTCCAGAGTCTGAAGAACGATCAGGCGAAGCCCGATCCCGCGACCGAGATCGTCGGTTTCGTGCCCGTCGCCGTCGCGGGCGAGGCGGCCGTAACACCTGCCGAGGGCAAGACGCGTGGCCGGCTCGTCGTGGTGGGCGATTCCGACTTCGCGACGAACCAGTGGCTCGGCCAGTTCGGCAACCGCGATCTCTTCCTCAACGCCGTGAACTGGCTCTTGCGCGACCCCGCGGCGATCTCGATTCGACCACCGCAGCCCGGCACCAACCAACTCTCGGACAGCGCCGCCGCGAACTGGCCAATGGTGCGCATTGGCGCGCTGTTCGTGATCCCCGAGCTGATCGCAGTGCTCGGCGTGATCGCGTGGTGGCGCCGCCGCCGCGCGCCGGGACGATGAAGCCCCGCAGCACGTTGTTATTGGCGCTGCTGGCCGTACTGGCTGGCGCTGCGCTTTGGCACTTCGAGCTGCGCGACGGCGCGAAGCCGGCGAGTGACAGCGAGCAGATCAAAGTCTTTGCCGGGCTCGCTGCGAAACAAATCGAGTGGGTCGAGCTGACGCAGGCGGACGGCGCGAGCCTGCGGCTCGAGCCGCGCGGTGAAAAGTGGCGGCTGACCCAGCCCATCGATTTCGCGGCCGATGAGTTCGCGGCGGGCGCGATCGTCTCGGCGCTCGCCGATCTCGCGAGCGCGACCGTGTTCGACCCGGTCGCCGAGGACGCCGCGCAGCATCCCGAGCCGCTCGCGAGTTATGGCCTCACGCGCGAGCCGCGCGTGCGGTTTTCCGCGGCGGGCAAGACTTACGCGCTGCGCGTCGGCGACCCGACCCCCGTCGCGGGCAACAGCTACGTCGCGGCCGAGGGCGACGCGCGCGTGTTCGTGGTGCCGCAGTGGCAAACCGGCGCATTCGCGAAGACGCTGCAAGAGCTGCGCGAGGCGCGGCTGTTCGACTTCGAGCGCGAGCAGCTCACGAGAATCGTGCTCGCGTGGGCGGACGGCGGCGCCACGCTCGAGAAGAAAGACGGCGCGTGGCGTCTGACGGCGCCGGTCGCGGATGCGGCGGACGATCTCGCTGTGCAATCCCTAATCAGCGCGTTGCAGGGCTTGCGCGCCGAGGCGTTCCTCGACGCGCCGCCCGCCGACGACGCGCTCGGCTTCACAGCGCCCGTCTACCGCGCCGAGTTTTCACTCGAGAGCGGTGCGAGCTACGCGCTCACGCTCGGCGGCCCGCGCGAGGGCGCGCGCATCGCCGCGCGCTCGGGCGCGAGCGGCGCGCTCGAGATTGCTGCCTCGCACCTCGAGAGCCTGCCCAAGAGCGTGAGTGCGCTGCGCGACAAGCAGCTCGCGAATTTCTCGCCGGATGACGCGCAGCGCTTCACGCTGACGATCAGCGGCGCGAGCGGCGAGGCGCTCAGCGTGACGGGCACGAGCGGCGCCGAAGGTTGGACGAGCGTGCCCGCCATGGCGCCGGGCGCCGCGAGCGCGCTGGTCGCCGAGCTCAGCTCGCTCGCGGGCGCCGAGATCGCTGCCGAGTCGTTAGGCGAAGCCGAGCGCGCCGCATTCGGGCTCGCGCCGCCGCGCGCGCGCTTCCGGGTGTTCGGCGCTGGCGCGGGCGATGCGGCGCCTGTGCTCGCGGACATCTCGCTCGGCGTGCTCCGCGTGGGCTCCGGCATTGCCGCGCAGCGCGCGGATCGCGACACGATCTATTGGGTAGAGGAGGCGCGCGGCGCGGCGCTCCCGCAGAGCGCCGCGCAGTTCCGCGAGAGCTTCGCTTCGAAGGAGACGGCCCCGGAAGCTGAACCCGCAGCGGCCGCGTCCCCGTCAGCCACGCCCCAGTAAGCCACGCCCCCAGGTGCTTCGAGCTCCGCAGCGGCGTCTCAGTTCGCGAACAGCCCGCTGCGCGCCGCTTCGAGCGCGGCGCTCAGCTGGGTGAGCCCGTCCGCGGCGAGCGGGAACCGCTGAGTCTCCCCGCGGCTCGCGCG
>JANNDT010000294.1:0-12464 GCA_031387905.1 Deltaproteobacteria bacterium
ATCACCGAGTCGCGCGACCTGATGCGCTTTCAGCTCGATGCCGTTGGCTGCGTTTTCGCAGCCGGACGCGTTCGGCTGGCGAGCTCGCCCGGCGCATGAAGCTCTGCTTCCTCATCCCCTGCTTCGATCACGGCCGGCCGGCGCGGGCGGTGCTGGAGTCGCTCGTTCCGTTCGGAGCGCCGTGCCTCGTCGTTGATGACGGCAGCGCGGAAGCAACGCGCGCGCTGCTCGAAACCGCGGCGCGCGAGCTGCCCTTCGTCCGCGTCGAACGCCTGCCGGTGAACCAAGGCAAGGGCGCCGCTCTAACGCGCGGCTTCGAGTTGGCGGAGGCGGAGGGCTTCACGCACGTGCTGCAGCTCGACGCCGATGGCCAGCACGATGTCGCGCAGGTGCCGCGCTTGATCGAGGCGATGGAGCAACAGCCGACGGCGCTGGTGCTCGCGCGACCGGTCTTCGACGCGAGTGCGCCGCGCAGCCGGATCTGGGCGCGGCAGCTGTCTCGCTGGTCGGTGTGGGCGGCGACGCGCTCGTTCGCAGTGAGCGATCCGCTCTGCGGGATGCGCGGCGTTCCGGTCTCGCTCGCGCTGCGCGTCATTCGCAGCGCGAAGCTCGGGCCGCGCATGGAGTTCGATCCCGAGTTTGCGGTGCGCTGCCATTGGGCCGGAGCGCCGATCTTGAACGTCGACGTACGCGTGATCTATCCGAAAGATGGCCTCTCGCACTTCGCCGTCGGTCGCGATTTCGCGGCGCTGAGCCGAACCTACGTGCGACTCATTATGATGCCCGCGCGGCGCCGGAGCCGGGCGTGAGCGCGCCGCAGAGCTGGACAAAGCAGCAAGAGCACGGCTCGTTCGTGGCCGTCCGCGTGGGGATCTGGATCTACCGCACCTTCGGCTTCGCGGCGCGCAGCTTCGCGCTGTGGCCGTGCGCGCTCTACTTCGCGCTCGCGCACCGCGAGACGCGCCGCGCGTCGCGAGAGTGGCTCGCGACGGTTTGGAGCCTGCCCGCCGGCCAGGCTGCGCTGGGGCGCAAGCCGGGGCTGTTTACGAGCATCCGCCACGTGCACGCCTTCACCGAGAACGTGCTCGACCGCGTCGGCCTCTGGGCGGGCGAGGAAGACCGCTTCGAGTTCGAGCATCAAGGCGGAGAGGCGCTGCTGGCGCTCGCCGCCGAGAAGCGCGGCGCGATCCTGTTCGGCTCGCACTTAGGCAGCTTCGACATGCTGCGCTTGATCGCGCGTCGCTACGACCTAGTCGTGAACGTGCTCATGTACACCGACAACGCCGAGCGCCTGAATGCGCTGTTCGACGCGTTCGGCGGCGGGAGCCGCGTGCGCGTGATCCGGCTGGATCCCGACTCCGTGCAGACCGCCTTCGACATGAAGGCGTGCCTCGCGCGCGGCGAGTTCGTCGGCGTGGTGGTGGACCGCGCGCGCGTCGGCGGGCGCATGCAGGTAGCCGAGTCGCAGTTCATGGGGCGCCGCGCGGCGTTCCCGCTATCGCCCTTCCAGCTCGGCGCCGTGCTGGGCGCTCCGATGTTCCTGTCTGTCGGATATGCCGTCGGCCGCCGTCGCTACTTCGCGGTGAGCGATCAGGTCTACGCCGGCGGTCTCGTCCCGCGTCCCCAGCGCGACGCCCTCGCGCGCCAGGCGGTCGAGGCTTGGGTGCGGCGGCTCGAGGTGCACTGCCTACGCGCGCCGCTGCAGTGGTTCAATTTCTACGACTTCTGGGGCGAGAGCGAGAAGGCCCTCGCGAGCCAGCCGCGATGAGTGACGCCGAGTTTCCGGGAATCGGCGAACTCATGCCGCATGACGGGCCGATGCGACTGCTCTCGCGGGTGCTTGGCCACTCGCCGGAGTCGACGCGCTGTGAGCTGGCGGTCGCCGCGAGCGCGCTCTTCCGCGACGACGCCGGCGCTGTGCCGGCGTGGGTCGCGCTCGAGTGGATGGCGCAGTGCATCGCCGCGCATGGCGGGCTGGTGGCATTGGCAGCCGGGCGGAAGCCTCCGAGCGGCGTGCTCGTCGGAGCGAGAAGCCTCGCGGTGACCGAAACCACGTTCGGGTGCAGCGACAATCTCACAGTCTCAGCGCGCTTTCTCGGGGCGAGCGGCGCGCTCGTCTCGTTCGCTTGCGAGGTCGAGGAGCAAGGTCGCGTCGTCGTCCAAGGCGTGCTCTCAGTGTTCGTCGTAGATGAGCGTTAGTCCCGAAGCGGCTTAGCGGTGAGCGCGCGCCGGGCATGTTGTATCTCTCTCAGCATCGAGTGGAGCGGCCCTTGAGTACGGACTTCGACGTCGCGATTCTGGGCGGTGGCCTCGCCGGCAATCTTTTGGCGCGCCAGCTCACGCGGAGCACCAGTGGCTTGCGCATTGGCCTGTTCGAGAAGTCGAGCGAGTCGAGCTGGAAGGTCGGCTAGTCGGTGGTCGAGATCGGCAGCCACTACCTAATCACCCGACAGGGGCTCTCTCGCTATCTCTACGAGCGCCATCTCCCGAAGAACGGGCTCCGCTACTTCTTCGACAACGAGACGCGTTCGCTCCCCCTCTGGGAGATGAGTGAGATCGGGCCGGTCAACCTGCCCTACCACCCGGCGTTCCAGATCGACCGCGCTCGGCTCGAGGCGGATCTGTTCAAGATGAACGCCGCAGCGGGAATCGACGTGCAGCGCGGCGTTCGCGTGCGGGGGCTCGAGATCGGCGCTGGCGGTGCGGCGCACCACTTCGAGGCGACCGGCCCGAGCGGCACGCGGAATTACTCGACGCGCTGGCTAATCGACGCGGCGGGCCGTGCGGATCTACTCGCGCGCAACCTCGGACTTCGCGTGCGCGAAGACGCGCATCGCATCGGCTCGGTCTGGGGGCGCTTCGAAGGCGTCGCGGATATCGACGACATGGGGCCCGAGTCGTGGCGGTCGCGCGTTCGTCACTCGACGCGCTTCCTCTCGACGGTGCATTTTTTCTACCCGGGCTACTGGATCTGGTTCATTCCGCTGCACGAGGGCGTCACCAGCGTGGGCGTTACCGGGGAAACCGGTCACGACGAGCGCGAGCTGCGCACGCCGGAAGGCTTCCGGCGCTTTCTCGACAGCCACGCCGCGGTACGCCAGTTGCTCGCGAACGCGAAGGGGCTCGACCAAGGGTCCTACAAGCAGATCGCCTACTCGACGAAACGCTTCTTCTCGCCCGACCGCTGGGGCCTGACCGGCGAGGCCGCGACCGCGGCCGATCCGCTCTACAGCCCCGGCACCGATTTCATCGCTCACGAGAACGATTTCCTCACCGAGCTGATCCGTCGCGACTTCGCGGGCGAGAGCGCGGGCATGCTCGCGAAGCGCTGCGAGCTCTACGACAAGTTCATGCTGTTCCGCCAAGAGGCGACGCTTCGGCTGTATCGCGATCAGTACGAACACTTCGGCAGCTACGAGCTCGGCAAGCTCAAATGGGACTTCGACATCGGCTGCTACTTCAACCTGTGGGTCAGCGCGTACATGAGCGGCGAGCACCTCGATCCGCGCTGGCTCCGGCGGCAGCTGCGGATGGCGCCCTTGATCCTGGAGGCGCTCGCCGGCTTCAATCAGTTGTTCCGCGACGTCGCACGCGAGTTGCGCAGCCGCGGAGAGTTCTGGCGTGGAAACCGCGGGCAGTTCGTGCCCGGGCTCGCGAGCCTCGACTTCCTCTCCGAGGTGGGGCTCGTGCGGGATCACGACGCGGTCCTGAAGAAGAACGAACAGATTCTCCAGTCGGTCCGTAGCCGCGCGTCGGCGCTGCTCGCTGCCGCGCCGCCGCAGTCGCCGGCGGCGACCGCTTCGCTTGGCTGAGCCGCTTCGGCTCCGCTCGCGGCTTCTCGTGCTCGCGGCGGTAGCCTTCGTGCTCGGCGTGCTGTGGCCGCTCGTCGTGTCGCGCATCAGCGGAGTGCGGGCGCTCGCAGTCGCGATGTTAGGCGCTTCGCTGGTGTCCTTCGCCTTCGTGCGCCGCGCGATCCCAAGCGAGCTGAGGCTCGGACGCGTGCCGTCGCTCGTGCTAGCGGGACTCGCCGTTCTGGCTGCCGCCACCGGAGCGCGCGCGCCGCTCTTGTACGTGCCGGCCTGCGTTCAGCTAGCCGCGGCGTGGATCTTTCAGCGCAGCCTTCGCGAGGGCGTGCCGCTGATCGAACGTGCGGCCTTTGCGATTCAGCCTCACGCGCCGGAGTTCATTAGGCCGTATTGCCGCGGTTCGACCCGCCTGTGGGCGTGGCTGTTCCTCGCGAACGCCGTCGTGATCGCCGGACTCGCTCTAGCTGCACCGTTCGAGGTCTGGCGCGTCTTCACCGCTTATTGGGTCTGGGCGGGCATGGCCGTGCTGACGGCGCTCGACTTCGCAGCGCGCAAACTCCACTTCCGCCTGTACGAGGACGGCCCGCTCGACCGGCTGCTCGCGCGCTGGTTTCCGGCGGAGAACACCGAGATGGGCCGCCGCTCGAACCTGTACCGCATCGAGAAGCGGCGCTCCTTGGGGCTCGATCCGCGCAGCGGGCTGCCTCAGTCGCGCGAGAACTCGTAACAAGTCCCGCGCCTGCCGAGCGTGAGGCTCGGCTCGCCCGAGATCCACCAGCGCAAGAACTCGAACGCCAGCGGCCACGGAGGATGTGGAAGCGGCCCGTCGCTCTCGCGGATCACCAGCGAGACCCCGGGCCCCGCGCTCGTGGGCTCGAGTCGACACGCCAGCGCGTAGGCGGTGTCCGGCTCGTCCGCGAGTCCCGCGAACGCCTCGGCGAGCGGCACGTCGCCCACCACGAGCAGCAACGGAGTCGCGGGATCGCGCTCGAGGAACCCCAATGCCTCGACCCATGCGCAAGGGAAGGTGTCTTCCTGCCCGGCGAGCGACGACGATGCGGAGCGGTTGCCTGCGGCGATCGAGAAGAGCGCCGCCTGCGCGTTGTGCACCGTGTGGCTGAAGACCGTGGGTGAGAGCTTCTCGCGCCTTACCACGTTCTCGAGCAGGCCGATCGACTCGTTGATGCTGCCGTGCCGCGATGCGAACACGCTGCGCACGCGCGGCAGATCCTCGGCGTCGAGGCAGCCCCACGCCGCGGTCAGCAGAGTGCGCGTCAGTGGAGTTGCTCGGCGGCGCAGCAATGACGGGATGAAGCTCGCGGAAGGCGAGCCGTCGCCGCGCATCGCCTCGGGCGCGCGTGCCCACGCCTCCCAAGCCGCTTGCGTCTCGATGCCCGGCGCCCAGGCGTTCCAGCGCGTGATCGCGACTCTCACGCCTCACCCCGCGCGAGGATTAGTGTGCAGTTGTTACCGCCGAAGCCGAACGAGTTGGACATCGCGCACGCGCGCGGGCCTACGGTCGCGGCCTCACCCACCGAGACCAGACGCACCGGCGCGAGCGCCGGGTCGCGCTCGCCGTCGAACCAGTGAGGCGGGAGCCGGAGGCTGTCGCCTGCGCGCGCAGCGAGCGTCATCCAGCAGATCGCGGCCTCGAGCGCGCCCGCAGCGCCGAGCGCGTGACCCGTGGCCGGCTTGGTAGAGCTGCACGGAGTGCGGCGCCCTAACACTCGGTCAACCGCAGCACACTCCATCGGATCGTTCTGCGGCGTGCCGGTGCCGTGGAGGTTCAGATAGTCGATCGCGTCGGGCTCGACTTCAGCGTCGGCGAGCGCGCCTCGCATCGCGGCCTCCGCGCCTTTCCCATCCGGATCCGGTGCCGAGATGTGATGGGCCTCGCTCGATTCGCCGACACCTAGGAGCTGGATCCCTCCCGGCTCGCGTGTCGCCAGGAACAGCGCCGCGCCCTCGCCGAGGGTGAGCCCGTCGCGGTTTGCGCTGCATGGGTTGCAGACATCGGATGACAACGCGCCGAGCGCCGCGAAACCGTTTGCGGTGAGTCCGCACAGCGAGTCCGCTGCGCCGGCGATCACCGCGTCGCAGAGTCCGAGCGCGAGCAGACTACGAGCCGACGCGAGCGCTCGCGCCCCCGACGAGCAGGCGGTTGAAATCGTGTAAGCGGGACCAGCTGCGCCGCTGGCCGCAGCCAGGAAGCCGGCAAGCCCGCCGAACTCGAGCTGCGAATAGTCGAACGAACGCGCCAGCTTTCCGGTGGTCTCACGCACCGCGATGGCGGATTCGGCGTCGGAGACGCCGGAGGTGCTCGTGCCGACGACGACGCCGACCCGCGCGCGTCCGAAACGCGTCAGGGCGGCCTCGACCGGCGCGTTGATCTGCACGAGCGCCGCGAGCGCGAGTTGGTTGTTGCGGCACGCGAAACGCGCGAGTCGCGCCGGGATCTCGGGCAGTGGCCCAGCTACCGACGCGAAGCGGAGCCGACGCTGGGGCACGAGGTCGTCGCGCCAAACGAGGCCGTCGGGCTGTCCGCCGAAGAGCCGCTGAGTGCTCTCCGCGTTCCCGCGGCCAAGGGAGCTCACCTGGCCCAACGCAGCGAGTGAGCAGAACCTTTGAGCCACGAAGCCTCCGTCGAAGAATCCAGCATGACAACGAAGCCAAAGGCGGGGAAGGGCGGCGCCAAGCGGACGGGATCGCGCGCAGGATCTTCAAGATCCCTGCTGCGGGGCTTCGCGCGCTCGCGCGAGATCCACTACAAGAGTTCGCGCATGGTGGAGAGCCGCGAGAGCCTGCAGCGCTCAGTCAGGGGCTGGACTCGGCGCGACGAGCGATCGCGGCCAGTCGACGCGCGAACGCGATGACGGAGTTCCGCCGCGAATCCTATGCCCTCGAAGCGCTGGGCGTGGTGTGCGCGCTCGGCGGCGATCGCGACGCGGTGTGGCGCGGGCTCGCCGCGGGCCGCGACGACGCGCTTGCGCTGCGGGGCGATCTCGTCGCCGGCGCGAGCCTGCGCTTCGGCGTCGTGACGAGCGCGCTGCCCGAGGTGCCGCGCGCCGTCGCGCGGCATGACACACGCGCGTCGCGTCTCGCGCTCGCCGCATTCGCGCAGATCGAGGCGGCTGTGTCCGAGGCCGTAACAAGGTGTGGCGCGGCGCGCGTCGGCGTGGTGGTGGGCACCAGCACCGGTGGCATCGGCGAGACAGAGGCGGCCTTTCGTGCGCGCGGCGCTGACGGCGCGCTGCCGCGGGGGCGGAACCTCGAGCGCATGGAGTTCGGCGGGGTCGCCGAAGTGGTCGCGCACGCAGCGGGTGCAGCCGGCCCGCGCTTCGCGATGTCGACGGCCTGTTCATCGGGCGCGAAGGCGCTCGCGAGCGCGAAGCAACTGATCGCGGGCGGTTGGTGCGACGCCGTGATCGCGGGCGGCGCCGACGCGCTGTGCGGCATGACCGCGAACGGCTTCCGCACGCTGCAAGCGCTCGCTGCGGATCGCACGAACCCGATGAGCGCGAACCGCGACGGCCTGACGCTCGGCGAAGGCGCCGCGCTGTTCCTGGTGACGCGCGAGGCGAGCGCGCTCCAGCTGTTAGGGACAGGCGAGGCGATGGACGCGCATCACATCTCAGCGCCGCAGCCTGAGGGCCTCGGCGCGGAGACTGCAATGCGCAGTGCGCTCGCCGATGCGCGCCTCGCGCCCGCACAGATCGCGTATCTGAACTTGCACGGCACTGGCACGCCACTCAACGACGCCATGGAGAGCCGCGCAGTGGCGCGCGTGTTTGGCGCGGCGCTGCCGCCGTGCAGCTCGACCAAGCCACTTGTTGGGCACACGCTCGCCGCGGCGGGCGCGCTCGAAGCCGCCTTCTGCTGGCTCGCGCTCACGCAGCGCGAAGCCGGACGCATGCTGCTCCCGCCACATCTTTGGGATGGCGCGCGCGACCCCGCGCTGCCGGCGCTTCCACTCGTCGCGCGTGGCGAAAGCTGCGCCGCGCCGCGCCCGACCGTGGTGATGTCCACCTCGTTCGGCTTCGGTGGCAGCAATTGCGCGCTGATCCTCGGAGACGCGCGGTGAGGCGCGCACTCGTGCGCAACGTCGTCGCGTGGACGCCCGCGGACGGCGCCACCGCTGGCGCGCCCGAGGTGCGCTTCCTGCCGCCGCTCGTGCGCCGCCGCTGCGACGACCTGACGCGCGCGATGCTGCACGTCGCGAACGAGTGCGCGAGCGCGGAGCAGCTCGCCGCGTGCGCGTGCGTGTTCGCGAGCCGGCACGCGTCGCTGAGCGCGCTCGTCGAGTTGCTCGAGGCGCTCGCCGCCGGGCGCGCGCTCTCGCCGAACACGTTCAGCCACTCGGTGCACAACGCGCCGGCGGGCGTGTTCTCGGTTTGGGCAAAGAATCGCAGCGCGTGCAGCTCGATCGCGGCGGGGCGCGAGAGCTTCGCGAGCGCTCTCGTCGAAGCGTTCTGCTTGCTGGCGAGGGAACCCGAGCGCGACGTGCTGCTCGTCTGCGGCGACGAGTTCCCGCTCGCGCCGCTCACGAGCGACACGGATGCGCTCGCGCCGACCCACGCGGTCGCGCTGCTGCTCGGAGCGAGCGGGGGGGGCACCCCGTTCGAGCTATCGCTCGAAGCGGGAGACGCAGCGCGCGAACCGGGGCGCACGCCGGATGAACTGGCGTTTGCGGCTTGGTGGTCCACCGGCGAGTCCGAGCTGATCCTCGACCACTCGCCACGCCGCTGGTTGCTCCGCCGCTAGCTCTTCTTCCCCGCCGCCTTCATCGCGAACTTCGTCGCGAGCGCCTTCTCGTCTTCAGCGCGCTGGATCCAGCCTTTCTGCTGGTAGAAGCGCGAGAGGCTGGTGTGCCCGAGCGGCTCCTCGGGCTCGAGCGCGATCAGGCGCTCCGCCGCGCTGATCGCGCCGTCGAGATCGCCCGTGCGCTCGAGCACCATCGCGAGGCCGTTCCACGCGATTGCGAGCTGCGCGTCCGCGGCGATCGCGCGGCGGTAGCCCGCCGCGGCCTCGTCGAGCCGTCCCCCGACGAAATGCTGGAAGGCTGCTCGCTGTAGCGCGCGCGCGTCGTCACCCGGTTGGCTCATCGCGCGCAGATTACCCGCGCGTGCGCGGCTAAGCTGCGCGTCTTTCGTGGAGGGCGATGTGGCGCGGGAAGAAACCGAGGTGGGCGAGTTCGGATCGATCGTCGCGGGCGAGGCGACGAACTGGGTGCCGGGTTCGTTCCCGATGCCCGGAGGAGGCAGCTGGGTCTATCAGGAACCGAACGCGACGGTGGTGATCCAGAACGGCGGCCTGATCGTGAGCGCCCTCCCGTTTACCCGCAGCAACGACCACGTGCAGTTCTTCGACAACGCGAAGCACATGTACTTCGGCGCGCGCACGTTTGGCGCACCCGAGGGAGGGAAACTCACCTTGGAATGGGAGCAGGCCGCGCGCATCGTCGGCGCGAAACCGGGCGATCTGTACGACGGCTTCGTGAGCTTCCACTTGCTCGATTTGGCGCGCGGCGTCGCGGTGAATTTCTTCGTCGGCAACGACCAGTTCGCGACCGTCTACGCGCACCTGCCGTTTCCGGGCACGACCGCGCCGCAGCGCGCGAGAGGCCCGAAATTCTTCTGCTGGTTCGAAGAGAAGACCGGCCTCGAGCCGGGCGCGTTCCACGACTACTCGATTTGTTACGACCGCGCGGCCGGTTCGCTCGCCTGGAACCACCAGGGCGAAATCGTGAAGCGCGCCGAGGGCGTCGGCGAACTCGGGCCGTTCACGCTCGCGCTCGGTCTGATGACGGAGAAGGACATCGTGCCGGGCAAAGGCAGCGTGTCGTGCCACGGCCAAGGCGCGGTTGGGAAGTGGCGGAACATCCGCGCGATCGTGGAGCAACCCGAATGAGCGCGCTCGCGACGCTCGTGCGCGCCACGCGCGCGCCGAGCTTGTTCGCCGGCGCCCTGCCCGCGCTCGTGCTGACGGCGCTGGTCGCGGCCGAGGGCGCGCCCGTTCACTGGGGCCGCTTCGCGCTCGTGCTGCTCGGGCTGATTGCGCTGCAAGCGGGCGTGAACGTCGTGAACGATTTGTTCGACGACGCCTCGGGCCTCGACGCCGACCCGGCTTTCGCGAAGAACGCGTTCCCGCTCGGCAGCCGCGTGATTCAGTCGGGCGTGCTCTCGCGCCGCGGCATGTGGGCGCTCGCGGCGGCGTGCTTCGGCACCGGGCTCGCGTGCGGCCTCGCGCTCGATCGCATCTACGCGGGCCACGTGGTGCTCGCGATCGGTACGGCCGGCTTCTTGTTCGGCTTCTTCTACACCGCGCCGCCGCTGAAGCTGGCTTATCGCGGCGTCGGCGAGCCCGTGATCTTCCTGCTGTTCGGGCCGCTCGCGGGCCTCGGCACTTATTACGTCCAGACCGGCCACTTCGGGACGGCGGCGCTCTTGCTCGCGTGCGTCGTCGGCCTGCTCGACACCGCGATCCTGTTCCTTCACCACTTCCCGCAGCGTGAGGCCGACGCGAAACACGGCAAGCAGACGCCAATCGTGCGGCTCGGCGCGGAGGGCGCCGCGCGCCTCGTGCCCTGGCTGCTCGCGCTGCCGTTCGTGCTGGTGGTCGCATCCGTCTTCGCGGGCGTCGTTTCGCCTGCGGCGCTCGTGTTCCTCGCCAGCGCGCCGCTCGCGCTGCGCGCCGCGCGCACTGCGCTCGCGCACGCCGCGAGCCCGCGCGAAATGCTGGGCGCGTTCACGCAGACGATGAGCTTCGCTCTGGCTGGCGGCCTCGCGCTCACGGCCGGGCTCGCTCTGGCGTCATTTCTCTGAACGTTCGTCGGCGGCTGGTCGATGACGCGCGAGCGCGTCGGGCACAGCCGCCCGTGGAGAAAAGCATGCACAGCAGCACTCGACGCTCCGGCGTCTCGCTCGTTCTCGCACTGCTCACGGCCTCGGCACTCGCGAGCTGCGGCGGCCCGAAAATCGCGCCCGGCAGCACGCTCGTGCTCACGCTCGAAGGCAGCTACGCGGACGGCCAGGAGGCGCCGCTTCTGGCGCGCTTCTTCGGCGGCGGCGAACGCTCGCTGCTCACGCTCTATTCGAGCCTGCGCAAAGCAGAGCTCGACACGCGCATCGAGCGCGTCGTCGTGCGCGTGCGCGGCCTCGGCATCGGCTGGGCGAAGGCGCAGGAGATTCGCGAGGCGCTGGGGCGCCTCGACAAGGCCGGCAAAGAGACCGTCGCGGTGATCGAGACCGAGGGCTTCGGCGCGGGCGGTTATTACGTCGCGAGCGCGGCGAAGCGCGTCGTCGCCACTCCCGCCGCGCGCAGCCCACTGCTCGGGCTCGCGGCGGAGCAGCTGTTCTTCGCGGGCCTGTTCGAGAAACTCGGCGTGATGGTCGAGTTCGAGCGCGCCGGCGATTTCAAGAGCGCGGTCGAGCCGTTCACCGCCAGCAAGATGTCGGATGCGTCGCGCGAGATGACGAACGCGCTGCTCGATTCCACGCAGGCCGCGTTCGTGGCCGACGTCGCGGCCGCGCGCGAGCTGCCCGAGGCGCGCGTGCGCGAACTCGTGGACGAAGCACCGAGCTCGGCGGAAGAGCTGCTCGCGGCGAAGTTGATCGACGAGATCGCGTATTACGAAGCCGTCGTGAAAGGCGAGAACGTCGTGCAAGAAGAGGAATACGCCGCCGTCGAGCTGGATTCGCTGGGCATCGAGCCGGCGGCGACGCTCGCGCTGATCCACGGCGTGGGCATGGTTGTTACGGGTAGCGGCGACATCTCGGTCACCGGCGACCGGGTGATGGCGGCCGACACCTTCGTGGCCGCGGTGCAGGAGGCCGTCGAAGACGACTCGGTGAAGGCGCTGTTGGTGCGCATCGACAGCCCCGGCGGTTCGCCGCTCGCCTCGGACTTGATGTGGCGCGCCCTGCGCGACGCGCGCGAAGCGGGCAAGCCCGTGATCGTCTCGCTCTCGGACGTGGCGGCTTCGGGAGGTTATTACGTCGCCTGCGCCGCGGACAAGATCATCAGCCAGCCCACCACGCTGACCGGTTCGATCGGCGTGTTCGTGCTGCGCCCTTCGCTCGGCGGCCTGCTCGAAAAGCTCGGCATCACGGTCGAGACGATGCAGCGCGGCGCCCGGGCGGATTTGTTGTTCGGCAGCCAGCCGCTTTCCGCCGGAGCGCGCGACTTGCTCAAAAAAGACGTCGCGGGCGTGTACGAGCAGTTCGTTGCGCGCGTCGCCGAGGGCCGCGGCATGCAGCCCGACGCCGTCAAGAAAATTGGCGGCGGGCGGGTGTGGACGGGCGCGCAGGCCAAGGAGATCGGCCTCGTCGACGAACTCGGCGGCCTCTACGAGGCGGGCCTCGCGGCCAAGGCCGCCATCGGCATCGCGGCTGACGCACTGGTGGTGCTGAAGCCGTTTCCGGCGCAGAAGACAATCGCCGAGCAGGTGACGCAGTTGCTGCGCGGCGCGCGGACGCAGAGCGCGAGCCCCCTCGAGCAGGTGCTGCCGCGCGAGCTGCGCATGCTGCACACGCTCGCGACACAGCTACCTGCGGGCGCGCCGCTGCTGCTGCCGCCGTCGCTCGTAGTGCTGCACTAAGCAAGCGGCGCTTCGCCGCGCGCAGCGAGGCGCAGCCGAGCGGAGTCAACGCGCAAGCAGCG
>JANNDT010000025.1:0-4367 GCA_031387905.1 Deltaproteobacteria bacterium
GCGCCACCTCGATTGCCGCCGCGAGGCCCGAGCTTGCCTCCGCGAGCGCGTCGCCGGTGACGTCTCCCGTCGCGAGCGGCGCCGCGAGCACGATGCCGCCGACCGCGCCGCGTCCGTTTGTGTGCGCCTGCGCCCACTCGCGTGCGCTTGCGAGCTCCGCGCTCCCAGGCGCGCGCGCGCCGAGCTTCACCAGCGCGCTCAGATTCGCTGCGAAGCGCTCGGCGCTGAAGTGCGTGGCGTCCGCTGTCGCGGCGGGCGCCAGCAACGAGGCTCCGCCGCAACCGGCAACTCCGCCAACCGCGAGCGCGAAAACCCAGCACAAGCTCGACCGATGGCGTAATGCGCGCGACGACACGCGCGCGAAGCTAGCTGCGAGTGCTCGGATTCCGCTCGATCGCGTGACACTTTCCGTCGCTGAGAACCACCTATGAACGGATGCCCCATCCCTGGCGGGGCTTCTCAAGGGTGGAAGGCAGGGTTCGCGAAAGCGGGCCCTGCCTTCGTCCCCGGCTTCTCATCCCGCGGTCCCGCAGGTAGGTGCTCGTGACCAAGCCCGCCGCTCTGGATGACGTACTCGACGACGCTGCGCTCGGCCCTTTGCTCGAAGAATCGAGCGCGGAGGATGACGACGAAGAACCGTCGCGCGTGCCGCGCGTGCTCGGCGGCGCGCTGGTTGGGGTCGACGGCGTGCCCGTCGAAGTCGAGGTGCGCATCAGCTCGCAGCTGCCGCGCATCGACATCGTCGGCTTGCCGGAGGCGGCGGTGCGCGAGAGTGCGGCGCGCGTGCGCGCGGCGATCGCGGCGATCGGGCAGCGTTTTCCGAATCGCCGCGTGACGGTGAATCTCGCGCCGGCCTCGCTGCGTAAATCGGGCGCGGGGCTCGATCTGCCCATCGCGGTCGCCATCCTCGCCGCCGCGGGCCTCGCGCCGTGGGACGCGATGAGCGGCCTCGGGCTCGTCGGCGAACTCGCGCTCGACGGCCGCATCCGCTCCGTGCGCGGCGCCCTCGCGCAAGTGCTCGCGCTCGAGCGCGCCGGCTGCACGCGCATCGTCGTGCCCACCGCGAACGGCCCCGAGTCTGCGCTCGCGCGCGACGCCAAGCCGCACACCGCGGAGACGCTCGGCGAAGTGCTTGCGTGGCTGCACGGCGCGGCGGAACTGCCGCGCGCCGAGGCCGTGTTTGCGAGCGAAGCCGCTCCCTGCGAGCCCGATCTGGCGACGATTCGCGGGCAGACGCACGCCAAGCGCGCGCTCGAGATCGCTGCCGCGGGCGCGCACGGCTTGTTATTGCGCGGTGCGCCCGGCGCGGGCAAGACGCTGCTTGCGCGCGCGCTGCCCGGCATCTTGCCACCGCTGCGCTTCGATGAGGCGCTCGAAGTCGCGCGCATTCGCAGCGTCGCGGGCGCCCTCGAACCGGGCGCGCCGCTCGGCTTCCGGCGTCCGTTCCGCGCGCCGCATCACTCGGCGAGCCGCGCCGGCCTGCTCGGCGGCGGCAGCCCGCCGCAGCCGGGCGAAGCCACGCTCGCGCACCGCGGTGTGCTGTTCCTCGACGAACTCCCCGAGTTCGAACGCCGCTGCCTCGAGTCATTGCGGCAGGTGCTCGAGGACGGGTCGATCGTGCTCTCGCGTGCGCAATTGCGCGTCACGCTGCCCGCGCGCTTCCTGCTGGTTGCGGCCTGCAACCCGTGCGAATGCGGCTGGCATCGCAGTGGTGTTAGGGATTGCAGCTGCGACGACGGCCAGCTCGCGCGCTACGAGGCGCGCTTGTCGGGGCCGTTGCTCGATCGCATCGACTTACACGTGCCGGTGCGCCCGGTGCCGTTCCGCGAGCTGGATGCGCCCGCCGGCGCGGAGCCGAGCGCCGCGGTGCACGAGCGCGTACTGCGCGCGCGCGAACGACAGGAGCGGCGGCTCGCGCAGCTCAACGTCGCGACCAACAGCGAGATTCCCGCGAGCGCGCTGCACGAGTTCATCGCCGCGACGCCGGATGCCCGCGCTCTGCTCGGCCGCGCCCTCGACAAGTTCGGGCTCAGCGCGCGCGCCGCGCACCGCATGCTGCGCGTGGCGCGCACGGTCGCGGATCTCGCGGGCGACGCGAGTGTCGGCCCGATTGCGATGGCGGAGGCGATCACATTCCGCAGCGGGAGCTCGGAGCGGCCGATCTAAGACTCCGGGGGGCGCTGCCGCTCAGCGTTCACGCGCTGTCAAAAATCGTCCTCAGCGGCCGGAATGCGTCACCTCCGCGCGTGCTGCCGCCGGGGCGTGCGCTTCGAGAAACCGCTGCCAGGCCGCGGAGTTGGAGAGCTCAAACGCTTCGCGCCGAAGAGCCAGCAGGCGCTCGTGAACAGCTGGCATGGCTGGTGCATCTCAACCTGTACCGATTGCGAGGAGGCGATGGCGATGCGCACTTCAGCAGCAGCAGCTCGAATCCAAACGGTTCGCGAAGCCGGCGCCGACGCCGTGGTCGAGACCACGCTTCTCGAACTCGTTACGACACTCGGCGAGATCACCGAGGACGATCGTGAAGTCGTGAGCGCAGTCGTCGAATTGCTCCGGACCGGCCGCGTGCGGCTGATCGGAAACTTCCGCGGGCAAAAACTCGCGCTCGCCTGAGACGCTCACGCCGTCGAGTCCCGCGAACTAGAGCCCGCCTGCCCTTGCCCCGAAATTTTCGGCCAGCATCATCCGCCGCCGGGGGAACCGGGAGATGAACCGGCAAGGGAGTTTGTTTGCGCCGGGAGCGGCGACCGGCGCGAGCGCGGCGCCCGAACGCGAGCCCGAGGCGGCGCCTGCGCCCCTCGCCGCGGGCGCCGACGAGGAAACCGGCAGCGACGACCGCGCCGGGCGGCGCCGCGCGCCGAAGGCCCGTAACAACGCCACCGCCTCGGACATGGCGAAGAAGCAGCGCGACATCTCGGTGTCGGAGTTCTTCGCCAAGAACCGCCACCTGCTCGGCTTCGACAACCCCGCGAAGGCGCTGCTCACCACGGTCAAGGAGGCGGTCGACAACTCGCTCGACGCGTGCGAGGAGGCCGGCATCGCGCCGGACATCCGCGTCGAGATCGTGCAGCTCGAAGAAACGCGCTTCCGCGTCGCGATCGAAGACAACGGGCCCGGCATCGTGAAGCAGCAGGTGCCGAAGATCTTCGGGCGCCTGCTCTACGGCTCGAAGTTCCACCGCCTGCGCCAGAGCCGCGGCCAGCAGGGCATCGGCATCAGCGCCGCCGGCATGTACGGGCTCCTGACGACTGGCAAGCCCGTGCGCATCATCACGCGCACCGGCGACAAGAAGCCGGCGCACTTGTTCGAGCTGGTGATCGACACCAAGACCAACGATCCGCGCGTGACGCGCGAGGAGACGGTCGAGTGGCACCACGCGCACGGCACGCGCGTCGAGATCGAGCTCGAGGGCGCTTACCGCGGCGGCAAACAGTCGGTCGAGGCGTACATCCGCCAGATCGCGCTCGCGAACCCGCACGCGCGCCTCGAGTACCTGCCGCCGAGCCCAGACAAGACGAACGGCGTCGTGCTCTTCGATCGCGTCACGAAGGAGCTGCCGCCGGAGACCGCGGAGATCAAGCCGCACCCGTACGGCGTCGAGCTCGGCGTGTTGATGCAGATGTTCCGCGACACGGAAGCGCGCAACCTGCGCGGCTGCCTTCAGCACGACTTCTCACGCATCAGCGGACGGCTCGCGGAGGCGATCTGCGAGCGCGCGCACGTGAAGAGCAATCGCCGCCCGAACGAGATCACGCGCGACGAGGCGGAGAAGATTCACCGCGCGATCATCGCGACCAAGATCATGGCGCCGCCGACGGATTGCATCGCGCCAATTGGCGAGCAACTGATCGAGCGCGCGCTGCGCCAAGAAGTGAAGGCGGATTTCTACGCGACCGTGACGCGCAGGCCGGTCGTGTATCGCGGCAATCCGTTCCTGATCGAAGCGGGCTTGGCCTATGGCGGCGATTTACCCGCCGACGAGACGATCACGCTCTATCGCTACGCGAACCGCGTGCCGCTCCAGTATCAGCAAGGCGCCTGTGCCTCGACGCGGGCAGTCATGAGCACGGACTGGCGCTCTTACCAGATGCAGCAGCCGAAGGGCTCGCTGCCGGTCGGGCCGATGTTGCTGATGATTCACATCGCGAGCGTGTGGGTGCCGTTCACGTCCGAGAGCAAGGAAGCGATCGCGCACTACGACGACATCGTCAAAGAAATGCGGCTCGCGCTCCAAGAGTGCGGGCGGCAGGTCGCGATGTTCATTCGCAAGCGCCGCCGCGAGGCCGACGAGCTGAAGAAACGCTCTTACATCGACAAGTATCTGCCGCAGGTCGCGATCGGCTTGCAGGAGATCCTCGGCTTCGACG
>JANNDT010000042.1:0-6200 GCA_031387905.1 Deltaproteobacteria bacterium
CTCATCTCGCCGATCTCGTCGAGGAAGATCGTGCCTGCGTGCGCGAGTTCGAACTTGCCGCTCTTGCGCCCGACTGCACCGGTGAAGGCGCCCTTCTCGTAGCCGAACAGTTCGCTCTCGAGCAGCTCGCCCGGCAGCGCGGCGCAGTTCACCTTGACGAACGGCTTGTTCCGGCGCGACGACGTGCGGTGGATTTCGCGCGCGACGACTTCCTTGCCGGTGCCGCTCTCGCCTGAAATCAGCACCGCGACATCGGTATCGGCGATCTGCTCGAGCACGGCTTTCACGCGCGCGAGGCTCGGCGAATCCCAGAGCGCGAGCGCGGATTCGGAGCGCGCGCGCGCGGGCGCAGGCTGCTTCTCGCGCGCCTCTGCGGCGAGCGCGAGCGCGCGTTGCAGCGCGGCAGTGAGTTCGCGCTCGTCGATCGGCTTGCTCACGAGGTCACTCGCGCCTGAAAGCATTACGTCCACGATCGCGCGCGCGCTGCCGCCCGCGGCGAGCATTACCACCGGCACGTGCGCGTCGATCGCCCGCACGCGCCGCAACAAGTCAGCGCCCGCGTTGTTCGCGAGCGCGAGATCGATGAGCACCAGCTCGTAGGGCCCGTTCGAGCGCACCAGCGCGAGCGCGCGGTCAGCGCTGTCGGCGGTCTCGGTGTGCAGATCGTGTTGCGCGAGCACGTCCGCAATGCGGGCGCGCGTCGCCGACGAATCGTCGGCCACGAGCGCGCGGCGCAGCGATGCACGCGGGCTCATACCCACTCCACGGCTGCGCATCGGCTCGGCATCGACACCCCCAACATCCGCGAAAAACGTGCCGCCGAGAGAGCGCGGCCCCACTCTATCGGCGGCGCGCGGGGAGTGACTTGACCGGGATGGAGGAGTCGCGGAGGATCGACACGGATCGCGGGCGACAGCGCTGCGCGTCCGTGAGGTCGAGCGAGCTTGGGGGAGAGATGAAGTTCCGCGTACTCATTGAGCAAGACGAGGACGGCGTCTTCGTGGCGCAGGTGCCGAGCCTTCCCGGCTGTGTCTCGCAGGGAGCTACGCGTTCCGCGGCGATCGCGAACATTCAGGAGGCGATCGCGGGTTACCTCGAAAGCCTCAGCGCGCACGACGAAGCGATCCCGCCCGCGATCGACGAGGAAGTCGTCGACGTCGCTGTGTGAGCAAGCTCCCTCGCATCTCTGGCCGGGCCGCGGTTGCTGCGTTCCGCAAGCTCGGATACGAAGTCGATCGTCAACGGGGCAGCCACATAATTCTCCGACACAGCGACCCCCCACACCGGCGTCTCACAGTCCCGGATCATCGTGAGATCGCGAAGGGCACGCTTCGCGCGCTCATCCGCGAGGCAGGGCTCACGGTCGAGCAGTTCACCGAACTGCTTCGGCCGTAAACCGCGCGCCGGATGCACCTACGGCGACTCAGCAAGAGGAGGACCAACGAGATGAGAATTGCAACGAGGAAGCGCTTGACCGCACGAGGCTGGGCGGTGGGCGGTGCCCGGGAGTTCCTGAAACTCACGGAGGAGGAAGCCGCGTTCGTAGAGCTGAAGCTCGCGCTCGCAGATGGGCTGAAGGAGCTCCGCTTGAAGCGCGGTCTCTCCCAGACTCAGCTGGCCGCGGGCCTGGCGGCGGGCCCGTGGGGAGTGGGCATAATGGTGGGGGGCGGTAGTTGGGGGAGGCGCGGGCGTATAGTGGGGTCTCTCCTAGCGGTGGGCACGACCCGAACGGGTCTCGCGAAGATCCTCACGCGCATGCGCGCGGCGTGAGGAGGCCGCAGCCCTACGCCGCCTCCCAGCGCATCGACAGACGCTTCTTCCCGCGCGCGCAGTCGCGCAGGAAGTGGTTGATCAGTGTCTGGTAGGGAACCTCCGCGTCCTCGGCGAGCTGCTTGAAGTACGCGAGCGTGTCCTCGTCGAGCCGAATCGTGATCTGCCGCCTCGAGCGGCGCGCATACGGGTTCTTCTTGCCCTTCGAGAAGTCGTAGTGCTTCTTCATCGCTTCCACCTCGTGTCGTAGTCGGTGCGCTCCGCTCGGTTCGCCTTTCGCGCGGAGATCAACCGGATTAGGTGCGCGCGCCTGAGAAGCCCGCGGGCCAACGCCGCCGCACGCCGCATCGGTGAGCGCTTCTTCCCGCGCGCGCGGACTACCCGCCAATCTCCGGGACTGCCAAGGCGCGGCAGATCTTGCGCGCGAGGTTGTTGGAGACCTCGGAGTGCCGAGGAACCGCCTCGACGTGCCCGGTCGCGGGATTGCACCAGAGGGAATGAGACCCGCCCTCGCGCTAGAGGTAGCGCCCGTGACGGCGAAGGTGCCGAAGCAAGGCACCTCGGTTCATCCGATAATGACCGTGTCGCGCTCTGCGTCGGGCGGAAGGCCGCGAAGGGCATCCTCGCGTCGGTCTTCGAAGATCAGGGTGATCGCGTCGGCGAGACTCGCGCGTGCCTCGGCTCGGGTCTGACCTTGGCCGTTTGCACCGGGCACCTCTGGGCAGTACGCGATGAACCAGTCGCCGTCGCGCTCGATGATCGCAGTGAACTCGTTGTGCATGGAGCGCGAAGCTACTCCCGACTGCTGCCGCTGCCCAACGGCGACGACACCGGATGGGCCGTGCTCCCTCGTCGTTTCCGCGTCGTGTCGTAGTCGGTGAGCTCGCTCTGCGCGGTTCGCCCTTCGCGGCGCAAGCTGGCAAAGGCAATCCCGGGCGCCTGCTGGCACGCGGGAGCAACTTGACCCGAATAGGCCGGTCATGGACGATCGCGGCGAAGACGCGATCAACGAGGGTGGTGCCCATGGACTGGAAGGATCGGATCGTCGTCGACCCTGCGGTTCGCAGCGGGAAGCCACGCATCCGCGGCACGCGCATCACGGTCTACGACGTTCTCGAGTACCTCGCGGGCGGCATGAACGAGGACGCGATTCTCGCGGACTTCCCCGATCTCGCACGCGACGACATCCGCGCCTGCCTCTCGCACAGGAGCTGATCGAGCAATGGCACAACTCGCGGACCGCATCACCGTCAACCCGGAGCAGTGCGGCGGCAGACCGTGCGTTCGCGGCCTGCGGATCCGCGTGAGCGATGTGCTCGATCTACTGGCCGCGGGCCTGAGTACGGAGAAAGCGATCGAGGAGCTTCCCGACCTCGAACTCGAGGACGTCGCTGCCAGTCTCCGCTACGCGAGCAGCCTGTCGGATCTGCACGCGCGCGAAGTCGTGAATTGATTAAAGTGGTCCACGCTCGTGACCGCATTTGTCACAAGGCAGCTCGACACTGGTCGCACGCACACGAACAGGGAGCCGCAACATGTCCGAGGATCTCGCCCGTGCTCTCGAGGCCGGAGAGCTGAGCCAGTCCCAGCTTCGCGAGTTGATCAAAATCCAAGCCGATCAACTCGGCTTGGAATACGAGATCGCCGTGCGCCTCGCGCGTCGCGGCGAACTCCGCGACCGCGGTCCGATTGGTGACGACCTGGAATTCCTCGTGGAGCTACTTCCGGTAGCAGCCTAGGACGGTGCGGTGCCTATCGAAGGCAGGACGCTCACAGAAGCCGCCAGGAAGCTCCAAGACCATCTGAACGATCTTCTGGTCCACACCGTTACGCAGACTCGGTTGGTGGTGTTTTCAGCGACTGGAAGCAATCGTGCGGATGTTTCCTTCCGTCAGGCGAACAGGCCGAATCCAGCCGCGTTGTCTGCTTCGAGCGGGCGTGTCCATCTCCACTTCCACCAGACGTGCGAGGGCATCCCGATCAACGGCGTAGTGCGCCTCCGAACAATCAAGTATCGCTACACGCTCACGCTCGGCGACGCGGCCGAACCGATTCTGCGGTGGGAATACGAGAAGGTTCCGACCCCAGACAAGCGCGCCTGTCGGCACCACGTCCACGTAGATCTGTCCGGCTCACCGCTACGCCTCAGGGCTCACATCCCAACTGGAACCACGCTCGTAGAGGATGTAATCAGGTTCTGCATCAACGACTTGAAAGTCCCGCATCGGTCGGCCGACTGGCATGATCGCCTCGAGGAGAGCGAGCGGGCGTTCAAGGAAGAATTCGCCTCCCCAGATGATCGGCGTTGAACCTGTCTCACTACCCTCCCGGATGCCGTCTTGACCACTCGGGCTGACAACGCCCGCCTGCGCACGCTGGTGGACGACCTGAATCGCCACTTGCGGCTGTATCACCAGCAAGACGCGCCCGAGATCAGCGACGCGGAGTACGACCGGCGTTTCCGCGCGCTGGAAGGACTAGAGCGCGAGCTGGGCGTGGTGCTCGCGGATTCGCCGACGCGCCGCGTGGGCGCGCCGCCCGCGGAGGGATTTGCGCCGGCGGAGCATCGCGTGCCGATGCTGTCGCTCGACAACGCGATGAACGAGGCGGAGCTGCGCGCGTTCGCGGAGCGCGTGGCGAAGCAGCTCGACCGCGAGGCGGCGTTCGCGTTGTTAGGCGAGCCGAAGCTCGACGGCGCGGGCGTCGAGCTGCTCTACGAACGCGGCGAGCTGGCGGTGGGCTCGACGCGCGGCGATGGACGCGTGGGCGAGGACGTGACCGCGAACTTGCGCCAGCTCGGTAGCGTGCCGCTGGCGCTGCGCGGCGACGCGGGCTCGTTCGCGGAGCGCGTCTCGGTGCGCGGCGAGGTGGTGATGCCGCTCGCCTCGTTCGCGCGCCTCAACAAATCCCGCGCGGCACGCGGGCTCGCGGCATTCGTGAATCCGCGCAACGCGGCGGCGGGCGCGCTGCGGCAGCTGCACGAGATCGACCTCGAGCGCCTGCGCTCGCTCGAGTTCCGCGCCTACGCGATCGGCGAAGGCGCGCCAGCAGCCGCGCTGCGCCAACGCGATTTGGTCGCGGCGCTCGAGGCGTGGGGCTTCGAGACGAGCCCGCGCTGGCGGGTGTGCGAGGACGTGGACGCGGCGCTCGCTTATTACGGGGAACTGCTGGCGCAGCGCGCGGCGCTGCCGATGGAAATTGACGGCGTGGTGTTCAAGGTCGACGAGCTGGCGCTGCAGCGCGATCTCGGCGAACTCGCGCGCGTGCCGCGCTGGGCGATCGCATCCAAGTTCCCCGCGCAACAGGAGACCACGCTCGTCGAGGAGATCTTCGCGAGCGTGGGGCGCACCGGCGCGATCACGCCGGTGGCGAGACTGCGGCCGGTGTTCGTCGGCGGCGTCACGGTCTCGAACGCGTCGCTGCACAATCAGGATGAGATCGATCGGAAGGACGTGCGCGTCGGCGACACGGTGGTGATTCAGCGCGCGGGCGACGTGATTCCGCAGATCGTGTCGGTGGTGCTGGCCGAGCGGCCGGCGGACGCGCTGCCGTTCAAGCTGCCGCGAGGGTGCCCGGTGTGCGGCGCCGAAGTGGTGCGCGCGGAAGGCGACGCGGTGACGCGTTGCCCGAATCGCGCGTGCCCGGCGCAGCTGAGGAATCGCCTGCTGCACATGGCGGGCCGCGGCGCGCTCGACATCGACGGGCTCGGCGAGAAGATCGTGGCGCAGCTGATCGAACGCGAGCTTGTTAATGCGCTGCCCGACGTGTTCGCGCTCGACGAGGCGACGCTCGCGGGGCTCCCAAGGATGGGCGAGAAATCTGCCGCGAAGCTGATGGCGGCGCTCGCGAGAGCGAAGGACACGACGCTGCCACGCTTTTTGGTGGCGCTCGGCATCCCCGAAGTGGGCGTGAACGTGGCGGACCTGCTCGCCTCGCAGTTCGGCGAGCTCGACGCCCTAATCAGCGCGAGCGCCGAGCAGCTCACCGCGATCGACGGCGTCGGCCCCGTGATCGCGGAGCGCGTGGCGCACTACTTCGCGGACGAGACGCAGCGGGCCGAGGTGGCGCGCTTCCGCGAGCTCGGCGTGCGCTGGCCTGCGCTGGCGCGACGCGAGCCGGGCGCTGCCGGCGAGGGCCCGCTCGCGGGCAAGACGTTCGTGCTGACGGGCACGCTGCCGACTCTTTCGCGCCTCGATGCGCAGAGCCGCTTCGAGGCGGCGGGCGGCAGCGTGACGGGCCAGGTGTCGAAGAAGACGAGCTACGTCGTCGCGGGCGAAGCCGCCGGCGGGAAGCTGCGCAAAGCCGCCGAGCTCGGCGTCAGCGTGATCGACGAAGCCGCGCTGCTGGAACTGCTCAGCCGCTGAACGGGGACGTTCCACGACGAACGCCTCCAACACGCCCGGGACGTTCCACGACGAGTTTCGTCGTGG
>JANNDT010000055.1:0-7326 GCA_031387905.1 Deltaproteobacteria bacterium
TCGGCCTCGTCTACACGTTCCTGCCGTTCATGATCCTGCCGATCTTCACGAGCGTCGAAAAACTCGACGGCGCGCTGATCGAGGCCGCGCTCGATCTCGGCGCGGGCCCCGTGCGCGCCTTCTCGCGCGTCATCGTGCCGCTCACCTCGCCCGGCATCTCCGCGGGCATCCTGCTGGTGTTCGTGCCCGCGCTCGGCATCTACGCCGTGAACGACATCCTCGGCGGCGGCCGCGTCGACATGATCGGCAACATCATCGAGAACCAGATCAAAGGGAATGCGCGCAACTGGCCGTTCGGCGCTGCGCTCGGCACCGCGCTCTTGTTCAGCTTCGCCATCGCGTACTACTACGTGAACCGCCGCCAGCGCGCAGCGGACGGGCGTTAGGGAAGGCGCGCTACGCCACTAGAGGCGCGCGAGCAGCGCCCCGAGCGTCCGCGCGTCGCCGGTTGCGGCGTAGGCGATGCGCCCCTCGGCGTCGAGCAGGTAGACGAGCGCCGGGTGATCGAGTTGGCCGTTCGCGGCATCGCGCGCGCGCGGCACGTTCCAGCGATCGAGCGCAGCGTTCACGGCGGCGACTTCGCCTGATAACACGAACGCGTCGGCGCCGAGCCGCCATTCCCCCGCGAGCGAAGCGAGCCGCGCGGGCGTGTCGCGCCACGGATCGAGGGTGACGATGACGAGCCTCGGTACGCGCGCGAGATCGCCCAGTTCGCGCGCGCGGCGTTGCGTCGCGAGCGCCTGCGACACGACCGCGGGGCAGACCGTGTGGCAATGCGCGAAGGCGAAGGTGACGAGTGCAGGCCGCCCGTGCAGCTGTGCGAGATCGATTGACTCGCCGTGCTGGTCGATCAGCCCGAGCGCAGGCGCTGCGCGATCGAGACGTGGGTAGGTGTCGGGCGGCAAGGCTTGCGCTTCCTCCACACGAGCCCGCGCCGCGACATGCGACACGCGTACGCCGGCGGCGAACACTCCACCCGCGACGCTCACGGCACAGATTGCCGCGAACGCACGTCCCGTTCGCGACGCGATCAGCTGGCCGAGGCCCGCCCGCAGCGCTCGCCCGAATGCCACGAACAGCGCGACGCCGAGGCCGAGCGGCTCGCCGACGAGTGCGAGCCAACCGGCCGCATCCGGCAGACCGCTCGGACCGACGTTGAAGCAAACCCAGCGCGCGCGCGCGAGCCACGCGGGCGGCTCCGACGGCGTCGGCCACAACGCCAGCGCCCACCACGCGGCCGTCACGAGCAGCAGGAATCCGAGCGCGAGCAGCGCGATCCGCTCCTCCCGCGCGTCGCGCTCGCGCCGATCAGCACCCGCTTCGCGCGCGGCGGCTGCCGTCATCAGCCCACTTTCCAGACGACCGACAGCAGTTTCCAGTTCACGAAGTAATAAGTGATGAACGCGGCGAGGAAGACGCCCACCAGCACCATCGTGCCCGGCGCGATGCCGAGCGCGTGCGGCGGGAGCGCGCTGCCATCGTCCGCGGCCGTGAGCGCGCGCGGCGGCGACACCAAGCCGAGCGGCAGGCCCTTACCCACCGCGCCGCGGCCGGATTCGCCCTCCGCGAGGCGCTTCCCGAAGAACACCGAGGTGACCGTCACGAGGATGTAAGCCGCGCCTCCCGCGATCGCGAGCAGGCCGCCGATCGCCATCACGCCGATCACGAGGTCCACCGCCGGCGAGAACTCCACGCCGAACGGCGCCTGCGAGAACGTGATGTCCCAATGCCGGCGCGGCACGCCGAAGCTGCCGGCGAACGTCATCGCCATCGAGAAGATCAGCATCCCGAACCCGAACAAGTAGGGCTGGATGCGCGCGAGCGGGAAGAATGCGATCTCGCGCCGGAAGATCAGCGGCACCAAGTAATAAGTGATGCCCATGAACGCCATCGCGGTGCCGGAAACCACGGTGGCGTGGAAGTGGCCGGGGATACGCAGGGTGTTATGCGCGATGATGTTGATCTGCTCGGTGCCGAAGGTGACGCCGGTGATGCCGCCGACGAACCCGAACACGGTGAGCGAGAGAATCAGCGAGCTGAAGCCGGGGTCGCCCCACGGAGCGCGCGAGAGCCAGCCGAACAGGCCTTGCGTCGCGCCGCGCAGCCGCAGGCCCACTTCGATCCCGGCGGGCACCGTGAAGCCGTGGATCATGCTCGCGAGCACGGCCATGTACATGAAGTACGAGGTGTTCCAGATCTTCCAGGCGGGCCCGAAGCCGGGGTCCACCAGCAGGTGGTGCGCCGACGCCATCGAGATGAACAGGATGTAGAGCACGAAGGCGATGCGGCTCACCTTCTCGTTCAGCACGACGCCGCCGACGGTGAATGCGGCGAGCAAGTACCAGATCGACACCATCGCAGCGACGTTGATCTGCTGCGAGGAGTGTCCGAGGCCCCACCAGATCAAGCGGTAGAACGACGGGTCGATCTCGATCAGCCCCATCGACCACAACCAGGTGGGGATGTAGACGAGCGCGCCGTGCAGAAGTGTTACGGTGGCGATGATCGCAGCGGTGAGCGCGCCGTACGTCACGAGCGGGAGCGAACCTTCGTAGGCGTGCTCGCGCTTCGCGATCACGATCGTCGCGAAGAAGTGGCCGACCACGATCAGCGCGCCGACGGCGAACAGGATCACGCCAAAGTAGTAGGGTGGCTCCGCGCGCAGCGGAACGTAAGAAGTGAAGAGCACGTCCGCTTGCCCGGTCCACATCGTCCAGTTCACGAGCAGCGCGCCGCTGGTCATCAGGGCGAACGCGACCCAGCCGAGCGCGGGCGCGGGCAGCCGCGCGGAGAGCAGCGGCGCCGCGGCGAAATAGAGCACCGCCATCTCGAAGAAC
Source organism: Deltaproteobacteria bacterium (assembly GCA_031387905.1). Taxonomy (GTDB): domain Bacteria; phylum Myxococcota_A; class UBA9160; order UBA9160; family UBA6930; genus VGRF01. The sequence continues at coordinate 2,838 of JANNDT010000055.1, forward strand.
AGCATGAAGAAAATCAGCATGTTCATGCCGTGAACCGTGAGCACGCGGTAGAACCAGACCGCGTCCAGCAGGTGCACCGCTTGCCAGCGCGTGAGCAGCACGAGCAGCGCCGCGATGCCGCCGATCAAGAGCGCGATCGTCGCCGCGACGGCGTTTGCCTTGATCAGCGCATCCGCCTGCGGGTGAATGCGGAGCCCAGTCGAGGGACAACTGCGCATTGCGGCCGTCATCGCGCCGCTCCAGTCGGGGCGCCCTTCGGAACCACGATCACTTTGCCGACCATCAGGTGATGGCCGATGCCGCAGAACTCGTTGCACAGGATCGAGAACTCGCCCGACGCATTCGGCTTCACGCGCAGCGCGTAGTCGTAGCCGGGCACGACCTGGAAGTTCACGTTCACCGGAAACAGGCTGAAGCCGTGGTTCACGTCGAGCGACGAGAGGTGCAGCGTGTACTCCTCGCCCTCGTGCAGCTTGAGAACCGGCAGCCACGACCACATCGAGGCCTGTAGGTAGACCTCGCTGCCCGGCGGCGGCTCGACCACGGGGTAGCCCTTGTCCTCGCCCACCTGATAATCCGCGATGAACTCCCCGACGCGCGTTGCATACGCCGCCGCAGTCACGCGATGCCGGATGCCGGCCGGGTTCTGCCCCCCGCGCAGGTGCCAGAGCGGCATCATCGCGAACAGCACGAGGCACCAGCCAAAGGCGATCGCGATCCAGATCTTCTCGCTGCCGTGAATCGGCTTCCACCAGACGCCTTTGGGCGCCTCGATCCCTGAGTGATACATGCGGCGACCCTCCTTGTTACGGCAGCGGCGCTTCTGTGAGCGAGGCCAACTCGAGCAGGCCCCAGCCCGTGTAGAAGACGAACATCACGACGATGCAGGCGGCGAGCAGCAAGAACGGGCGATCGAAGAGCCGCTGGCCGAGGGGGATCGGTTCGCTCTCGGGGGTTGGCCTGTTCGCTTCGTCACTCATGCGCGCTCCTCCACGCCGGCGGCGCCGACGTTCGGCTTCCAGTGCAAGCGCCGGGCCCGCGCGCGCGACGGAACGGCGCGTGCATTGCCTCTGCGCCACGCGCTCGCGCTGCGCGTGTGCAATGGAGGGATTTCGTGAGGAACTCGGGCGCTCGCGGCGCAATCGGCACATCTGCCCAAGCACAGGCCCGTTCCTTTGCGCGCGGGCGCATGCACCAATCCGCCTCGCGACGGTGCAGCGCGCCGCACTCGGCATGACCCAGCCCGCACGCTTCGCTGCTGTGCGCGCGCTCGCCTTGCGCCCGCTCGCCGCCGCCGACGCTGCGCTGAACGGCCTAATCGGCAGCGAAGCGAATCCGCTCTACCAGTCCGGGACGGTGGTGGTCGTCGCCTTCGGGATCATGCTCGTGAGCGGCGTCTATTTGTTGTTCTTGTACCGCGTTGGGGCGCCCTACGAATCGATCGAGGCGATCCAAGCGCAGGCGTTCGCGGGCCGCTGGTTGCGCGCGCTGCATCGTTACGCGGCCGACGCCGCCGTGCTGGCCGCCGCGCTGCACGTGCTGCGCATGTGGGCGCAGGGGCGCAGCTGGGGGCCCCGGGCGCTCGCGTGGTGCTCGGGACTCGTGCTGCTGTTCCTGCTCTTCCTGAGCGGCTGGACCGGCTACGTGATGGTTTGGGACACGCAGGCGCTGCTGCTCGCCGCGGAAGGGGCGCGGCTGCTCGATGCGGTCCCCATTTTCGCCGAGCCGCTCGCCCGCGCTTTTTCCGGCGAGCGCCCGATGCCGAGCGCCTTCTTCTTCTTGAACCTGTTCGCGCACGTCGCGGTGCCGGTCGGGATGGCGGGCTTGTTACTGGTTCACGTCGCGAAGCTGGCGCGGCCTCGACTCGCGCCGCCGCGCCGCCTCGCGCTTGGCATCACGCTCGCGCTGCTCGCGCTCTCGTTCGCCGTGCCGGCGCCGCTGCTGCCGCGCGCCGAGCCGCTCGCTCTCGTGCGGGAAGTTCCGCTCGACGCGTTCTATGCGTTCTGGCTCCCGTTGACGCGTCGGCTGTCGCCGGTTTCTGCGTGGTCGCTGCTCGCGCTCGTCGCTGTGTTCGCAGCGAGCGCGCCTTGGTGGACGCGCCCGCGCAAACCGGCGCGCGCCGCTGCATCGCGCGTGGATCCCGCACTTTGCACCGGCTGCGAGCAGTGCTCGCTCGATTGCCCCTTCGACGCGATCGCGATGCTGCCGCTCGCCCCCGCGCTCGAGGCGAATCCTCACCCCGCACACGCGAGGCCGACAGCCGTCGCGCACGTCGATCCGGCGCGCTGCGTGTCGTGCGGAATCTGCGCGGGCTCGTGCGCGCCGATGGCAGTGGGGCCGCCCGGCCGCACGGGCCGCGACCAGCTCGCGAGTGCACGCAAGTTCCTGGGCGAGCGCGCACTCGGCCCTCACGATGTCGTCGTCATTGCCTGCGGGAGCGGCGCCGCCAGCGGAGCGCGCGAACTGGGCGCGCCCTTCGAAACCGAGTGCGCGGGCAACCTGCACAGCTCGGTGATCGAGTTCTTCGTGCGCTCGGGCGTCGCGGGCGTGCTGATCGCGAGCTGCCCGCCGCGCGATTGCCGTGGACGCGAGGGGCCCAAGTGGCTCGCCGAGCGGCTGTATCAGGAGCGCGAGGCGGAACTCCAGCTGCGCGTCGATCGCGCGCGCGTGCGGGTCGTGTCTGCCGCCGCGGGCGAGTCGTCATTGCTCGCCGAGGAGTTCGCGCGCTTTCGCGCGGACCTCGCCGCGCTCGAGCGGGCGCGCGGTGACGCGGAGGTCGTTCTGGGCGAGGAGTGCGCAGCGAGCGCAGCGGGCGCCAGCTCATGACGCTGCTCGCGCGCTTCGCCGCTGTCGCGATCCTGTGCGTGTCATTAGGCTCGATCGCGCTCGGCTCGCGCGTGCGCTACGCGGCGAATCCTCCCGGCGACGCGCTGATTCGCCTCGCATGGCGCGCGCCGGGCGACGCCGCGCTGCACTGCCGAACCCCGAGCGCGGAGGAACTCGCGCGACTGCCCGTGCACATGCGCCGCCGCGAGATCTGCGAGCGGCGGCTGCCGAGTTTTCGGCTCGCGGTCGAGATCGATGGCCGACGCGCGATCGACGCGCACATCGCGCCCGCGGGCCTGCGCGGCGACCGCCCGGCGGTCGTGCTGCGCGAGCTGCGCGTGCCGGCCGGCGCGTACCAGCTTCGGGTCACCTTCACGCCGGACGCTGGCGAGACCGCGCCGCTGCGCCTCGAACGCGCGCTGCGGCTCGAGCCGGGCGGGGTCGCGCTCGTCCTCGAGGATTCCGGCTCGCGGGCGCTCATTCTGCGCAGCGCGGCGCCCTGACGGCGGCTGCAAGAAACTCCGCGCCCGTTCGTAGAACCCAGCGTGAGCTTCTCCCTCGCCGCAGCGCTCCCGGTCGCCGGGCCATTCGGGTTAGGTTGGCGCCTACCGATGGCGAACCGCGAACCCGCCGAGCCGCGCCCGCGCGCTGAAGCCGCTGCAACGCCGCGCCCGCTGGCCGCCACGGGCCCGGCGTCGCCGCTCGATCACGCGGGCATACACGCGCACTACGGCGCCGAGGTGCTGCGCCTGTGCCGCCGCATGCTCGGCGATTCGCACGACGCCGAGGAGGCGCGCAGCGAGACCTTCCTGCGCGCGCAGCAAGCCGCGGCGAGCTGGGACGGGCGCCCGCTGCGCGCGTGGCTGCTCGGCATCGCGTCACATCACTGTGTCGACCGCCTGCGGCGCCGCGCGCTCGAAGGACGCTTGTTCGAGGCGACAGATCTCGCGCCCGACGATTTGCCCGCGCAGGCGGCGAGCCCGCTCTCCTTGTTATTGGCGCGCGAACGGAGCGCGCAGCTAGAAGCCGCGCTCGCCGTGCTCGACCCGAAATACCGCGCGCCGCTCGTGCTGCGCTTCCTCGCGGACCAGAGCTACGGCGAGATCGCGGCTGCGCTCGGCGTCAGCGAGGCGCAGGTGGCGGTGCTGGTGTTCCGCGCCAAGGCGAAGCTGCGCGAGGCGCTCGCGGGCGACGACCGGAGCAAGCGAAGCGCGCAGCAAGGCGAAGTCTTCGGAGCCGAGCGGAGATCAACAAGATGAGTTGTCCGCACGAATGGCAGATCTCGGCCTACGTCGATGCCGGTCTCGACGCCGCGAGCGTACGCACGCTCGAAACGCACCTCGTCTCGTGTGCGCGCTGCCGCCGCAGCGTGATCGCGCTGCGCGACGAGGCGCGCGTGCTGCGCGACCTCGTGCACGAGCGCTTACCCGCGCCAGTAACACCTGCCGCCGCTGGCCGCGGTATCGCGCTCGGCCTGCCGCTCGCGGTCGCCGCACTCGCGCTGGCCTCGCTCGGCGTCAGCGCACTCGTCGAAGCTCTTCCGCGCCCGCTGCGTTGGCTCGCGCCAACCGAGAACCTTGGAGTCGTGAACATGCTGATCGATCTGGTCTTCGCAATCCGCAACGGTTTCGCTGCGTGGTTCGATTTTGCGCTCGCGCTCGCG
>JANNDT010000071.1:0-31948 GCA_031387905.1 Deltaproteobacteria bacterium
GTACATGACGGGCCTGCCCGCGAACATGGGCGAGTTCGGCGGCCAACTCCTCAAGTACGACCTAACGACTGGCGCGAGCAGCGCGTGGCGATTGCCCAAGGGTGACGGCGCGGGCGAGCCGGTGTTCGCGCGCGCGGGCAAGGCCGAGGACGAGGGCTACGTGCTCACCTTCGTGTACGACGCGAAGCGCGGCGCGAGCGACCTCGTCGTAATCGACGCCCAGAACTTCGCGAAGGGCCCGGTGGCGCGCGTGCACCTGCCCCGCCGCGTGCCGTACGGCTTCCACGGCAACTGGATCGCCGACTGACCGGCACGCGTCTTCGCCCGTCTGGCGGCGTTGCGCTGCGCTCGCCGTACAGGAAGTACGGCTTCGCTTGCGCGCCTTGCCATCCGGGCGAATCCGCGCGCCGGTCTCGCCTTCGTAAATTCCTAGTATCTCTGGGGCTCTCCGCGGGGATTCCTTCAGTCGAGGACAGCGATGACTTCTGAGACGAATCGAAGAGTGGTGCTCGCGGCGCGGCCGCGCGGCGTGCCGGCGCCGAGTGACTTCCGCGTCGTAGAGGAGCGCCTCGCGCCCCTCGCAGACGGCGAGGTGCGCATCGACGTCTCGCACCTCTCGATCGACGCGTTCATCCGCACCGCGCTCGAGGAATCGAGCTTTCACACCTCGGTGCCGATCGGCGGCACCGTCAGCGCGCTCGGCGTCGGCCACGTGCGCGAGAGCCGCTTCGCAGGGCTCGCAGCCGGTGACGCGGTGTTCGCGCCGTTCGGCGCGCAGAGCGTCGCGACGATGCCCGGCGCGATGGCGCGCGCCATCGACGAGAAGCTCGCGCCGGCGACGGCGTATCTCGGCGTGCTCGGCCTGACGACTGGGCTCACCGCGTACATGGGCGTGCGCAAAGTCGGCGCCGTGCGCGCGGGCGAGACGTTCGTCGTGTCGGCGGCTGCGGGCGCGGTGGGCAGCGTCGCGGGCCAGATCGCGAAGCTCGACGGTGCGCGCGTAATCGGAATTGCGGGCGGCGCGAACAAGCTCCGGCACCTAACAGAGGAACTCGGTTTCGACGCGGCCATCGACTACAAGCGCGAGAACGTCGCGGAACGTCTGCGCGCACTCGCGCCCGATGGCGTCGACGTCTTCTTCGACAACGTTGGCGGCGAAAACCTCGACGTCGTGCTCGACCAGATCCGAATCGGCGCGCGCATCGTGATCTGCGGAGCCATCTCGCAGTACTCCGGCGACATGTCGAAAGGCGTGCGCGGTCCGGCGCTGTATCTGCGTCTCGCCGAACGGCACGCGCGCATGGAGGGCTTCGCGGTGTTTCACTTCGCGGACGCGTTTCCGGAAGCGGAAGCGGCGCTCGCGGGCTGGCTCGCCAGCGGGCGCATTCGGCTTCGCGAGCAAGTCGAGCACGGGCTCGAGAACTTCGGCGCCACGCTCGCGCGATTGTTCGACGGCAGCCACACCGGGAAGCTGTTATTGGCCGTGTGAGTGCAGGAGATCCGCCGATGGCCGAAGCCCGTCTCGCCGACTACGACCCGCTCGATCCGGCGATCATCAAGAACCCGTTCCCGTACTACCCGCTGCTGCAGCGCGATGCGCCCGTCTACCTCGTTCCGAAGCGCGGCTTCTACGTCATCAGCCGCTACGACGACGTGGAGGCGGTGCTCCAGAACTGGCAGGATTTCACCACCAGTTCCGGCCCTGGCCCCGCATTCACGACGTCGCCGGTGCCCGCGATCCTGCAGTCGGACCCGCCCGATCACACGCGCCTGCGCACCATCATCTCGAAAGCCTTCACGCCGCGTGCGGTGAGAGCGTGCGAGCCGCTCGTCGAGGCCTACGCCCACGAGTGCATCGACCGCATCCTCGCGCAGGGGCAGGCCGACCTGGTCGAGGAGTACGCGATCCCGATTCCGGTGGTGGTGATCGCCGAGTTATTGGGCGTTCCGCGCGAAGACCGGCGCTTGTTCCGCGCCTGGTCCGACGAGGTGGTCGCTGCGATCGGTGGCCGGCGCGCCGCGAGCGGGGCGCCGATCGACTTCGGCACCTACTTCACACGTGTGATCGAAGAGCGGCGGCGGGAGCCGCGCGATGACGTGATCAGCAAGCTGTTCGAGCCGAATCGCGCCGGCGAGACGCTGACGGTGCCCGAGGTGCTCTCGTTCGCTCTGTCGCTGCTCGTAGCGGGCAACGAGACGACGACGGGCTTGATCGGGAACTTGTTCTTCGAGCTCGCGAAACGGCCTGATGACTGGCAACGCCTGCGCGCCGATCGCTCGCTGGTTTCGAGCGCGATCGAAGAATCGCTGCGCCATGACGGCCCGAACCAGGGCTTGTTCCGCCATGCCACGCGCGACGTCACGCTGCACGGCGTCACGATTCCGGCGAACAGCAAGGTGCTCGTGCTGTTCGGCGCCGCCGGCTACGACGCCTCGCGCTTCCCAGAGCCCGAACGTTTCGACATCGCGCGCGAGCCGAACCGCCATCTCGCGTTCGGCGCGGGCATCCATCATTGCTTAGGCGCTTCGCTCGGGCGGCTCGAAGCGAACGTCGCGCTGCGCGTCGCGCTCGAACGCATCGAGACGCTGCGCCTCGTCGACGCCGACCCGCCCTACGTGCCGATCTTTTTCATCCGCTGCCCCGAGCGGATCCTGGTCGAGGCGAAGGGCGTCTAGCGTCGGCGTTCGCACAGAGTCATCGGGTCCAGAAGGAGCTGCTCATGGCGATCACGGGCATGGTCCACTTCAACGTCAACTGCAGTGATTACGACCGCTCGCGCGTGTTCTACGCGGTACTCGGTTTCAAGGAGGTGTGGCGCGTGCCGGAGCGCAACACGCGCGAGGTAGCGGCGGCGGTCGGCATGCCGCCTTACCTCGTGAAGGGCGGCCTGCTCGCGCTCGAGGGCGTGACTCCGCCCGTGGTGATCGACCTGCTCGAATGGAAGGAGCCGCGCGACGAGAGCGCGCCTTACGCGCACCTCTATCACTACGGCATCGCACGCGTCGCGCTCGCGACCAACGACATGGATGGCGACATGCAAAAACTCACGGCTGCGGGCGCCGTGTTCATCTCCGAGCCCGCGCAGATGCCCGCCGACTCAGGCTCGCGCGCGCGCTTCGTGTGCTTCAAGGATCCCGACGGAACCGTCCTGGAACTCGTCGAGAACTCGGGACGCTGAACTAGCGAGGAGCGGCCGCGAGTCGAACGACAGTCTTGCCGAAGTTGGCGCCGCGGAAGAGATCGCAGAACGCGCGCGGCGTGTTCTCGATGCCGTCGAGCCTGTACTCCGGCACGCGCAGCGCGCCGTCGTCGATCCAGCGCGACAGCACCGCGCGCGCGGCTTCGTATCGCTCGGCCTGCATGTGCGTCATGAAGCCGTGCACGTGCGCCTGCTTCGTCACGATCTGGAACAAGTTATTGGGACCCGGCAGCGGCGCTCCCGCGTTGTAGCTCGCTACGGCGCCGCACATCAGGATGCGCGCGCCGACGTTGATGCGATCGAGCACGGCCTCGAGCAGCGGGCCGCCAACGTTGTCGAAGTACACGTCGATGCCCGCCGGGCAGGCGCGCGCGAGCTCCGCACCGATCTCGCCGCGCGTGCGATCGACGGCCGCGTCGTAGCCGAGCTCCGCGATCAGCCGCGCGCACTTGTCCGCGCCGCTCGCGATGCCCACCACGCGCGCGCCCAACAACTTCGCGAGCTGGCCCGCGATGCTCCCGACCGCGCCGCCCGCCGCGCTCACCAGCACGCTCTCGCCCGGCTTCACGTTCCCGTAATCGATCAGCCCGAAGTAGGCCGAGAGGCCCGTGTCGCCCAGCACGCCGAGGTAGTAGCTGAGCGGATGCTTGGGATTCGGCGGCACCGGAACGAGAAAATCGCCGCCGTCCGTCAGCGAGAACTCCTCCCAGCCGAGTCGCGCCATCAACAAGTCGCCTACGCGATGGGCGGGATGATGGCTCTCGACGACGCGGCTCAGCGCGAGGCCCATCACAGGCGCGCCGAGGGCCATCGCCGGTAACACGTTGTCGCCGCTGCCTTCGTCCATCCAGTTGCGAAAGCCTGCGTCGAGCGAGAGATAGAGGTTCTGACAGAGCAGCTGGCCTGGGCCGACCTCCGGAAGTGGCGCGCCCTCGACCCGGAAGTCGCTTTCCTTCGGCATGCCGCGCGGGCGCGCTGCTAGGACGACCCGGCGATGAGAGCCCTGCATCTTCACTCCGCGCGGGCCCGGATCAGAACTCCTTGGTGAGCTCGACGCCCCAGCTCCGCCCGGGCGCCACTACGCCGAACATGAACACACCCACATCGACGGAGGTCGCGAGGTAGTTGTCGTGGTGGAAGGCATCCTTCACGAACGCGGCGATGGTGAACCATTTTTCGTTCTCCCAGGCGAGCGTGAAGTCCGCCTCGCCGCGGCTGGGGAAGATGTTCCGGTCCAGCCCGAGGGGGTCCGGTTGACCGAAGTTTCCGGTCGTCCCGTCGGCCCACGAGTACTGCGCGATGAAGTGCATGTCGCCGAGTTCCATCGGCAATGGCTGCAGGTAATCCGCTCCGACCCCGACGTTGAACGCCGGCGCGAAGCCGAACTCCCGGATGTTCGAGACGTCGTCGATCTTCCCCGTCACGCGGTTGAAGGCGTTGAACTCGTCGTATTTGCCCTTCACCCAACCCCACGTGCCGTGCAGCCGCAGGTTGTCGGTCACGAGGTACTGCGTCTCGAGCTCGATGCCGTTGATGCTCGCCTGCGCGGCGTTGTCGACGATCGTCTCCGTCGCAGTTCCAAACGCGTAGATCTGACTCTCTTGCTTGTCCGAGTATTTGGCGTGGAAGTAGGTCAGGTTGAGCCGCAGGCGATTTTCGAAGAGCTCGGAGCGAAGCCCTACCTCGTAATTGTCGACCGTCTCGGGGTTGTAGGGCCCGATCGAGGTCGGGGTCGTCGCCCTGCCGTTCCACCCGCCGGACCGAAACCCGCGCGACCAGGACACGTAGCCGAGGATGTCTTCAGCGAACGTGTAGTCGAACGCGATTCGTGGCGTGATCTCGCTCCAGGTTTCGACGCCATCAGCGTCGTTGCACGTCAGACCGGCCTGCCGCGCAGCCGCTTCTGCAGGAGTGCTCGCTGCGTTGATCCATGCGGTCGCGGCGGCATCGGCGGACGCCTGCTGGCTACCCGTCAGCGCGCCGCAGCCCCAGATCCCGTTCGGAGGCAGCAGCGGTTGGGGGAGAGAAGGGGGGACGGCCTGGACGCCATCGTTCCGCTGGTAGATCCAGAACTCCTTCTTCTCCCACGTCCAGCGCGCCCCGACGGTGAGCTTCGCTCGCTCCGTCAAGTCGACATAGGCCTCGCCGAACAATGCGACAGAATCGATCGTCTGCCCTGCGTCGCCGTCGGGAGAGGGGGGGCCAGGAGGGGCGGCGCAGCCCGCGCACTGCGGGTTGAACTGCGAGCCGAAGACGGAGACCGACTGCGTGATCTTGTACTCGGAGTTCACGTAGTAGAGCCCGCTGACGAAGTTCACGATGCCGTCGAAGTCCGTGGCGACGCGAAGCTCGGTGCTGATCTGATCGAACTTCTGCGGGCGCACCGGGTTGAAAAGCGGCACGGCGGCGCCGAGGTTGTCCTCGTCGAGGATCTCGTCCGACTTCCGGTAGCCCGTGACCGACGTGATCGTGAGGTCGCCGATGTCGTAGTTCAACTCGAGCGTGACGGCGTGCTGCTTGATGTGGTTTACGAACGGTACGGCGGTGTAGGAGTACTTGTACCCGTTCTTCTCGCCGCGCAGATAGCCCTGCGAGGCGCACGCCACGTCCCGGGCCGCGTCGGGGCTGGCGATCTGCGTGAACACGGTCGCGTAGACGTCGCAGAAGTTCCCGCCCGACGCGAACGTCGTCCCGATCGCGTTGGCGATTGAGCCAATCCCAAGCCCCGCCGAGGTCCCGCCACCAACAGGACAGGGCCTGTTTCGCGGAAGGAAGTTGCAGAACATCTGGTTGGTGATCGTGTCCCACTGCGACTCGATGTTCGGCGCCGTCAGGTTCGTCGGCGTCGAGAGCGTCGAGTTGTCGTCCGTGTACTCGTAGGTGAGCAGCGCGCTGACATCCTCGTTGGGCTCCCACAAGGCGCTGCCGATCAGGTTGATCGTGTCCTCGCCGTCGGTGGCGTGGCCGGTCCCGGTGATCGCGCCGGTGAGCAGATCGAAGTTGGCGTCCTCGGTGAAGCCGTCGCTCTTGTCGTAAAACACGCCGAGCTTGAGGCCGATCGTCTCGCCAATCGGCGCGTTTCCGACCGCCTTCACGTCGATCTCGCGGTCGGCGCCGTAGCGCAGCTGCGTCTTCAGCCCCCTATCCTTGGTCGGGCGCGAGCGGCGCACGTTCACCAAGCCGGCGATCGTGTTGCGGCCGAACAGCGTGCCCTGCGGTCCGCGCAGCACCTCGACCGATTCGAGGTCGAAGGCGTCGATCAGCGCGCCGGTATTGGTGACGAGCGGGACGCCGTCCACGACCACGCCTACCGCGGGGTCGAAGCTCTTCTCGAGATCGCCGAACACGATGCCGCGCATGCCGCCGAACAGGGCGTTTCCGGCATAAGGCTGGCGCGCGAGAATCACATTGGGCGCGAACTTCGAGAGTTCACCGATGTCATTCGCGTACTGCTGATCGATCTGGGCCGCGCTGAACGCGGTGATCGCGAGCGGCACGGTCTGGAGATCTTCCTCGCGCTTTCGCGCGGTGACCACGATCTCCTCGATCGCAAAGGCCCTCGCCTTCTGCTCAGCGGGAGCCGCAGCAGGCTCAGCAGCCGTGCCTGCCGCCGGTGCGTCGGCGGGCGCCTGGGCAAAGCTGCTCGTCGCCAGCGCGACCGTTGCAAACAAGACGCAAACCAGAGCGCGAATCTTGAACACTGCAGTCCCCTGTCGCGACTTTCCGCGGTCATCACCGACAGAGGAACTCGCTGGCCCCCAGTCATTCGCGCCGCACAATCCGGCAGCGCAATTCTGTGAGTACCCCGCGGAGCGGGCTCGAGTCAACGATTTTCTACTCAGAGTAGATAAAACGACTCGGCAGCTGAGCGACTACCCAAAAGCGCTGCGGCGTGCCGCCTGGAGGCGACACGCCGCGGCGTCGCTCAGGTGATCTCAATCGATAGCTCAGCCCCAGGGCGGAGCCGTCCTTCACTCACCGAACTCCATGCTGATCTCGACCCCGTAGCTGCGAGGTTGGGGGAATAGGGTTCCCGCCGCGAAGAGGTCCGCGATCGGGAACGCGACCTCGGATTGTTCGTTCAACAGGTTTCTGGCAAAGAACGTGACTTGGAGGTTCTTATACGTGTAACCGGCCGAGATCAGTAGGTCTTGACGAGGCTTGATCCTGCCGAAATCGAGATTGATCAGGCTGCCCTCGATCTCATCCACCCAGCTGTACTTCGTCGAGGCCTGCGCCTCGCCGGGGCCCAGCGGGTACGTGAACGTTCCGCCGATGCCGACCGTGTACCGGGGCGCGTTGCGAGGACGCAAAAAGCTCGCATCTTCGATGATAGTGACGCCGTCATTCGGGTTGAGGTCGGTCTTGAAGGTCCCGTATTGGGCGTCGAGCCAACCGAACGAGAAGAACGTGGTCAGAGAATCGATTGGCGCCCACTGTGCCTCAATGTCGATTCCCTGATAAACCGCGTCTGCCACGTTGCTGAATACCGTGGCCACAGTAGCGGTCGACGGGTCGAACTGGACCGAAGACTCCTGCTTGTCCTTGAAGGAATTATAAAAGTACGCGGCATTCAGCTGTACGCGATTGTCGAAGAGTTGCGTCTTCGCGCCGATCTCGCCGGACTTGGCGAACTCCGGGTCGTATTGATCGCGTACGAAGTCGGCGACGTTCTGGTTGACCCCGAAGAAGCCGCCGGAGTGGAAGCCTTCGGAGTACGACACATAGAAGAGGACGTCATCCATAGCGTTCCACGCGAGGACGGCGTGGGGGGAGATGTCGTCCCACGTATTGTCGAGGTTTGCGTACGCGGGGAAGTTCCGGAGGTTCGATCGCGCGACGGAGGTGAGGTACGACTGGCCCGCCTTGAAGTCCTTCTCCTCGGTGGTCCAGCGTATCCCGAGCGTGAGCGTCCAGTCCTCCACGAACTCCCAGTCTGCCGAAGCGAACACGGCGACGGACTTCGTCTCCTGAGTCTCGAAGAGGACCTGCGTGAACTTGGGTCCGAGGCCCGCCGGTGAGACGCCGTTGATGCCTTGGTCGCAGGCCAGCGCACCGAACGCCCCGAGTTGGCAAAGGAGGACTGGCGGCGGAAGTGGGGCCCCATTCAGCCATTGGTTGTTGACGAGGTCTATCCCGCCCTGCGCAAGGACATTCGTCCAGAAGGTGCCACCGGTCACCCAGTCCTGGGTGAACTCGCTGTTCCAATAATAGACTCCGACCACCGCTTTGATCCGCTCCCAGGAGCCCTCGAGACGAATCTCCTCACTCAACTGGTCGTAGTCGTTGTCCCGGTCGATCGTGATGTAGTCTGCCTCCGACCCGTCGAAGTCGAGCAGTCGATCCTCCGTCATCTTCCGGTAGCCGAACAGGGAGACGGCGCGAAGGTTCTCGTTCAGGTCGTAATGCATGTCGAGCGTGTAGGCCTGGACGTTGAAGCTCGACGGGTTCGTCGTGTCCGTGGAGACCGTATTCGGCCTCTTCAAGCTCGTGCGGCAGGGCACGCCTGAGTTGTAGATCGTTTGGCTGGGGTCGACAGCCAGCGGAAGGGCACCGGAGTTGTGGCCATAGGGAATGCCCAACGCGTAGTTGCCAGGCGCAGTGGAGCAGGACTTGAAGCCTGCCGCAAAGTTGGGCTCGCGCGGATCGCTCGGCGGTGCGGCCACGCCCGCGCCGAGGTTGTAGTTCGTCAGCGAGCCGCCCCCCTGGCTGTCGTCGTCGAACTTTTCGATGGTGAGCAGCGCTTCGAACCCATCGAACGGAGTCGCCAGCAACGTGACGCCGTAGTTCTGATAGTCCTTCTTGGCCATGCGCGAATGGGTAAACGTGTTCTCGATGTAGCCATCGCTCGAGAGCTTCGTGTAGAAGCCCTTGGCAGCGAGCTTCTCCGAGATGATGGGAACGTTGAGCACCGCTCGGAATTCTTGCTGGTCGAAGCTGCCCCCGGTGTACTTGAGGCGTGCTCCAAACTCGCCGGTCGGGCGGCTGCGGATCACGTTCAGCACGCCGCCGATCGTGTTCTTTCCGAACAGGGTTCCCTGCGGTCCGCGCAGGATCTCCACGCGGTCGAGGTCGAAGTTCTCGAGCACTTGCCCGGAGGTCGTGCCGAGGTAGATGCCGTCGATCATCACGGCGATCGGCGAGTCGAACGAGTTGTCGTCCGTGCGCGTCGGGCTGATGCCGCGAATCGTGATGGCCGAACCGTTCGCGCGGCCCGGATCCTCATCGATGCGTACGTTCGGCGCGAACCCGTTCAGGTCTCGAAGATCTCGGACGGACGCGATATCCAGCTCTTTCGAAATCGCGGTAATCGCCAACGGTACGTCCTGCGAGATCTCTTCGCGCTTGCGCGAGGTGACGATGATCTCCTCGATGCCGCCTCGCTCCGCCGCCGGCGCGGCGGGTTGCGCCGCGGGTGAGGTGGGCTGCGCCACCGGAGCGGCGGGCGCGGGCTGCGCGTCTTGAGCGCCCGCGGGCGACACGGCCATCGCGATGGCGAACGGGATCGCGGAGAAAAGACCGAATCGGGTCGTGCGCATGGCGCCTCCTGATAGATCGCCCCTCGACAACGGGCGTCTCGTGGTATGCAGGTCCCTAGCCCGCCGCGCGGCAGTACGCGGCTGTTTGTGATTCGTACTTCGTTTCCAAGCTCGAAGTCAACTCTTTTCGTACTCGCGGTAGAAAATCAGCCCAGCCCGAGAAATTCCGGCGACGCTTCGTGGCCGAGCAGAATCTTCCCGAGCTCGCCGTACAGCGGATGCGCCACCCAGCGGTGGGTCGCGCAGCCGTGGGCGTCGCGCAGTTTGCGCTCGAGTGGGCTGTTCATGCGCATCGCGCTGGTGCCGCTCGTGTTGTGCACGAGGTCGACGACGTGCATCGAGGCGTTGGCCGCGTGCGTGCAGGCGAGGCGCGCCGTCTGCGTGGCCGCGGGCGATGGAATCTCGCGCCCGCGCTTCAGTTCCTCCTCGACTGCGTGCATCGCCTCCATCAGGAACGCGCGTGCGGAGCGCAGCTGCGCCTCGGCTTCGCCCGCGCGCTGTTGCGCCACTGGGCGGTCGCGCAGCGCGGAGGCGGTGAGCCATGGCACCTTGGTCTGCGCGAGCGAGTAGAACTCGTCGACGGCGCCGCGCGCGACGCCGATCGCCACCGCGGCCTTGTTATAGGCGAGCCGCAGCGCGACGGGCACGCGGAACGCCGGGTTCTCGTAGTGCGCGGGCAGCGTGAAAAGCTGCACGCGCGACCACTTCTCGCTGACGTGGGCGCCGTTCGCGCGCACGTCGTGGCTGCCCGAGCCGCGCAGGCCGGCGACGTCCCAGGTGTCGAGGATCTCGTACTCGGACTTGTGCAGGAACCAGCTGCGAATGGCGGGCATGCCGTTCGCGTCCTTGGCGATCGCATCGCCTTCCATAATGGGTGCGATCATGAAACACCAGGTCGCGTTGTGGCAGCCGCTGATGAACGTGCTCTGGCCCCACACGCGATAGCTGCCGTCAGCCTGCTTCACGGCGCGCGAGGGCTGCGAGCCCGGACCGCCGCCACCGCACATGATCACGCGCGGGTTCTCGAGATACACCTCGCGCGCCAGTTCCTTATCCATGCCGCCGACGGCCATCGCGTTGATCTCGGAGCCGAGCATCACGTTCCAGCCAACCGAGCCGTCGATCCTGGCGATCGCCTCCAGGATCTCGATGGTCTCGGTGATGCTGGCGTCGTCGCCGCCGAGTTCTCTCGGGATCGCGATGCGGAAGATGCCAGCGTCGACGAGCGCATCGACGGTTTCCGTTGGCAAGCGGCGAAGTTGTTGGGCTTTGTCGCCGCCCTCGCGGATCACGTCGGTCAGCCGAGCCACTCGTTCGAGGGGCGTGCCCGAGGGAGGAGCGGTCGGTTTCGCGGTCGGTTGTGTCATGGCGCCTGCTTCGGGTTGGGGTTGATTAGGAGAGCCGGAAGCCGGGGGGGAGGTCTTCGCGGTTGATCTTGCGGGCGGTCGAGAGTGCGTCCTCGCCGAAATAGATGTCCTCGCCGATGAGCTTGCCGTCGGGGTCGCCCGGCCAAACCGTGATGAGCTGCGCACACGTGAGGAACAAGTCGCCGGGCGCAATGGCCACGCCGCGAACTTCGCTGCGCCCGGCCGCGAGCAGCGCCTTGCCGGTCTGCACCTGCTTCACCTGCCCCTCAGTAATTATGCTGCCGCGGTCCGCCACGATCTTCTCGACCACGACTTCGAACTGGTTGCCACCTGCGGCGATCATGTTCGAGTAGAAGCCGGTCACGGCCTCGCGACCGCGCAACGTGAACGCGCCGGCAGGAATCCAGAAGTGATAAATCGGCTCGGCCGTGAGCGTCGCCATCAACTCGGGCAAGTGGCCGCGAATCTCGTGCTCCATGTGATCGCGCACGGCCGTCAGCAGCGTGCGCACGCGCGGGTCCGTCTCACGCGCGGCGCGGGCTTCGAGAGGCTGCCAGCTGTGGAAGGGATTGATGCTCGGCACTCGCAGGCTCCGGTCAGAGGGACGGGCTCGGGGCGCGCGCACGCGACTCGAGTTCCGCGCGGATCTCTCGCTGCCTCGCCTCCGTGATTGGATATTTCCAAACGATCAGGGCGCCGCTCGCAAAAAAGATCGACGGGAACGTGGAGAACAAGAAGCGCAGCCCGAACATTTCGCTGGGGCCATTCTTCGATCCGAGCGTGGCGTCGAAGCCGATTAGGCTGAGGCCGAAGATTGCGATCACGCCGCCGAGCGAAGCCGTCGCTTTCTGCGCGAAGGACCACGCCGAGAAAAACAGTGCGGCTCGGCTCTCGCCGCTCGCGAGTTCGTCGAGGTCGATCACATCCGCCTTCATGGAGTTCGGCAGCAACTGCGAGAAACCACCCGCCGCGAAACCCGTGGCGATCGTGATCGGCAACATCCACCAGAAGTCGCCCTTCCCCAATAACAGGTAGAAGGGATGCGCGCAGGCGATCAGGAAGAAGGACGCGATGTAGGCGTGGTGCTTGCCGATCCTGCCCGACAGCCACACCCAGAACGGAACCGCCACCAGGTTGGTGATGTAGAAACAGCTGAGCATGTAGATCGATTGATTCTCAGCCCCCAGCACGTCCGACACGTAGAAGATGTAGAGCGGCGTGGTGATGTTGAGCCCGAGCGAGCCGATCATGAAGGCGATCACGAGTTGCAGAAACGGCTTGTTGCGCACCATGAGGCGCAAGCCGTCCATGACCGAGACCGTCGAGCGGACTTCGACGGTGGGCTCAGGCGTCTGGGTCACGGTCCCGAGCACGCAGATCGGCATGAGCACGAGCATCGTCGTCCCGACGATCTTCAACACCGCGCTGCTGCCGCCGATGGCGAAGAAGAAAAGCGCCGCGGCCGGCGCCGCCTGCGCGACCAGGCTGCCCAGCACGCCCATCATCGCGCGGGCGCCCACCACCCGCGTGCGCTCGTGGTAGTCCGACGACAACTCGGCGCCCCAAGCGTAATAGGGGATGATCATCATCGTGATGCCGACCGAGAGCAGCATCCCCCAGCCGAACAGATGCGCGACGCCCGCGCCTTCGGGAGGCATGAACAGCCGATAGATGCTCAGCATCAGGAGCGGCGCGGACGCTGCCACCCAGGGCCTGCGGCGCCCCCAGCGCGAGCGCGTGTGATCGCTGACGTAGCCCATCAGCGGATCCGTAAACAGGTCGAGAATGCGCTGCACGAGCATGACGGCGCCAAGGGTCGCCAGCGGGATACCGAGGTCGTGAGAGTAATAACGCGGGATGAACACCATCACCGGGAACAGCGCCATCGCGACCGGCAGGTCGGCGAGGCTGTAGTAGAAGAGCGTCGACTTCTTCAGCGGCGTCACTTTGCAGTCCGTCCTAGGTAGCGGTCCACCGTTTGCTGCAGATGGCGGATGCGCACTTCCTGATAATTCCCCAGCGTCTGTCCGCGCTTCTGGCTCGCTTTGAAGCCGCGCGTCTGTGCGGCCATGTTGCCTGTGTCCTGGTCGTAGACGGCGCCGAGGGGGCCGAGCCCCTTCGCGAGCGAGTAACTGTCCGCGACGTCGAGCGAGAGCGGTTCCGGCGGCGGCGACGCGGGGCGGCCTTCTGCTCTCGGCCGGAGCATCAGGAGATCAAAGGTGCAGAAGTCGGGGTCCTCGGGATCCGGGCGGAAGCGGTAGACCATGCCCAATGAGAGCCCAGGGAAGAAGAAGGCATTAGGGAACAGGAAGTACTCGATCGAATCGAGCGTCAGCGAAGTGGAGTAGGCGGAGAAGTCCTGTGCGTACGTCTCGCCCATCTGCTTCTTCACGAACGCGGCGTAAAAATCTCGCGCGGTCATGCCGGCGGGAAGCTCGGGCACCCTGCCGCCGTCCTTGCCGCGCTGCCAAAGGCGTGCGAGCAGAGTCTGCTCGCTCTGCGGCGGCTCTACGCGCGGGTTCGGTGAGCCCACGGTGTGGATGAAGCGCGTGACGTTGTCGCCGAACAAGTCGTACTGCGTGGTGACTTCCGTGCCCGGCATGCCACCCGCGTGGGTCTCGCGCACGTGATAGGCCTCCATGAAGGCCTCCTCGGCGGCCTTCCAGTTGGCAGGCAGCCGCTTGCTCACGTGGGTTTCGATGACGCGATCTTCGAGGCCCCACTCACGAAAGTGTTCGGGCAGCACGCCCAAGTAGTCGTCTAGCGGCCCAGCGCTGCGATCGAAGTTCACGAACACGAAGCCAGCCCAGGTTCCGACTCTCAGCTCGGCCAGGCGGTGCGTGTTCGGCTTCACGTGCGGAAAATCCCAGTTCTCCGGCAGGTCGATCAGCTCGCCGTCGAGGGAATAGGTCCAGCCGTGGAATGGGCAGCGCAGATTCTCCGAGAAGCCGCAGGAGCCCGGCTGCTTCAATTGCGTGCCCCGATGCATGCAGGCGTTGTAGAACGCCTTGATCGCGCCGCTCTCGGTTCGCACGACCACGGCGGACAGGTGGCCGACATCGTAGACGTAATAATCGCCCGCTTCGGGGATGTGCTCCTCGCGGCACGCCCACTGCCAGACTCGCGGCCAAAGCTGTGCGAACTCGGCGTCCGCCTGCGCGCGCGAGGTGTAGTTCGCGTACGGAATGTCCTCGTCGCCGAGGAAGCGAACCGACTCCGCGCGCAGCGGCTCGGGCACGACTGAGGCATCCCGCGCGAGCAGGTCCTGAAGGCTGGGCCCTGCGGCGCGCGCGTTTCCGGGAGAGTTGTTACGGAGGCCTGCGGTCATGGTCGAGCTCGCGTGGTTCGTTCGCGCACACGCGTAGCACGCCGCGGGCCGCTCGCGCTCAACCGGTCGAACGTGGTGGCTCATCGCGCTGCGATGGCGTCGTCAGGCCACAGGCTTTGATCCAGATCTCCGTCAACGTCGCGGCGGCCTCGTCCTCGCCATAACTATCGCCGCCGAGGTAGAGCCACTGCGCAAAGCCCGACTGCATCGAGACGAGCGCCGCCGCGGTGATGCGCGCGTCGATCTCGGGGTCGGCCCAGCCGCGCGCCTGCCAGCGGCGGATCGCCTTCTCGACGCGCGCGACGTGTTGTTGGCGCGAGCGCCGCCGCGCGCTGCTAACGGCCTCGTCGTGCACAGCGACTTGGTCGACGAGCCGATAGAGGTCGGCGAGCTCGCGCACGACCGCGAGGTAGTTGCGGTTCGAGGTCTCGAGGTTCGCGATCGGATCGGCACTCGGACCGCGGTCGAACGAGACGACGTTGCGTTCGATCTGTTTGTCGATCAGCGCCGAGAGCTGACCGAAGATCTGCGTCTTGGACTCGAAGTAGGTGTAGAAGCTGCCCCGCGCCACACCGGCTTCGCTGACGATGTGGTCGACGGTGGCGGCGACGTAGCCGTGGCGGGCGAAGACGGCGCGCGCTGCATCGAGCAGGACTTGCCGCGTGCGGGCTGCCTTCGCCCCCGGCGCCGCGTCGATGCTGGCACGCCGGTCCGCAGAGGTGCCCGTGGACGCCCAGCCGCCGCGGGTGGTCGCTTGTGCCCGCGACGCTCGGGGTCGCCGCCGGCTCGGCATCAGCGCACCATCTCGACGCCGGCGCGCAATAACAGCTTGGCGAGCGCTTCGATCGAGCGCAGGTAACCGTCGAGGTTGCGCTGGCGCGGCTCGGACACGAAGTGATTGACCCCAGCCGAGCGGTACTGATCGAGCTCGGCGAGGATCTGGTCGGCGTCGTCTTCGAGCGCATCCCAACGCGTCCGCATCGAGATTGCGAACTCTGGCTCCGGACGCTCAGCCCGTAGCCGGCGCACTCGCCGCGCGGTCTGATCGGGGCTCAGGAACGCTCCGTGCCAGCCGTCGCCTGATCGCACGGCGCGCGCCAGCGCGACTTCCGCGTGGCCGCCGATCCAGATCGGCACGCGGCCCGCCGGCTGCGGCTTCGCCCGCATCGAGGCGAAGCGCGCGCCGTGCACCGGGAACTCCGCCGTGATCGGATCTTCGCTCCACACCCGCCGCAGGATCTCGAGCGCCTCATCCGTGCGAGCGCCGCGCTCGGCGAAGGGCACGCCTAATGCATCGAACTCCGACTCGAGCCAGCCGGCGGCGGTTCCGAGGATCATACGGCCGCCGCTCATGCGATCGATCGAGGCGACCATCTTGGCGACGACTAATGGGTTGCGCATTGGCAACACCAGCACCGTGGTTCCGAGCCGAACCCGTTCTGTCATGGCGGCGACCCAGGCGAGCGCGGTGAGCGGCTCGTAGATGTAGACCGAGGGCGGATACTCCGCGTCAACCGGCACCACCAAATGATCGCTCACCCAGACGTCGGCGTAGCCGAGCTGCTCGGCAAGCTGTGCGGCGCGTTGCATCGCCTCCCCGGACGCCGCGGGCCCCGCTTGGGGGAGATGGACTCCTGCGGTCAGGCCTCCGGCTGCACTCATCGGGGCTCCTTCAATGTTTTCGACATCGATGTCGAATATGCGCTAGAGTCGCCGAATGGTCGAGGCCCAGATCGAGACCGGCGAAGGCGCAAATGGGCACCTTCGTCGTCCACCGGCCCGCCTATGACGCCGAGGCAGATGCACGCCACTCGCGGGCGCTGCTCGACCTGTTCGCTCGCAACCTCCAGCCGTCCATGACAACCCTGGGCTTCTTGAAGGAGAGACCGTGAGTCAGATGATCGTGCTTGCAGGCGTCGCCGAGTTCGCGACCCGCGCGGGCCGCGACGAGTGCCTCGCGACCAGCGCCCAGTACCAGGCGCCCGCGCGCACGGACGAGCCCGGCTGCCTCGCCTACTACTTCGCGCCGGATCCCGTGAACGCGACGCGCATGGTGGTCTGGGAGTTATGGGCCGACTCGGAGGCCCTGAACGCGCACTTCCAGCACAAGAACTATCGCGAGATGGGAGCGCACCTGGGCAAATACGGAATTGTGAGCGCGGAGTTCAAAAAATACCGGGTCGACTACACCGAGCCGGTCTACGACCCCACCGGCAAGCCCCGCGGCGACTTCTTTACGCGGGCCGCCTGAGCCGTTCGCGAATCGCCGAGTGACGTCCGTCGACTCGGTCTAGACACGAGGTGATTATGCAGCCCGAGAATCACGGTTGGTTCTACGTCAAGTTTCCTGAGCAGGCCGGCGCGCTCCTGCCCGCGACCTCGATCTTCGAGATGCGCGTTCTCCCGCCACTCCCCGTGCTGGCGGAAGGCAAGATCCGGCTGCGGCTCTCGCTCGTCGCCGTCGCACCGATGGCGAAGACCTACCTCGAGCTGCCCGGCAATGACACGGGCGCCGAGGAACTCGGATTGAAGCGCACGGCCCTCGGGTCTCCGCTTCCGAGCGAGTACGTCTCCGAGGTCGTGGAGAGCAAGAGCCCGGCCTTCGCGGTGGGCGACAAGGTCTGGGGAATGGGCCCGCTTTTCCGTTACCGAGATCTCGCGGTCGACGGCAGCGACGGCTTCCCCCCGCTCGAGCTTCCGGCAGGCATGCGCCCCGAGCACATGCTCTCGGTCGTAACACCCTCAGCCGGCATCACCGCTTATTGTGCCGTCGAGCATCACCCGTGCGGACGCGTCGAAGCGCCCTACGAGAAGCGGACAGTGCTCGTGACGTCTGCCGCCGGGGCAGTCGGGCTGGTGATCGGCCAGCTCTACCAGAACAAGGGCTGCCGAGTGATTGGGGTGACGAGCAGCCGCGAGAAGGCGGACCGGCTCGAGGCGTTCGGCGGTTACGACGCCGTAATCGCTTACAAGAGCGAGGACCTCGACGCGCGCCTCAGCGAGCTGGCGCCAGCAGGCATCGACGTCTTCGTCGACAACGTGGGCGCCGAGCAACTCGACGCCGGAGCGCGTCACATGAAGATCGGCGGCAAGATTCTCAGCGTCGGCGCGATCGGCGAGATGGACGCGATGGTCACGGGCAACGTTCGCGGCATGAAGGAGTACCTGCGCATTCCCGCGCGCGAGCTCACCTTCGGCGGCATGCTCATGTACAACCACTTCGACAAGATCCCAGCCGCCGCGATGGCTCTCAGCGCGATGCTCGCGGACGGGAAGCTGAAGAGCGCAGAGACCGTCGTGCGGGGCGGGCTCGAGGTGTGGGCGGAGTGCGTGGACAAGGTCTACGGCTCGCAGACCTTCGGGCGGCTGATCCTCGCGCTGGACTGAGCGCGGCGTGGGCTTGTGAGCGGTTGACGGATGGGCGGGACACGCCAGTCGCGTGGCGGATCGCAAAGCGCACGGGGCATCCTTCGGCGGTGCGCGGTCGACGCGTGTCACTAGCCGGAGGAAATGGCGTGGCGATTCGAACGAAGAAGAAGAACAGCAAGGGCAAGGCGAAGGGCGCGAGCAAAGCCGGCGCACAGCGGCGCGCGACTCGCGCAAAGCCCAGCGCCAGCGCGCTCTTGCGAGAACTCGCCGACCGGCGCGCCATCGAGGATGGCGTCATCGCCTACGCGCACGCGCTCGATTCGCGCGACTACGCGCGCCTCGCCACGTTCATGAAGCCCGATGTGCGCGTGAAGTATGGCGACGCGCCGTTGTTATGCGGCGTCGGCGCGGCGGCGGAATATTGCGGCCGCGCGCTCGACTGGCTCGACATGAGTCAACATCGCATGAGCTCGATCGACATCCGGCTCGCGGGCGACCGCGCGACCTCGGTCGCCTATCTCTGCGCCGAGCACGTGAAGCGCGGGCTCGCGGACGGCGAGCGCTACACGGTCGGCGGTAGCTACATCGATCAGTGGGAGCGCACGCGCGAAGGCTGGCGCATGGCCGAGCGGCGGCTCGTCGTCAGCTGGAGCGAGGGCAACCCCGGAGTGTTAGGCGGCGGCGTGCGCGCCTGAAGCCGGGCCGCCCACGAGCTCAGGCGATCGTCTCGCCGTTGTCGATCACGAACTCGGCGCCCGTGATCTGCCGAGATTCATCGGACGCGAGGAACAGCACGAGATTCGCGACGTCCTCGGGCGTGCCCTGCCCGCGCGCGTGGATCTGCTCGAGGCCCGCTTCGCCTCTCGGCAGCTGCGCGAGCGCTTGACGCGTCATCGGCGTGTCGTGCGCGCCAGGCAGAATCACGTTGCAGCGAATCTTGTTAGCGCGCTCCTGGCAGTGCACCGCGACGCTGCGCGTCATGCTGCGAATCGCGCCCTTCGCAGCGGTGTACGCAAGAATCGGTGCGATGCCCTTGATCGCGGCGACCGACGAGACGTTGATGATCGAGCCGCCGCCAGATTTCGCCATCGCCGGGATCGCGTGCTTGCAGCCGAGGAACGTGCCCTCGGACATCACCGAGCCCAGTCGGCGGAATTGCTCGAGCGTGGTGTCTTCGACGTTCGCGAACACGACCAGGCCCGCGTTGTTCACGAGCACGTCGAGGCGGCCGAATACGCGCACGGTCTCGGCGACGACGCGCTGCCAGTCGGCTTCGTCGCGCACGTCGTGGCGCAGGAAAAGCGCGGCGCTGCCGATCGCCTCCGCGGTCTCCTTGCCGCCCACTTCGTTGATGTCCGTAACAACGACGCGCGCGCCCTCGCGCGCCAGTGCGAGCGCGTCACCGCGCCCGAGGCCGCTGCCGGCGCCGCTGACGATCGCGACTTTCCCTTGTACTCGGCCCGCCATTAGGTGTTCCTCGCCGCGGCGCGGCTGTTAGGCGCCGCGCGGCGAGCGCGGCGGAAACGCGAAAGCGTGCTCGGGGTTCGAGATCTCTTGAATCTCGACGACGTTGCCGTCCGGGTCGGCGCCGTAGACGGCGCGGATCTCGCCGAAGCCGCCGGGCTTGCGC
Organism: Deltaproteobacteria bacterium; assembly: GCA_031387905.1. GTDB lineage: Bacteria > Myxococcota_A > UBA9160 > UBA9160 > UBA6930 > VGRF01. Next base: position 19,434 of record JANNDT010000071.1, read on the forward strand.
TGGAAGTGCATGCCCGCCTGCGTCAGCCGCGCATGCTCGGCGTCGATGTCGACCACATCGAGACAAAAGTGCGTGTAGCCGCGATCGCACGGGCGCAGCGGCGCGTCCTCGCGCGCGGCCGGCGACGAATACTCGAACAGCTCGAGATATGCATTGCCTGCGCGCAGCATGATCTGCCGCGCCGCCGAGCCGTGCAGCCCGACCACGCTGTCGATCTCCGCGTTGTCTTTCCACGAGACCTCTGCGACCACCTCGAAGCCGATCACGTCGCGATAGAACGCGAGCATGCGCTCGAGGTTGGCTGTGTTGAGCGCGACGTGGTGAATGCCGCGGATCATGCTTCGCTCCGATGCTTGGCGATGTATTTGTCGATGGTTTGATGGAGCTGCCGCACGCGCACCTCCTGGCGGTTTGCGAGCGTCGCGCCGAGCTTGCGCGCCGTGTGGAAACCGAGCTGCTGATTCCGGAGGTTGCCGGTGTCCTGGTCGTAGACGTACGCGAACGCCGCGTCGAAGCCGGGAACTTTCGCGTACGACTCTTCTGCGGTGAGGCGCACTGGCGTCGCGGGCGGCGGCGGCGCTGCGCCACTCGGCAGCGGGCGCAGGAAGAGCAACTCGAAGAGCGCGCGATCGGGATCGCTGCCGAGCGGGCGGAAGCGGTAGACCATCGGCAGCGAGAGGCCTGGAAAGAGAAACATGTTAGGGAACAGGTTGTACTCGATCGTGTCGATCACTTCGCTGTCCGTGAACTTCGACAGATCGGTCTTGTACGCATCGCCGATCGCCTTGCGCAGGTAGTTCGCCATGTATTCGCGGGCGGTCTGCCCCGGCGCGAGCGTCGGTCTCTCTTTGATCAGGCTTCGATCGCCGACGAGCATGTCATCCAGGATCTCCTGCTCGCTGAGCTCGCTGCCGAACTCGCCGCTGCACACGCCGACCGTCGCGTAGAAGCGTGCGACGTGATCGCCATACACGTCGTACTGCGTGTTCAGCGTCGCGACGCTGCGCAGCAACTGCGGGTGTGTCTCGGCGGTGTGGTAGTTCTCGATGAAGGCTTCCTGCGCCGCCTTCCAGTTGCACGGCAATTCCTTCTGCAGGTGCAGCTCGACGTAGCGCTCCTCGAGCGGGAAGTTGGCGAAGTGTTCAGGCAGAACGCCAAGCTGCTCGCGCAGCGGCCGCGCGTTCGGGTCGAGGTTCACGAACACGAAGCCGCCCCAGCTCTCCACTCTCACTTCGGGCAGCGGGTACTTCTCAGGGTCGACGTGCGGAAAATCCCAGCGGCAGCGCAGCGTGTCGAGCTTGCCGTCGAGCGTCCAGGTCCAGCCGTGATACGGGCAACGCAGCTCGGGCGAACTCCCGTCCGAGCCCGACTCTTTGAGCTTCGTGCCACGGTGCAGGCAGCTGTTCACGTAGGCCTTGATGGCGCCGGCCTGCGTCCGCACCACGATCACGCTGTGACGCCCGATCTCGTACACGACGTAATCACCGGTCTCGCGCACGTGCTCCTCGCGGCACGCCCACTGCCAGACCCTTTCCCAGACGCACTTCATCTCGAGCGCGAAGAATTCGCGCGACGTGTAGCGCTCGAACGGAATGTCCTCGTCGCCCAGGAACGCGGAGTTCTCATGGTCGAGCGGTGCGCGCGTCGGGATCGCGTCGCTCCGCACGATCTCTTGGACGGATCTCTCGGTTCCGAGTCGCGCGCGTCGCTCCGCTTGATCCGACGTAGGCTTCACCTCAGCCCTGCCAGAAGGCGTAGATCGGATCCGCCGCGCCGTAACAACCACGCAACTTCAGCCCGCCGTAGAATGCGTCGTCGAAGCTCGCCGTCGAGGGCTGGTTGATGTTCCAGTCCTGCACGAACACACGCTCCGCGATCTTCCATGTACCGGCGCGGCGCTCGAAGCGGTCGAGGTAACGGCCTCCGGTGATCGCATCCATGTCCATGCCGTCGACGCTGCGCGTCGCAACTGCAATCGCATACGACTCGCCCACCGCGCGATCACCGCTGATCTGGAACCACTCGTTCGCGACGGAATGGAAAACGCGCTTCAGGCTCTCGCGGATCTGCTTCGTTACTTCGCGCGCGAACTGCGGCGCTTTCCCGTTGAACGCGCCGGCCACGATCGTCGCGCCGTCGTGGAACACCGACGCGAGTAGCGCCTCGTCGGCGCGATCGGCGCCGCGGCAGTACGCCATCGTGAGTTCGTGCAGCGCTTGCCTCGAGAGCGCGAGATCCACGTCTCGTTCGAGCTTTGTGCTTCGGCTCATGGGCTTCACCTCCGTTGAAAACGCCGCCGTCCACGTCGCGAGAAGCGTCGCACCCGGGTCCGCGTTCGCCTTACCGCCACGCGGCGCGAACATCGCGCCCGCCGTCTCCTGCCACGCGCCGCTCGACGGCTGGTTCACGTTCCACTCGAGCACGTAGGTACGATGCATCAGGCGCCAGGCGCCGTCCTTGCGCGCGTGGCGATCGAGATAGCGCCCGCCAATTAGACGCTGCGTGCCGGCGCCGGACTCGAGCGTCTCGAGGTGGGCGATCACGTAACTCTCAGACAGCGCGCTGTCCTCGCCGGTGAGGCGAATCCAGGTGTTACAAGTGCGATGCAGCGTTCCTGGCAGCGCCCTCTGCGCGTCGGCAAGAAAGCGCACCAACTGCATTGCCGGCATCCCATACGAGAAGTCCGCGTCGTCGTGATAGGCGGAGCGCAGCATCGGGTAGTCGGCGCGATCGACGCCGCGGCTGTGCAGCGCGAGGTTCTGCGCGATCTCCTGCTTGCCGAGCAGTCCGCGAATCGCGGCTTCCCGTTCTCGCGCGATCATGTCGACGGCCTCCGCAGGTGCCCCGAGACTCAAACAGGTACCGCAGCGCCTGGCACTCCTGCCGCCCGAACCATCAGCGCACGCGCACTGACGCCCCCGCCTCGTTAGGTCGCAAGCGCGCGAGAAACGCATCGAGCGCCGCGGGCTCCGCGACATCCGCATCCGCGACGAAGCCCGGCGCCCAGAACTCGCGCCAGCTCGGGAAGAAGTCCGCGTAGCCGCCTTCGTAAGGGGCGCGCCCGGGCCAGCGCATTTTGTTCGCGCCGAGCGGCGGAGTTCTCGAGTCGCACGCGTACCAGTAGAGCGGAAGGCGGCGGCGGAACAGCCAGCGGCCCGCGATCCGCTCGTAGCGATCCCAATACATCATGGTCATCGCGATCCACTGCTCGCCGGCCTCGTGCTCGTTGCGGCTGTAGACGAGGCCGCGCGCGGAGTCGGCGCTCTCGAACTCGATGATGTGATTGCCCGCGACGTGCGCGGTGCCGGTGAACTGCACGCGCAGCGTTTGGTCGAACCAGCGCCGCAGCGCACGGCGGCCGGTTTCGTCGCGCGAGACGCGCACGTCGTCGGGGAACAGTCCGCACAGCGCGTCGAGATCGCGCATGTCGAGCGCGAGGCAATACTTTGCAACGAGTTGGCGGATCTCTTCGAGCGCTTCGAGACGATCGACGCGGGCTTCGAGCGACGTCGGGCGGGCCATGCGCTTCTCCTGGTTCGCGCTCGTTGTTAGCGCGAGTCGGAGTGCCAGCGCGGGCCTACGCCGCCGCCTCTGGCTCCGCGCTCGTTCCCACCGCCGCCTCGCTGTTCGCGTGTCCGCGCTCCGTGCGCTTTTCCGCGGTGCGCGTGCGTTTCTTGCCCTGCACCAGCAGCGTCACATCCTCGAGCGCGAGATACATGCACGGCAGCAGCACGAGCGTAATCACTGCGGCGAACAAAACGCCGAAGGCGAGCGTGATCGCGAGCGGGATCGTCATGCGCGCGGCCATCGCGGTGTCGAACATCATCGGGATCAAGCCGACGAAGGTGGTGATCTCGGTCAAAAAGATCGGGCGAATGCGCGAGATCGCGGCTTCGCGCGCGGCGTCCGCGAGGCGCATGCCCGAGGCGCACAGATTGTTCACCTGATCGACCAGCACGAGGCTCGAGTTCACCACGATGCCGGAGAGCGCGACCAGGCCGATCACCGAGTACATCGAGAGGTCGTAGCCGAGCAAGAGGTGACCGATTGCGGCGCCGACCACCGCGAACGGGATGATGCTCATGATGATGATGGGTTGCGTGTACGAGCGCAGCGGCACGGCGATCAGAGCGAAGATCGCGAGCAGCGCGAACAGCTGGCCGCGAATCATGGCGTCGAGGAAATCGCGCTGCTCGGCTTGCTGGCCGGCGAACGCGAAGCTCACGCCGGGGAAGCGCTCGGCGAGCTGCGGCAGCGCGGTCTGCCGGAGGTCGGCGAGGATCACGTTCGCGTTCCCGAGCGCGACGTCCACGTCCGCGCTCACCGAGACGACGCGCGCGCGGTCGACGCGCTGGATCGCGGAGAAGCCCGTGCCGAGCGACGCCTCGGCCACGCTCGCGAACGGCACGGCCACGCCTTCTGCGCTGCGAATGCGCAGCGCCTCGAGATCGCCGAGCGAGCGGCGCTGCGCGGCTGGGTAGCGCACGACCACTTTGACTTCGTCGCGACCGCGCTGCACGCGCTGCACTTCCTCGCCCCAGAAAGCCTGGCGCACCTGACGCGCCACGTCTGCGAGCGATATCCCTAATGACTCGGCCGACGGCCGCGCTTTGAAACCGAGTTCCTGCTTGCCAGCGCGGAACGAGTCCGCCACGTCGAACACGCCTGGGTACCCGGCGATCTCGCCCTTCAAAAACGCGGCGGCGTCGCGCAGCTGCGTCAGATCGTTCCCGCGCAACTCGAGTTCGATCGGCTTGCCGGAGTTCACCATCGTGTTTTGGAACGCGAGCTCCGCGATGCCCGAGATCGGCGGCAGCGCAGCGCGCCAGCGGCGCTGCATTTCCGAAGTGGAGAAATCGCGGTAGTCGGCGGGAATCATCTCGACTTGCAGCTCGCCTAGGTGCCCTCCAGACCCGGCTGAGCTGCCGCCGCTCGGCAACTGCGATTGAAAGTTGCGGAACGGCTGCTCGCCGACCGTGCTGAGCGTGTGCGAGAAGATGCTGCCGTGCGCGAGATCGCGGGTCGCGTCGGCTTCGCGCTGCACTTTGCGCGCGGCCGCTTCGATCGCGCGGATCGCCGCGGCCGTGACCTGTGGCGGCGTGCCCGGCTCCATCGTGAGGTCGGCGATGATTACGTCGCCGTCCACGGGCTCTTGGAAGGTAAAGCGCAGCCAGCCGCCCGCGACGAGGGCGCCCGTAACAAGCAGGGAAGAGACGCCGCAGGCGATCGCGAAGTAGCGCCACTCGAGTGCACGCGTGATGAATGGCCGAAATGAGCGCTCGACCCAGCGATCGAAGCCGCCCGAAACGCGGTCTTGCAGCGCGCGCCAGCGCCGGGAGGCTTCGCCGCGCGGCGCTGCGTCCACGGCCCCGCCGTGAGCGAGGTGTGCCGGCAGAACCAGCAGCGATTCGATCAGCGAGAACATCAGGCTCACGATCACGATGATCGGGAGGCCCCGAACGAGCTTCCCCATCGAACCGGGCACCGCGAGCATCGGGATGAACGCCACCACGGTCGTGAGCACTCCGAAGATCACCGGCATCGAGAGGCCCTGCGCGCCGCGAATCGCGCCCTCGAGCTTGCTCCCGGTCTTCCGCTGCTCGACGTGCGTGTTCTCGGCGACCACGATCGCGTCGTCGACGAGGATGCCGAGCACGAGCACGAGACCCATTAGGGAGATCCAGTTGATCGAGACTCCCAAGAACGGCAGCACCGCGAACGTGGCGAGCAGCGCCGTCGGTACGCCCCACGCCACCCAGAAGGCGAGGCGGAAGCGTAGAAACAGCGCCAGCACGACGAGCACCATGGCCGCGCCCTGCCAGGCGTTGCTCTTCATCGAGCCGAGCCGCTCGGAGAGGATGCTCGACATGTCCTGCCAGATGACCATCTGCACGCCCGCGGGCAGCGTCGGCTGGACGCGCGCCACGTAAGCGCGCGCGGCCTGCGCCACGTCGATCACACGCTGGTCGCCGACGCGCGAGACCTGCACGAGCGCGGCGGGCTTGCCGTCGAAGCTGGCGCGTTGGTCGCTCTCGGCGAAGCCGTCCACCACGTTCGCGACGTCGCCGAGCGTTAGGCGCGTGCCATCGAGGCGTGTGAGCACCGGCAGTCCCGCGAACGCCGCGCCGTCCGCCGCCTTGCCTTGCGCGCGTAACAAGATCTCGCCGGCCTCGGCGCGCACCACGCCTGCTGGCAAATCGAGCGAGCCGCGCCGAACCGCCGCGGCGACTTGATCGAAGGTGAGGCCGTGCTGTTCGAGCGAACGCTCGGAGACCTCGATCGCGATCTCGTAGGGCCGCACTGCCGCGATCGAGACCTCGGAGATCTCGGGCAGCGCGGAGAGATCCTCACGCACCCGCTGCGCGGCCTCTTTGAGCGCGCGCTCGCCAGCGTCGCCGTATACCGCGACCGAGAGCACCTGCCGCGGCATCTCGGCCTGCGAAACGATTGGGCGCTCGGCTTCCTCGGGGAACGTGGCGATCGAATCGACGCGCGCGCGTATATCCGCGAGCCGGCGCGCCACGTCTTCGCCGCTCATCAGCTCGACCGAGATCATCGCGATGCTCTCGGCGGCGTTCGAACGAATGCGCTTGACGCCGGCGAGGCCTTGCAGAGCCTCCTCGACCGGAACGCAAACGCCTGATTCGACTTCGACCGGCGAGGCGCCGGGGTAGGGGACCGCGATCGTCACGACGTCGAGATCGATGTCGGGGAACATCTCCTGGCGGAGCAGCGGCGTCGCCAGCAAGCCGCCGGCGATCATGATCGCCATCAACAAGTTCGCGGCGACCGGGTTGCGCGCGAACCAAGCGATCGGCCCAGTCACGGCGCGCTCGCTCCCGCTGCGAGCGTCTCCACCCGCACATGCGTGCCCGCTGCGAGCGCGCTCGGCGCGTGTTCGCAGACGCGCTCACCGGCCGCGAGCCCACGCGAAATCCAGACGTTCGTGTCGTCGGCCCGCAGCACTTCGACCTCGCGCGCTTCGAGCCTGTTCTTCGCATCGACCACGACCACGCCGTGCTCGCCCGTGAGCGCCGAGCGCGGCAGCTTCACGAGCCCCGGGACTTCGCGGCCCTCGATCTCGGCATCGACGAACGCGCCCATCGCGAGCGCGGCCGCGTCGTCGGCGCCAACCGCCGGTTCGTCCACGCGCACAGTCACGGTGAGCATGCGCGTGCGCGCGTCGAGCGCACCAGCGCTGCCGACGATGCGCCCTTTGAGTGCGCGCGCCGCGCCGCTGGCTGCTGCGGTGAGCGTCACGCGCGGGCCGATGTCGTCGGAGTTGTTCGGCAGATCGAGAAACGCCGCGTCCTCGGCGCGCAGTGCGAGCTTTACTTCCGCCCCGCCCGCGGCATAAACGCGCGCGACTGGCGCGTTGCGCCCTAAGAACTGCCCGAGCGAAACGCTGCGCTCGCGCACGCGGCCCGCGAAGGGCGCGCGGATTTCAGTGCGCGCGAGTTCGAGTTCCGCTTGCTGCCGCGCGGCCTGCGCGTCGCGCAAGTTCGCTTCCGCTACCTGCGCGTTGCCCGCGGCCTGCTCGTGCGCGGCAGGGCTCGTCGCGCCCGCCGCGAATAATGCCTCGCTGCGCGAGAGTGCCCCATGCGCCAGCGTGCGCTGGCTCTCCGCACGCGCCACCGCGGCCCGCGCGCGCTGCGCGGCGATCTCATAATCATCGGGCGCGATGCGCACCAGCGCTTCGTCCGCTGCGAACTCGCCCGCGCCATCGAACGAAGGCGAGATCCACACCACGCGGCCCGCCGCCTCCGCCACCAGCTCGATCTCGTCGCGCGGCGCGAGCGTGCCCTGCGCGTGCACGAGCATGCGCTCGGCTGCGGGCTGCGAGATCACGACCCCGACGAACGGCAACACCTCCGCCACCGCGCGCGGCTTCGGTTGCGGGCGCAGCGCGATCAGCGCCGTGCTCGCGAGCAGCGCGCCAACCAACACCAGCAGCGTCCAGCGCGATTTCTTTTCGAGCTTCATTGCGAGTTCCCGGCAAGCGCCGATCTGGAGCCAGGATCCGGCTCCCGGTCGCGCTAAGTGACCTTGCGGCATCGGTTTTTCGGCACGACTTCGTGAGGACGTTCTGCGCTGTGGCAGACTGGCCGCCCGCTGAAGGAGGCGAGCCGTGATCACGCTCTTCCACGCCCCCATGTCGCGCTCCGTGCGCGTGCGCTGGCTGCTCGAGGAGCTGGCGATTCCGTACCAGCTCGAAACCCGCAAGCTCAGCGAGCTGAAGACGCCCGAGTACCTCGCGCTGCATCCGCTGGGCAAAGTGCCGTCCATCAAGGACGGCGAACTCGTGCTCTTCGAATCCGGAGCGATCGTGCAGTACCTGCTCGAGACGTACGGCAACGGCCGGCTCGAGCCCAAGATCGGGAGCCCCGAGCGCCCGAAGTTCCTCCAGTGGCTGCACTTCGCGGAGGCAACCCTGGCGCCGCCGCTCGGCCAGATCGTGCAGCACACGCTGATTCGCCCGGAGGCAGAGCGCATCGCGGCCGTGGTGCCGGACGCGCGGAAGGCCGCCGGCAACGCGCTCGGCGTGGTCGAGCGCGCGCTCGCCGGCCGCAGCTGGCTGCAGAGCGAGTTCAGCGCCGCGGACGTGATGATGGGCTACAGCGTTGCGCTCGCGAATTTCATCAAAGTTGTTGGGGACGCGACGCCCAACGTGAGAGCTTATCTCGCGCGCTGCCAAGAGCGGCCCGCTTACAGGAAGGCGACCGGAGCATGAGCAAGCCGATTCTCGATGTGACCCTGGTGGCGGCCGGCAAGTACCACGATGTGGACTTCGCGCGGCTCGAGCTGCTGAAGCTGCTCGCCGAGCACGACAACCTGCGCGTTCGCGTCGTCGCGGACTACGCCGACACCGACGCCATCGCGCGCAGCAAGTTCTTGCTGACGTACACCTGCGATCTGCGGCCCACGCAGGCGCAGCAGGACGCGCTCGCGAAGTACGTGAGCGATGGCGGCCGCTGGGTCGCGCTGCACGGAACCAACGCAGCGCTCGACTTCACGCCGAAGGGCGTCGACGCGCCGCGCAGCATCAAGACGCTCGCGCACACGCTCGGCAGCCAGTTCGTCGCGCACCCACCGATCCAGCCGTACCACGTGAAAGTCTCGGCGCCTAATCACCCGCTCGTCTCGGGCATCAGCGAGTTCGATACGGACGACGAGCTCTACCTCTGCGAATACCACGAGCGCGAGAAGCTGACGGCGCTGCTCGAAACCGAGTACTCCGGCGATGCCAAGGGCTTCGTCGCGGTCGACTGGTCGCACACCAAGCAGCATCTGGTCATGTACCTGCGCCCACTCGGCAAGGGTGCGGTGCTCTACAACACGCTCGGCCACTGCCGCGGTCATTACGACATGCGTCCGGTGGTGGACTACTACCCGACGATCGAGCGCTGTTCGTGGGAGAAGCCGCAGTACTACGAGTTGTTGAGGCGGAGCCTGCGCTGGGCGCTGGGGGAACTGGCGTAGGCGGGGGTTCGAAACCGCTGGCACGCGTCCGCCCCTCAAGCACAGCCCCAACGCGCCCGATGCCAAGCGCATGGACGCTGGATGGCTCGCTGCGTTGCTCGCCCTCGGCGGCGCGTGTCAGGCGCTCGGCCTCGCTTGGGTCGGCGGGCGCATGCTCCTGCTCGCGATCCGCACGCGGGGCGTCCCCGAGCTTCTGCTTGGCTGCGCGTTCCTCGCGCTCTGCACGATCGGCGCGCCGCTGCTCGGCGTCTCGGGCTTCGGAGCGGCGCATGTCCGAGAACTGCGCTTCCCGCTCTTCGCGACGGGGCTCGCGTTCATAGACGCCGGCGCGCTCTGCTTCACCGGCTTCGTGTGGCGTGTGTTTCGTCCGGGCTCGGCGTGGGCGCGCGGCTTCGTCGTTGCGAGCGCGCTCGTACTCGCGCTCCACATTGGGCTCGTCTTGCGAGCGGTCTCTTCGGCGCCGCCAGAGATCGCGCCGCTTGCGGCGACGGCCTGGCGCGCATCGCTGCTCGCCGCGGTGATGACCGCGACGTTCGCCTGGGGTGCGGCGGAGGCGTTCACGTATTGGCGCCGGCTGGTTCGCCAACACACGCTCGGCCTCGCGGATGCTGCCGATGTGCGGCGCATGTTCCTGTTCGCGCTCGGCTGCGGCGCGCCGCTCGTGCTGATGGGCCTCGTCGCGAGCGCGCTCGCGCGCCGCGTGAACCCGCTGACCGATCCCGTCACCGCGCTCGGGCTCGCTGTCGCGGCGCTCACCGCAGGCGTCTCGCTGACACTCGCTTTCGGCGCGCAGCGGGGACGCGCAGCTCGGACCCCCTGAGCGCAGCGCGTTACGCTGCGCCGCGCATGCAGCACCCGGGTTCGCAGTGACCCCGAACGACGCGAACGACGCGCCCGCCCTAACAGTCGTTGTCGCCCCCCCCGCCGCGCGCGGCGCGTTTCTCGCGGGCGCGCTCGCGGCGCTCGCAGCCCAGCGCGATGCGCCTGCGTTCGAGCTGATCGTGCCGGTGGACGAATCGATCGCGTACGCGCCGCTCGCCGCGCGCTTCCCGAACGTGCGCTTCGTGCCGGTGAGCGGCACGGGGGAACTGAGCGCGTCGCGCGACCCGGGCATCGCGCACGAAGCGATCGATCTGCGGCGCGCGGCAGGGCTCGCGGCGGCGCGCGCGCCTGTCATTGCGCTCACGGACGAGCACGCGCGCCCGCGCGAAGATTGGTGTGCGCGCATCGCCGCGCTGCACGCGGCGGCGCCGCACGCGGCGATCGGCGGCGCAGTCGAGAACGCGCGCGAGCGTGCGCTCAACTGGGCGCTCTTCTTCATGGACGCGGGGCGCTACCAGAACCCGCTGGACGAAGGCCTCGCGCTGTTCGTGAGCGACGTGAACGTCTCCTACAAGCGCGCGGCGCTCGAGCGCACGCGGGTGTGGCAGCCGAGTTATCACGAAACCGGGCTGCACGACGCGCTGCGCGCAGCGGGCGAGACGCTCTGGCTTTCGCGCGAGTTGGTCGTTGGGGTCGATCGCGGCGAGATGCCCCTCGCCGAGGCGCTGCACGAGCGCTTCGCGTGGGCGCGCCTGTACGCGGGGCGGCGCGCTCGCGAGGTCGCTCCGCACGTGCGCGCCGCGCTGTGCGTGGGCGCGCCCCTGCTCGCGCTGCTGCTGCTCGCGCGCCAGACACGGCTCGCGTTCGCGCGCGGGCGCCACGTGCGAGCCTTCGCGCGCGCGCTGCCGCTGCTCGCGCTGCTCGATCTCACCTCCAGCCTCGGTGAACTCACCGGCTACCTCACCGGCCGAGCAACGTCGCGACGCGACTAAGTAACCGCAGCGGGGACTTACAAACTCGCTGTTTACTCGCGGGGACCCTCCTCGCCGGGTCCAAGACTGACCCCAGAATAAACCCGCGAGTATGAACGTCCCGGTTCTGGTTACTTCGCGCGGGCGGCGGGCCAGGCGGGTGGGCTGCGGCGGATGATGATTGTGCCGCCGCCGAGGGTGCCCGGGAAGGCGGCGACTTCTTCGAACTCGTGCTGGATGGTGCGCCAGAGATCTGGTTCGCGCGCTTCGATGTAGCCGCCGAACGAGTAGATCACCCAGGTGCGGCCGCCGCGTGCGGCGTGCGCTTCGAGTTCGGCGAGCGTGAGGGCAACGGCGAACTCGGGCGCGTAGAGCGCGCGATAATCCTCGCCCGTGAGATCGAGACCGACGATCGCGTCGCCCGGCTCGGCGTGCGCCTTCGCGTAGTCGCGCGCGCCGCTGAGATCTTGCTTGGGCAGTGTCCACAGGCGCGGGAGCGGCGGCGCGAGCGCGGAGGCGAGCACGAGCGCGGAGGCGAGTGCGCTCGGCGCGAGGCGCGAGACGCGCGCGGAGAGCTGGAGCTTTGCTGCGATCGCGCTGCCGATGCGCAGCATGCCGTCGGCACCGAGCAGCGCGGCGAAACCGAACGCATTGAAGAAGAAGCGCGGCCAGAGGTTGCGTTCGAGCGCGACCAGCGCGGCGAGCAGGAGCGCGCCCGGCAGCACGAACGCGAGAGCCGCGGCGGGCGCGCGCCGCAATAACGCGACGCCGCTCCACACGAACGGCAGCGCGGCGACGGCGAGCGCGGCGGCGCCCACTGCGAGACCTACGCCAAAGCCGCGGATGAGTTCCGCAACCAGCCAAAGGGGGCTCTTCCATTCGACCGCCGCAGTCGTCACGCCAGCCCCGGGCTGTTGATAGAACTCGACGATCTGCGGCAGCACGGCGCCGTAACAAAGCAGCGTCAGCGTGCCCGCGAGCGCGAGCGCGCCGAGCGGCGGGAGCACATTGCGCAGGCTGCGCTCCGGCGCGCGCGCAACCAGCGCGAGCCACACGAGCCCGTGCGCGAGCGCAACGAAGCCCATCGTGAGATGGAATGACATCCCCAGCGCGAGGGTCGCGGCGTAGGCAATCCAAGTGCGCGCACGCGGCGCGGCGAGCGCGCGCAGGAACAGCTCGGTGCCGAGCGTGGTCGCGAACAGAATGCCGGTGTAGCCGCGCGCGTTCTGCGAGAACCACACG
>JANNDT010000120.1:0-2370 GCA_031387905.1 Deltaproteobacteria bacterium
CGTGCTCGCGAGCCTCGCGGTGTGCGGTGCGCTGCCCGTCAGCGCGCGAACTCTCGGCGCCGCGGACGCGCTGCCAGTTGTTGGGGGCGCGCTCGCGTTCTTCGCGCTCTACGGCGCCGCGAACCAGCTCGCTGCGAATGCGCCCGCTTCTCGAGCGATGCGCCACGTGCACACGCAGCGCGCGAGCACCGCATGAACGACGCACTGCTCGCCTCGAACGCGCTGCTCTGGCTCGCGGTGATCGCGCTCGGCTTGCTCGTGCTCGCGCTCGCGCGCCAGATCGGCGTGCTGCACGAGCGCATCGCGCCAGTAGGCGCGCTGGCATTAGGCCGCGGCCCGCGCGTGGGCGAAGCCGCGCCAAGCATCGAGGCGACGACGCTCGCCGGCACGCGCATCGCGCTCGGCGGCGCGGCAGCGGACGGCCGCGGCAGCCTGCTCTTCTTCCTCTCGCCGAGCTGCCCGGTGTGCAAGTCGCTGCTGCCCGCGCTGCATTCCGTAATCGCTCGCGAGGATCCTGCGCTGCGCCTCGTCTACGCGAGCGACGGCCCGGAGCCCGAGCACCGCGCGCTCGCTGAGGCGCACGGCCTCGAGCTCGCCGCCTACGCGCTCTCCACCGAACTCGGCCTCGCGCACCACGTCGGCAAGCTCCCGTACGCCGTGCTGATCGACGCCGCCGGAGTGATTCGCGCGCAAGGCCTCGTGAACACGCGCGAGCACGTCGAGAGCTTGTTCGAAGCGCGCGAACGCGGCGTCGCCTCGGTGCAGGAGTTCCTCGCACAGCGCGGCGGCTCTGACTCGCTCACGCATTAGGGCGGAGACTCTCAATGAACGCACTGGATGGCTGGCTCGAACGCAAGGCGCGCGGACTCGCGCGCTTCACCTCGCGCCGGAGTTTTCTCGCGAGACTCGGCGTGCTGCTCGCAGGCGGCGCAGCGCTGCCGCTGTTGCCCGTCGCGCGCGCAAACGCAACGCCCGGCGCACGCGTGGCAAAACCCGGCGAGCCGCCTCTCGACACGCCCGCTGGCGACCCCGCGAACTGCGAATACTGGCGACACTGCGCGATCGACGGCTTCCTGTGCAGTTGTTGCGGCGGCAGCCAGAGCGCCTGCCCGCCCGGCACGCAGATGTCGCCCGTCACCTGGATCGGCACCTGCAAGAACCCGCACGACGGCAAGGACTACATCATCTCCTACAACGACTGCTGCGGAAAAGACTTCTGCGGGCGCTGCAGTTGTATGCGCAACGAAGGCGACCGGCCCGTCTACTTCCCGCAGCGCAGCAACGACATCAATTGGTGCATGGGCGCCGAGAGCACCGTCTACCACTGCTCGACCGCGATCGTGCTCGGCGCTGCGATCGGAGAGTGACGCGCAACGTGCGATCGGCGCACGCGCTGTTAAGGGCATTCGTGTTCGCTTCGATTGCCCTTCGCGCGCATGCCGATCTGCCGCCCGCGCAGGACTACGTGCTCGAGTGCCGCGGCTGCCACGGCGCGCGCGGCGAAGGCGTGCCCGGCAAAGTGCCGTCGCTCGCGCAGACAGCGCGCTTCCTCGCTACGCCGCGCGGGCGCGCCTACCTGGTGCGCGTCCCGGGCGTCGCGGGCTCACAGATCTCCGACGCGCGCGTCGCCGCGTTGCTGAACTGGCTGCTGCGCGGGCTCGCGAGCGATCCGTCCGCGCCCGCTGACTTCGCTCCTTACACCGCGAGCGAAGTGGCGCGCGCGCGAGCGCAGCGTCTGCTCGATCCCAGCGCCGAGCGCGCGGCGATCCTCGCCCGCTGAGCCGTTGCTCGACGCCTCATCTCACGCGCAGGTCAACTCGGCGCCCGGGCCTTCGAACTTCACCTTGCGGTGCGTGCCGTCGCAGAACGGCTTGTTCGCCGACTGCCCGCAGCGGCACAGATAGATCGGGCCCGGCTTGCTTTCGCTGGCGGCGCCGGTTGAAACCGCGACGGGCTCGCTCGTATCGAGGATGATCGGTCCGTTCAGGACGACTTTGATCTTCATGCGGTGCCTCCCTTTGGCGCTGTCACTCTCGCACGCGCGAGAAGAGTCGCGCCAACTCGCGCGCAGATGCGGAGCTCGCTCGGCTGAAACGAGTCGACGACACAATCGCTGATGCCCAGTTATCAGGGCGCAGGGGCCGACGGGAGCAGCGGCGGCGCGCGCGTCAGCCGTGGCGTGCTGCGATGAAGAGGGCGTCGCGTTCCTCGCCGGACACCCAGCCGGAGCGCCCGGTCTTTTGCAGGGCGCGGTGCAGGGCGGCGACGTCCTTGCTCGCGAAGTCGCCGAGCGTGCGCAGCTGCTGCTCGACCTCCGCGGCCTCGCGGCGCGCGCTTGCGCTTTCGAGCAGGCGCTCGAAAAGCAGCGCC
>JANNDT010000144.1:0-2276 GCA_031387905.1 Deltaproteobacteria bacterium
GACGCGCTCGACGTCGATGCGGAAGCCGCCGCCGTCGAAGCGGAGTCGAGCTTCGAACGAGCCGCGGCGTTCGCTTCGCTGCCCGCGACTGGCGAGCCGCCCCGGCGCCCAGAGCGCGAGAGCGCTGCGTTCTCTCAGCCGCAGGCGGTGATCGTCATCGATCCGTCGTTCGCGGTGCTGGAGTGGACGAAGGCCGCACTCACGGGCCACACGCGCGTGCACGCATTTCAGCAGACTGAACTCGGCATTCAGCGCATCCGGCAATACTTGCTGCGCCGCGAGCTGCCGCTCGTGTTGTTAGGAGCCGATACGCCGCCGGATCCGGTGTCGGGTGCGCGGGATGTGTTCGACGTCGCTGCGCGCCTGCGCCGCCAAGCGCCGCGCCTCCCGATCGTGGTGCTGACCGCCGCTGGCTCGCGGGCGCCGACCCGCAGGCGAACGGGGGCGGCGCCCAGCGCCTTTGCCGAGCGGCCCAAAGACGGCGCGCTAACGGATCAGCGGCGCAGCGCGGAACGTCTCGAATTGGCGGCAGCGCTGCGCGAAGTTCTCGCGCGCGTGCCGAATGCGGCAGCGCCGGCCGCGAAGCCGGCGCCCGCTTCGCACGCGTCCGACAGCGAGCTTGCCCGCTTGCGCAAGGCGAGTTCCCGCATGCGCGAACCCGGGCGTCAGGGCGAGGTGCTGTCGAGCGTGCTCTCGTTCGCGGCGCAGACCTTCTCGCGCGTCGCGCTGTTCATGGTGCGCGGGGACAGCCTCGTCGGCATCGCGCAGATCGGCCTCGGCAAAGCGGGTGGCCCAGATGACGCAGCGCTGCGCGACGTGCACATCGGGGTGCGCGAGTCGTCGTGGGTTCGCAAGGTGCTCGACAACCGTCAGCCGGCGCGTGGCAGGCCCGCGGACGATGGCGACCACCGGCTCTGCGTGATGCTCGGCAACGAGATTCCGAGCGAGGCGTTCCTCGCGCCGCTCGAGAGCGCGAATCGCGTGGTCGCGATCCTCTACGCCGACAACCTGCCGGGCCGCGCTCTACTGCCCGAGAGCGGCGCGCTCGAGGTCGTGCTCCATGAAGCCGGCCTCGCGCTCGATCGGACGCTGCTCGAACGCACGCTCGCCGAGGCTTCGGACGGCACCCGCGCGTCGGTCTCGTAGCCCGCTCCTCGCCGGTTTTGGGGTGCGCGTTCCAAGGCGCGGCTTTCGCACTGAAGTCACCGGACTCCCTCAAGAATCGCCGCTCCGGGGCCGATGCGGCCAGAGGCGCAAACCGCGCGCCATTTCCGGGAGGGGACAGTGCAACGCGTGCTCGTCGTCGAAGACTCGCAAACGATGCGCGAGTGGATCGCAGCTGCCCTCGAGGAGATCGACCGGCCGCTCAAAGTCGACCTCGCGGCGAGCGGCTTCGAGGCGCTGCGCCTGTTGCCGCGGCAGCTGTACGACCTCGTCGTCACCGACATCAACATGCCGGACATCCACGGCCTCGAGTTGATCTCGTTCATCCGCAGCGACGCGCGTTACCAGGCGACGCCGCTGGTGATCGTCTCGACCGAGAGCAGCGAGGAGGATCGCCGCCGCGGGCTCGCGCTCGGCGCGAACGCCTACCTCGTGAAGCCGTTCGCGGCGCAGGATTTGTTGCGGGTCGTCGAGGACCTGCTGGCGGGGGTGAAACCCTAATGGCTCGGCGCCGCAAACAGACGGCCGCCGCCTCGCGTGGCGAGCGCGAGTTTCTCTCGGAGGCCGAGGAGATCCTCGAGCGCATGCGCGACGACTTGGGCGCATGTCTCGAGCGCGCGAGCACTGGCGCCGAACTCGCGCCCGACGTGCTCAATCGACTGTTCCGCTCAGCTCACTCGCTGAAGGGCCTGTCAGGCCTGTTCGGCCTCGAAGCGCTCGCAGACCTCGCGCACAGAGTCGAGGATCTGCTCGATGCGTGGCGTCTCGGCCGCGCGCAGCCGACGCCCGAGCGCTTCGCACTGTTCGAGGAAGCCGTTGCGCTCTTTGGTCATGCGCTCGAGCAGCTCGCGGCCGGCGCCATAGCCAAGGAGTTCGGCGACGCGGTGGCGGAGTTGAACGCGCGCATCGACGCGGCGCGAGCCACCCCGCCGGCCGCCGCGCCGCCCGCACAGGAAGTGCTCGATGCGCCGCCCGCGCTACTGCGCGCGCTCACCGAGTACGAAGAGCACCGCCTGCGCGAGAGCGTTGCGCGCGGCCGCGGGATCTATGTGATTACGGCGATCTTCGAACTCGCGAGCTTCGAGGAGCGGCTCTCGGAGATCAGCAGCGCG
>JANNDT010000192.1:0-9439 GCA_031387905.1 Deltaproteobacteria bacterium
CGGCGGCGGCGCTGGGGGGGCCGGGCGACGGGCGGAGCGCGGCACTTCCAGGTCGGAGACCTTCAGCATCACGAGGTCCGCGCCGATCCTTTGGCGAACCTGCCGAACCACCAGGTGATCTCGCAACCGTACCGCGCCGGACGCGGGCCGGTGCCGGCTCAGCAGATCTCGGAGCGCTCGGATCTTGCGCTGGTCGCCGAGTGCACTCCGGAGGACCCACTCGACCTCACTCGCTTTGGCGAAGATCGGCACCCGAACCTTGCGGACATTTCGCCATTCGCCGACCCAGTAGATCGACGAGCCCGACGACAAGGGGACGACGCCGTGAGGGGGTTCTTGGATCATGGGCAGACAACGCCAGCCAATCTATGGAAAGCCTATCTCCGAGAGCCCACCTCCCACAACCCGCACGAGAGCAAGCGCTACGACCACTTCAGCCCTCTCCATCGATCCGCCACCCGCCAGGAGGGAGGGAAGCGCCCAATAGGATCTGGCTAAGCGCCGCGATCTCGTTTGAACGCTGCTAGGTTGCCGCGCCCTTCGGCAAACTTTTTCGGGGTAACCCCTCACTTGGAGAACGCATCGATGGGTCTTCTCGACGGCAAGGTGGCTCTGGTTACGGGCGCGGGTGGTGGCCTCGGTCGCGAGCATGCGCTCGCTCTCGCGCGCGATGGCGCGAAGGTGCTGGTGAACGATCTCGGCGGCGCGCGTGACGGCAGCGGTACTGGCGCGCACTCGATGGCGGATCAGGTCGTCGCGGAGATCAAGGCGGCCGGCGGCACAGCGGTTGCGCAGTACGACAGCGTCGCGACGGTCGAAGGCGGCGAGCGCATCGTGAAGGCGGCCATCGACGCGTTCGGGAAGCTCGACATCTGCGTGAACAACGCGGGCATCCTGCGCGACAAGTCGCTGGTGAACACCACCGAGGACCTGTTCGACATCGTCGTGCAGGTGCACCTGAAGGGCACCTATTGCGTTTCGCGCCCGGCGTTCGCGCACATGAAGGAGCGCGGGCAGGGCGGCGTGATCATCACGACCTCATCGACCAGCGGCCTGAACGGCAACTTCGGGCAGTCGAATTACGGGGCCGCCAAAGCCGGCATCTGGGGCTTCACGCGCTGCATGGCGATCGAGGGACAGAAGAGCAAGATCCGTTGCTACTCGCTCGCGCCGGTCGCGCTGACGCGCCTCACGTCGGACCTCGGCGGCTTCCAGGATCCGAAGCTCCAGGAGAAGATGAACCCGAAGCTGGTCTCGCCGCTGGTGGTGTTCCTCGCGAGCGAACTCGCTGCTGGCATTACGGACAAGACCTTCTTCGTGGGCGGCGGCCGCATCGCCGAGATGCGCATGGTGACCGCGCCGGGCGCCGCGAAGACCGACAACGGCGGGCTCTGGACCGCCGAAGAGATCGCGGCTCGGCTGCCGGAGATCATGCTGCCCGCGTAAGCCCTTTCTTGGAGCCTCCGAGGCGCGTTCGTCCCGCTGTGCTCGCGGCGAGCCGTAGCCGAGCGAAGCCCAAACAGGATCGCGAGCGAAGCCCAAACGGAGCGGCTAATCCTCGGCGCAATGTCGGACGCCACGCAGCCCCGCGTTCGCACCGCCAATCCGAACGTCGCCGACCCGGCGACGGCGATGACGCCGCGCTTCCAGATCGTCTTCCGCTGGTTCGCGCGCCGCTTCTTCAATCACTTCGCGCTCGACGACACCAGCGTGAAGCGCCTGCGCGAACTCGAAGACCGCGGCGCCGTCGTCTACGTGATGCGTTACGCGAGCCGCCTCGACTATTTCCTGTTCAACACGCTGTTCGCGCGCAACGGCCTGCGATTCTCGGCCTACGGGAATGGCATCCAGTTCTGGTACTACCGCCCCTGGTGGCGGAGCGCGCCGGCCTTCTTGATGCGCGCGCTGCGCAGCGCCGGACGCAAGCCGGACCCGACGCAGCGAGGGCGCGAGGATTTGCGGCGCGTCGTGGCTGCCGGCGAATCGATGTTCCTGTTCCTGCGCACGGCGCGGCTGGCGGCGTTGTTGCGGAGCCCCGAGGCCGCGGTCGAGCGCGGCCAGCGTGAACTCGCGCTGCTCGACGAACTCGTCGCGGTGGCGGCCGAGGGCAAGCCCGTTCACGTGGTTCCGCTCGCGCTCTTCTGGCGCAAGGGTCCGCGTGCCGAGCGACGCTTCATGAACCTGAACCGCGGCGCCGCCGCGCGCCCCGGCGACCTCGCGAAGATCACCTCGTTCCTGCTCACGTACCGCGATCTCTCGATCAAACTGGGCGAGCCGATCGAACTTGCGGAATTCCTCGCGCGCGAGCCGCACGCTGTCCGCGGCGCGCTCGTGCGGCGGCTGCGGCGCAGCGTGCTGCAGTTCGTGTCGGCGGAAGAGAGGGTCGCGGAGGGGCCGGTGTTACGGCCGCGTCACAAGGTGCAGGAGATGGTGCTCGCCGAAGTGGGCGTGCAGGCTGCGATCGCGGCGCGCGCGGCGACCGGCCGCGGCACTCCCGAGAGCGCGCGCGCGCAGGCGGAGCGCGCCTTCAACGAGATCGCGGCGAACATGATCTCCACCTTTGTGGCCGCGCTCGCGACCACGGTGGGCGTGCTCTTCCGCCGCCTGTTCCAGCGCATCGAGACGCGCGGCATCGAGAAAGTCGCCGAGCACGCGCGCCGGCATCCGGTGGTGCTGGTGCCGAGCCACCGCTCGTATTTCGATTTCCTAATTCTCTCGTGGCTCTTCTACGAGAACTATTTGGTGCCGCCGCACATCGCCGCGCGCGAGAACATGGCGTTTGGCCCGTTCGGTTTCTTGTTCCGCCGCGGCGGCGCCTTCTTTCTGCGGCGTTCCTTCGACGATCCGATCTACAAATCCGTGTTTCGCGCCTATGTGTCGTACTTGGTGCGCGAGGGCTTCACGCAGGAGTTCTTCATCGAAGGCGCGCGCTCGCGCACGGGCAAGACGACGACGCCGCGGCTCGGCATGCTCGCCTGGAACGTGCAGGCCTTCGTCGACAGCGGGCGCCGCGATCTGTTCTTCGTGCCGGTCGCGATCAGTTACGAACGCCTCGTGGAAGAGGGCGCGATGGTGCGCGAACTCGAGGGCGAAGCGAAGCAGCAGGAGAGCATGCTCGGCCTGATGCGCGCGCGCAGCGTGCTCGCAAACCGCTTCGGCAGCGTATTCGTGAACTTCGGCGAACCGATTTCGCTCGCGGAAGTGCTGGACGGGCGCGCCGACCTTTGGCGCGGTGCGGAGCGCGAGGAGGCCGCGGGGGAGCGCCGCACGATCGTCGAGGGCCTCGGGCGCGAACTGGTCGAGCGCATCAATTGGTCGATGGTCGCGACGGCGACGAGCGTTGCGGCGGCGGCGCTGCTCGGCGAACCGCACCGCGGGATGTTCCGCCGCGATCTCGAGACGCGCATGGCGCAGATCGTAGGCTTGCTGCGGCTTCAGAGCGTCCGCCTAACACCCGCGCTCGACGCCGACATCGAGCACCATTTCAGCGAGTCGATCGACACGCTGATTCGACTCGGGTTGATTCGCTCCGAGCGCGACGTGCGCGGCGAACTGGTCTATTTCGACGAGACGAATCGCCGCGCGCTCGACGTCTACCGCAACGGCATCTTCCACGCGCTGGCGGCGCCGAGCCTTATCGCGCGGCGGCTGCTCGCAGGGAGCACGCAAGAGGAAGAGCTGCGGCGCGACGTCACGTTCTGGCTCGATCTGCTCGACGATGAATGGTTCGCGCCGCGCGCCGAGGTGCAAGCCGCGCAGCTCGACGCCTTCCTCGAGGCTCTCCGGCTCGGCGACGCGATCGAGCGCAGCGGCGAACTCATGCGCGTCGCCGACTCGGGCCGCCCCCTGCTCAGCTTCCTCGCCGAGCAAACGCGCAGCCTGCTGGAGGCCTACTACATCGCGTTCTGCACCTTCGAGAGCCTCGCTGCGCCCGCCACCGCGAAGGCGCTCGAGAAGGCGAGCGAGACGTATCACCGGCGCGCGCAGCTGCTCGGCGAGGTGCGGCGGCCCGAAGGCTGGAACCCGGTGACGTTCAAGAATGCGCTCGACCTGATGGTTCGGCGCGGCGTGATCGCGCTCGTCCCGGCCCCGGAGCGCGAGCCCGCCTATGCGCCCGGGCCGGCGTTCCGCGAGCTCGCGGCGTTGCGCGCTCGTCTGGCAGCGGAGTTGCTGTCCTTGTAAGGTCGCGCGCCTCATGGCGGCGGAAGCACTCCCGGATTTCGCGAAGCGCGGCGGCCTAATCACGGCGATCGCGCAGGATCACGCGAGCGGCGAGATCCTGATGGTCGCCTACATGAACGAAGAGGCGTTTCGCGAGACGCTGCGGCGGGGCGAAGTCGTCTACTGGAGCACGTCGCGCGGCGAGCTCTGGCACAAGGGCCAATCGAGCGGCAATACGCAGCGCCTGAAGTCGCTGCGCATCGACTGCGACGGCGACGCGGTCGTGCTGCAAGTCGATCAGCGCGGCGGCGCCGCGTGCCACACGGGTCGCCGCAGCTGTTTCTACCGCCTGCATCAAGCCGATGGCGAATGGCAAACGACGAGCGAGCCCCTGTTCGATCCCGAGAGAGTCTACAAGAAATGAAGCGCGCGGAAGGCAAACGCCAGCTGATGCTCGGGCTCCCGAAGGGCAGCCTGCAGGACACCACCGCGAGACTGTTCGCGCTCGCGGGCTTCAACCTGCGCTTCCCGGAGCGCTCTTATTATCCCGAGATCGACGACCCCGAGATTTCCTGCGTGCTGATCCGCGCGCAGGAAGTCGCGCGCTACGTCGAGCAGGGCGTCCTCGACGCCGGCATCACCGGCATCGACTGGGTGCTCGAGAACGGCGCCAAGGTGAAAGAACTCGCGGACCTAAGGGCGCCGTGGCCTAACTACCGTCCGGTGCGCTGGCTGCTGTGCGTGAAGGAAGACTCGCCGTTCAAGACCGTGAAGGATCTCGAAGGCAAGCGCATTGCGACCGAGACGATCGGGCTCACCAAGCGCTACTTGAAACAGCACGGCGTGCGCGCCGAAGTCGAGTTCTCGTACGGCGCGACCGAGGTCAAGCCGCCGCTGCTCGCCGACGCGATCGTCGATGTCTCCGAGACGGGTTCGTCGATTCGCGCGAATCGGCTGCGCGTCTTGGACACGGTGCTCGAGAGCACACCGCGTTTCATCGCGAACAAGGAAGCGCACGCCGACGAGTGGAAGCGCCGCAAGATGGAGCGGCTGCTGCTGCTGCTGAACGGCGCGATCGCCGCCGCCGGGCGCGTGGGCCTGATGATGAACGTGCCGCGCACGCATCTCGAGAAAGTGCTCGACGTGTTGCCCGCGCTCGGCACGCCGACCATCTCCGCTCTCACCGACGACAGCTGGGTCGCGCTGAACACGGTCGTGGAAGAAAGGCTCGTGCGCGACTTGCTCCCCGAACTCGTCGACCGCGGCGCGCGCGGCATCGTGGAGTATCCGCTCAGCAAGATCGTGGGATGATCGCGAGGGCAGTTCGGGAGAGCCCGTTGCGCTGCCCGCGCATTCTCTCGTGAGCCGCATCGCGGCGCTCGCGCGACTGCCGCTCGATCACGCGCGCAACGCGGTGAAGGGGCTGCTCGGCCCGAGCTTGATCGGAAGACGGCTCGTCGTGCAAGCGGTTGTTACGTCCGAGCGCGGCGTGCTGCTCGCCATGCGCCGCGACCTGATGGGCTGGGAGTTGCCGGGCGGGAACCTCGCGCCGGGCGAATCCGAGGAGGCCGCGCTCGCGCGCGAAGTGCGCGAGGAGACCGGGCTCGTCGTCGCGGTCGAGAGCCTCGTCGGCGAATACCGGCGCGCGGGTTTCTTCGCGCACCTAGCGCGCGTCTACCGCGCGCGCGTCGTTGGCGGCACGCTCGCGCCGAGCTACGAGGCCCCCGCGGTCGCGTGGTTCGCGCCGAGCGCACTGCCGCATGAACTGTTTCCGTGGTTCCGCGGCCCGCTCGAGGATGCGCTGCGCGGCGGCCCGCCCGTTGCACGCTCCGAGCGCTTGGGCCTCCGCGCCATCGCCGCGGGTTTCGCGATCGATCTGCGCACGCGCTTGCGCGGCGGCGCGCCGCCGAGCGCTTAGGTTCTTGCGCCCACGAACGCCCCCACCTCGTCGAGCTTTCCGACGCGCCGAATCCGCGAGCGTTTGCAAAGCGCGAGGCATTGCTCTTTGAGCGCGCGCGAAGGCTGATCGCCGATGCCGGTGACGCCTCCGTCCGATACCCAGAGCCGCGGCGCCGACTGGCGCGCGAGCCACTGGAGCGCGGGCAGGTCGACGATGTTGCCCGAGCCCGCGCCTTTGAGCTGCTCGTCCGCCGCGCGACGCGCGCCGTCCGCGACGACGCGCAGCTCGCCCTCGTTGCCCTTGCCCGAGTAGATCGCGACCACCAAGCCGGCGCGCGTGCTCGCGAGCATGCGATCGAGATCGGCGGGCTTGAGCGACATGCTGCCGCTCACGTCGACCAGCACCGTGCCGCGCGTTTGGCGCGCGCGTTGGCGGAAGATCGCGCGATCGAAGGGCCAACGCTGCGGATAGCGCACGACGCTGCCCTCCCGCGCAGCGCGCCAAGAACGAGGACCGAGGCCGCCCTTGCGCGCGCGCGTGAGCGCCGCGCGGGTGATGCGCATGCGACCGGGTTTGAGCGCGCCGCTCGCCTCCTCGCCGTCCTCGCCCCCGCGCCGCTTGGCGTGTTCGTCGTCGTCGTCCGCGTGCACCGTGCAGCAGTCGATCGCGTACTCGCTGGCCGAGCGGCCGCGCGCGTC
Source organism: Deltaproteobacteria bacterium (assembly GCA_031387905.1). Taxonomy (GTDB): domain Bacteria; phylum Myxococcota_A; class UBA9160; order UBA9160; family UBA6930; genus VGRF01. The sequence continues at coordinate 6,760 of JANNDT010000192.1, forward strand.
GAGCACGCCCTCGGCGCGCAGCACGCGCGCCAGTTCGCGCGCGAGTGCGCGCCCGCGCGGCTCGGGCGCGGCTTCGAGGCCGCCCGCCAGGCGCGCTTCCTCGAGCTTGTTACGGATGCGCGTGGCGCGCGCCATCACGCGCTCGCCCTCGCCGTAGCGCCAGCTCTCGAGCAGCGCGCGCACCGCGGGCTCGGCGCTCGTGCCGATCGACGCGATCGCGCGCAGCCACACCGCGAGCACGTCGCCGCGCTTCTGGTCCGCCGCGAGCAGCCACGCGATGTGGAGCTCCGACTCGGCGCCGAGTTCGAGCGGCACCCCGCGCGCAGCGAGCGCGAGGTTCACGCGCGCATCCTCCACCGCCGCGAGCACGCGGCGATCGAAGCGCACGGCGACGGGCCGCCGCGGCGAGTAGCGCACGTGCCCGAGTTCGTGACGCGCTGTCGCGCGGCCGTAGGGCTCGAGCGGCACCAGCATGCGCCGCGCGACCTTGTCGACGGCGCCGGTCACGCCGCCAGCAGCAGAGCGCGAATCGAGAATGCGATAGGGCGCTTCGTCGCCCGCCTCGGGCTCACCCGTTTCCACCAACTCGGGATAGGGCAGGAAGTGGCCGGGAGTGTGTTCGCGTTCCATGGCTAGTGGACTCCCGCGAGTGCCAGCGCGTCGAACACCTGCGAGCCGCGCTCGGCGCCGAACACCACGAGGCACGCATCCTCGAGGCCGAGGTCGTGACGCAGGCGGTCCAGCGTGAGCCAGCGCCGTACGCTGAGGCGCCGCTCGTCGTCGAGCGCGAAGCTGCGCCGCGCCACCTCGCGTAGCGCATCGCTCAGCCGTGCGAGCGCCGACGGGTGCGGTTCGTTGATCTCGAGCGTCGCGTCGAAGCGATCCTGCAGCGCTGCCGGCAAGCCATCGGGCGAAAGGTTGTCGGTCACGACCACGTGAAACCCGGGCGCGGGCGTCACCGTCTCACCGGTTGGCAGCGTGAGGCGCGCGGTTTCCGGCTGCTCGAGCACCGGATACAGGAACGCGAGCGCGTCGTCGGAGGCGTGCGAGATCTCGTTCAGCACGAGCCGCGCGCCTTCCTTCATGGCGCGCATCACGGGGCCGTCGTGCCACGCGAGCGTGTCACCCCTTGGCAGGTACGTGCCGCGCAGTTCGGCCGCGGGTGTTTCCTGGGTGAGCGTGCACGCGTACACCCCGCGCTGGATGCGTCCGGACAAGTACGCGGCCTGCGTCTTGCCGATGCCAGACGGGCCGTAGATGTAGATGCGCCCGAGCCCCTCGCTCGCCAGCACGCGCTCGATCAGCGGCCAATCGACGCGCGCGCTGCGGCTCTCGTTTCGCTTGTTAGGTGTCTTCGCCTTCTCCTTGTCGCTCATGCTCGTTCTCCTGGTGAGAGTTCGAGCGAGACCCTAAGCGCTCGGCTGCTCCGGCTGATTTTGCGACAAAGAAAAATTCGTCGGCGGGCTCGCCGGTGCGCGCAGGATGATTTCGCTGCGCCACGCATCGGCCCAGCGCAGGTTCGAGACGTGCCCCGGCAGCGGCCCGCTGAGTTCGGCCATGAAGAAGCCCTCAGTTTGCAGCAGGTCTGCGTGGCGATGGCGGAGCAGATGCGACCACGCGAGCGCCGCGGTGCTTTCCATCGCGAAGGAGCCGAGGTAGCCCGGGCCGCCCGGCCACAGCTCGCGCAGGCGCAGCAGGTACGCTGCGGTGGGCGCGTCCTGGTGCGGGCGGAAGCTGGCGTCGTCCGGCAAGCCCGAGATGCGCGCGCCCTCGCGCTCATTGAACTCGATGTTGCGGCGGCTCTCGTAGCCCTTCGCGAGAAAACGCGCCGCGGACGGCTCGAGAATCAGCTGCAGGCGTTCGGAACTCTGGATCACGCAGTGCCAGGCCGCCTCGATCCACTCCTCGAGCGGCGTATAACCCTTCTGAACGACCTTGCGGCACTTGTTAATCGGATCGAGATCGGGGCGGGTCGCGCTCACGATCAGCCCATCACACACCAGCCTGTTCGGATCGAAGTCGCTGGGGTGTTTGGCGCCGCCGCGCGGGGGTGGGTAGTTCAGCTGGATTTCGCCCAGCTCGTAGCCTTGGCGATAGAGCGCCGCGACGACGTTCATCAGCGCGATCACATCGACATTGAACGCCAGCTTCAGCGGCTGGCCTTTGCGCGGCCGCCGGTAGTAGACAAACGGATACACGCTCGGCATTCGGAAACCCCCATCTTCGTACGCGGGGCGCGCGGAATGCGGCCCGCTAGGGCCGAGTATTGCCGACGAGTATCGATTGCGATTTACGCGACAAAAAAATTCCGCAGCCGCGCGGCTCAGAAGCTCTCTTTGTACGGCCGCAGATCGAGTTCGAGCGTCCAGGCGCTGCGCGGCTGGCGGTGCAGCTGCCAGTAGGCCTCCGCAATGTCGCCCGGAGCGAGCATGCCGTCCGCGCCGAGGCGCTCCTTCAGCTGCGGAAAGCGCCCGTTCACTTGGTCGCCGTCGATCACGCCGTCGATGATCGTGTGGGCGACGTGCAGGCCCTTCGCGCCGAACTCGCGCGCCATGCCGAACGCGACGCTGCGCAGCGCCGCCTTCGCCGACGCGAACGCGGTGAACGGCGGCCGCGCGCGCAGCGAAGCCGTCGCGCCGGTGAAGATCAGCGTTCCGCCACCCGCGGGCAGCATGCGCTT
>JANNDT010000217.1:0-12391 GCA_031387905.1 Deltaproteobacteria bacterium
GCGCTGTTCGAGCTCCTTGCGGGAGGGGAAGTTCTCGAGGGCCATGCCCAGCGAGAGGCCCATCGAGGCCAGCACTTCCTTGATCTCGTTCAGCGACTTCCGGCCAAAGTTCTTGGTCTTCAGCATCTCGCTCTCGGTGCGCTGCACGAGCTCGCCGATGTAGCGGATGTTCGCGTTCTGCAGGCAGTTCGCGGAGCGCACCGACAGCTCGAGTTCGTCGACCGAGCGGAACAGGTGCGGGTTCAGCGAATCGCCCGCCTCGAGCACGGCCGCTGCGAGTTCTGCCGGCTCATCGAAGTTGATGAAGATGCTGAGTTGGTCCTTCAGGATCTTCGCGCTGAATGCGATTGCATCGGCGGGCGCGAGCGAGCCGTCGGTCCAGACCTCGATGCTCAGGCGATCGAAGTCCGTCTCGCGGCCGACGCGCGCCGGCGTGACCGTGTAGTTGACGCGGCGCACGGGCGTGAAGATCGAGTCGATCGGAATCGTGCCGACCGGCTGGTCTTCGACCTTGTTCTTCTCAGCCGGGCGATAGCCTTTGCCGAGATCGATCGTGCACTCGAGGTCGAACTCCGCGCCGCCCGTCAGCGTCGCGATCTTGTGTTCGGGATTCATCACCTCGATCGTCGCATCCCCGGCCGCGAGTTCGGCCGCCGTCACGACGCCAATCCCGCTGCGGCGAATGCGCACGACCTTCGGGCCGCCCGCGTTCAAGCGCAGCCGCACGTCCTTCAGGTTGAGGATGATGTCGCTGACGTCCTCGAGGACGCCCGGCACCGTCGAGAACTCGTGCTGTACTCCCGACACGCGCACCGACGTGATCGCCGCGCCTTGCAGCGAGGAGAGCAGCACGCGGCGCAGCGAGTTGCCGAGCGTCTGGCCGAAGCCGCGCTCGAGCGGCTCGCAGGCGAAGCGGCCGTAGCGCTCGCTCGTCTCCTCGGCCTCCGCTTCCAAACGGCGCGGGCGAATCAGCTGTCGCCAATTCCGGGCGATCAATTCTTGCTGCATGCGACTACCCCCTAATGGGTGAGGTTCAAGATCAGGTGAGTTTCCGAGACAAAGCGACGGGCGCGAGGCCGAGCCGCGGACTAGCGCGAGTAGAGCTCGACGATGAGCTGCTCTTCGATCGGCATCGTGACGTCTTGGCGAGCGGGCAGCGCCTTCACGACGCCCGCGAAGTTCTCCTTCTCGATCTCGAGCCAGCCTGGAATCGCGCGGCTCTCGACCGTGTCGAGCGCGCCGATGATGCGCGCGATCTGTCGCGAGCCTTCGCGCAACACGATCTTCATGCCGAGCCGCACAGTGAACGAAGGGATCGAGACCGTGCGCCCGTTCACCGCGAAGTGCCCGTGCTGCACGAGTTGACGCGCTTCGGCGCGCGAAGTCGCGAAGCCGAGGCGGAACACGGTGTTATCGAGGCGGCGCTCGAGCAGCTGCAACAGGTTGTCGCCCGCGCGGCCCTTCATGCGTGAGGCTTTCGCCATCGTGCCGGCGAACTGCTGCTCCATCAGCCCGTACATGCGCTTCACCTTCTGCTTCTCCCGAAGCTGAACGCCGTATTCGGTGAGGCGCGGCTTGTTCTGGCCGTGTTGGCCAGGCGCGTACTGGCGCTTGTCGACCGAGCACTTCTCACTGAAGCAGCGATCGCCCTTCAGAAAGAGCTTCGTGCCTTCGCGGCGGCAGAGCCGGCAAACGGGACCTGTGTAGCGTGCCATACGAGTTCCTTTAGACGCGGCGCCGCTTGGGCGGGCGGCAACCATTGTGCGGAATTGGAGTGACGTCCTTGATCACGTTGATGCGCATGCCAGCGGTCTGGAGGGCGCGCAGCGCCGACTCGCGGCCTGCGCCCGGACCTTTCACGAACACGGACAGCGCGCGCACGCCGTGCTCGGCTGCCTTCTTGCAGCACTCCTCGGCAGCGATCTGCGCGGCGTATGGCGTCGACTTTCGCGAACCCTTGAAGCCGTGCGCGCCAGCACTCGCCCACGCGAGCGTGTTCCCGACCGGGTCGGTGATCGTGATGATCGTGTTGTTGAACGTCGACTGGATGTGGGCGATGCCCGCCGCGACGTTCTTCTTGACCTTCTTCTTGCCGGCCTTCTGTTGCATGCGTCCTACTTCTTGGTGGGGGCTTGCTTCTTGCCCGCCACAGTCTTCCGCGGGCCCTTGCGGGTGCGCGCGTTGGTGTGGGTGCGCTGACCGCGCACCGGCAAGCCGCGGCGATGGCGCAGGCCGCGATAGCAGCCGATGTCCATCAGCAGCTTGATGTTCTGCTGCACTTCGCGGCGCAGGTCGCCTTCGACCTGATAAGCGCGCTCGAGCAACTCGCGGATGCGCACCAACTCGTCCTCGCGCAGGTGGTCCGTGCGCGTGGCCATGTCGATGTCGGCGCGCTGGCAGATCTGCCGCGCGGTCGTGTTCCCGATGCCATAGATGTACGTGAGAGCGGTGGTGATCTGCTTGTTACGCGGCAGATCTACACCAGCGATGCGCGCCATTCGATTACCCCTGTCTCTGCTTGTGCTTCGGGTTCACGCACTGAACGCGCACGACCCGGCGGCGCCGGACGACCCGGCACTTTTCACACATCTTTTTTACGGAAGCTCGAACCTTCATGACTGACTCCAGCGGCTAGGCGAGTGCTTTTTCGATCCGCTTCGAGACTTGCTCGACGCTGCCCTCGCCGTCTAATTCCTCGAGTACGCCGCGCCCCCGGTAGTACGCGATCAGCGGCGCGGTGCTGTCCTTGTAAACCTGCATCCGCGTGCGGATGATTTGCTCGTTGTCGTCGCTGCGGGCCTCGATCTGCGCGCGCTTCAGCAAGCGCTTCACGAGTTCTTCCTCGTCGACCAAGAGCACGATGCAGCGCTCGAGCCGACATCCCAGCCGCGGGAGCATGCGATCCAGCGCGTCGGCCTGAGCCGTGGTGCGCGGGAACCCGTCGAGGATGAAGCCCTTATTAGCGTCTGATTGACCGAGGCGCTGCTCCGCGACGCCGATAACGACCTCGTCCGGCACCAATTTGCCTGCATCCATGAACGCTTTCGCGCGCTTTCCGACGTCGGAACCCGCTGCCACGGCTTGGCGCAGCATCTCGCCCGTAGAGACTTGCGGGACGCCGAGGCGCTCGACCAGGAGCTGCGCCTGAGTGCCCTTGCCGGCGCCGGGCGGGCCGAGCAGCAGCAGGCGTCGCTTGCTCATCGCGAGAACCTCCCGCGCATGCGGGCGCCCTGCACGAAGCCCTGATACTGGTGCGAAAGCAGATGCGCTTCGATCGCCGCCAGCAGATCCTTGCTGACGCCAACGACGATCAGCAGGGCGGTACCGCCGAAGTAGAACGGCAGGCCCATATAACTCGACAGCAGTACCGGCAGCATGCAGATCGCGGCGATGTAGAACGCGCCGACGAGCGTCAGGCGGGAGAGCACGCCGTCGATGTACTTGGCGGTGTTATGGCCCGGCCGGATGCCGGGGATCGAGCCACCCTGACGCTTCAAATTGTCGGCGACATCGTCGGGGTTGATCACGATCGCGGTGTAGAAGAACGCGAAGAAGATGATCAAGGAGACGTAGAGCGAGTTGTAGAGCCAGCCGCCGCTGCCCAGATAATCCTGGATGAAGCGCATGATCGTCGGCATCACGCCTGTGTCGGTAGCGGAGAGGTTACCGACCTGCGCGATGGTGCTTGGAAACACGAGCAGACTCGAGGCGAAGATCGGGGGGATCACGCCGGCGGTGTTCACCCGCAGCGGGAAATAGCTGAGCCCGCCTTGCGTCACCTGTCGTCCAACGACGCGCCGCGCGTGCTGGATGGGAATCCGCCGCGTGCCGCTCTCGACGAAGAAGACTGCGCCGACGATTCCGACGATCAATACGATCACCAAGAGCATGAGCGGCAGCGAGAGTTGGTCAGTGGAAACGAGTTCCCAGAGTTGCGAGATCGCTCGTGGAATCCTGATGACGATGCCCGAAAAGATCACCATCGAAATTCCGTTGCCGATACCGCGCTCGGTGATCTGCTCGCCGAGCCACATGATGAAGGCGGTGCCCGTCATGAGCGTGATCGCGGTCGTTGCGTAGAACCCGAAGCCGGGATCGACGACAGCGCCCTGTCCGAACGCGCCGCCGACGAGCGCGCGGCCCATCAGGATGCCTTGGAGTAGCGCCAGCACGATCGTGCCGTAGCGCGTGTAGCTGGCGATCGTCTTCTGCCCCTGCTCACCTTCCTTCTTCAGCGCGTCGAGGCGCGGCACCACGATCGTCAGCAGCTGAATGATGATCGACGCACTGATGTAGGGCATGATGCCCAGCGCGAAGATCGAGAGGTTCTCGAGCGCCCCGCCTGAGAAGACGTTGAACAGATCGAAGACGCCGCCGCCCTGGGCGAAGAACTGGCGGATCACGGCCGGATCGATACCGGGCGTCGCAATCTTGGCGCCGACGCGATACACGGCGAGCATGCCGAGCGTGAAGAGGATCCTCTTCTGCAGCTCGGGAATGCGCGCGATGTTGGCGGCGCCGCCGATCACGCCACGATCTCCACGCTACCGCCAGCGCTCTGCACCTTCTGCACCGCACTCTCGCTGGCCTTGTGGACGCGCAGCTTCAAGCCTTGCGGCGCGTCGCCGGTGCCGAGCAGCTTCACTTTCGTAGAGTTGCGCTTCACCAGCCCGCGCTTCGCAAGCGCCGCAAGGTCGATCTCGGCGCCGGCGGTGAACCCTTCGAGGTCGCCGACGTTCACGATCTCGTAGGTCACCCGGTGGATGTTCGTGAAGCCGCGCTTGGGCAACCGGCGCACGAGCGGCATCTGGCCGCCTTCGAAGTAGGCGGGAGTCTCGTTGCCGCGCGAGTTCTTGCCCTGGCCTTTGCCGCCGCGGCCAGCGGTCTTCTGGAGACCCGAACCCGGTCCGCGCGCTACGCGCTTTCGCTTCTGCTGCGCACCCGGGCGCGGCGCGAGTCGATCCAGCATCGCCTACTCCTCCACCTTCACGAGGTGCGAAACCGCGCGGATCATGCCGCGCGTCGCCGGTGAATCCTCGACCAACGCGGTGTCGTGCGGCCTGCGCAGCCCGAGCCCGCGCAACGTCGCCTTCTGCTTCTCTCCATAATGAGCGCCGCTGCGCACCTGTTTCACGCGGATCTTCTTGGCGGTCATCGCGCGAGCTCTGCGCGGCGCGCCTCGGGGTCGCGCAGTTCCTGCAGCGCGGCCAGCGTCGCGTTCACGACGTTGTGCGGGTTGCTCGTGCCGAGCGCCTTCGAGAGCACGTCACGCACGCCCGCGGATTCGACCACTGCGCGCACGCCGCCGCCAGCGATCACGCCGGTACCGGCCGATGCGGGCTTCAGGAGCACCCGACCGGCGCCGAAGCGGCCGAGCACTTCGTGCGGGATGGTGCCGTTCAGCAGCGGGACGCGCATTAGGTTCTTGCGCGCGCGTTCGACGCCCTTGCGGATCGCCTCCGGCACTTCGCCCGCCTTGCCGAGCCCCACGCCCACCACACCGTTGCCGTCGCCGACCACGATGAGTGCGCTGAAGCTGAAGCGGCGGCCGCCTTTCACGACCTTCGCGACGCGGTTGATGTGCACCACGCGGTCGTTCAGCTCGAAATCGTTTGCATTGAGCTTTTCGCTCATCTTGCCCTCTGGATCGCTTGTTAGAACTTGAGGCCGGCTTCGCGCGCTGCTTCTGCGAGCGCCTTGACGCGGCCGTGATAGAGGAAGCCGTTGCGATTGAAGACGACCTCTTCGATCTGATTCGTCTTCGCTGCTGCGGCGATCGCGGTGCCGACGCGCTTCGCGGCTTCCACGTTGCCCGTGTAGCCCTCGACGACGCCTTCTTGGCGCGTAGAGACCGTCGCGAGCGTGCGGCCCGCGGCGTCGACGAGCTGCGCGTACATGTGCCGCGAACTGCGGAACACCGTAATGCGCGGCCGATCGGTGCGCTCGAGGCCGCGCTTGACGCGACCTTTTCGCGCGAGCCACGCCGCGCGTGTCGGGTTGTGAACCTTTCGCTTCATGCTGCCCTCGACTTCTGGATCAACGGATCATCAGCCCGCGGCGGCCTTGCCGACCTTGCGGCGCACTTGCTCGTTCACGTACCGCACGCCTTTGCCCTTGTAGGGCTCCGGCGGCCGGTTCTCGCGAACGTTCGACGCGAACTGCCCGACGTCGTGCCGGTTCGCGCCTTCGACTTTGATCTTGTTCTCGGCGACCGAAATCTTGAGACCGTCCGGAATCGCCATCACGACGGGGTGCGAGAAGCCGAGTGAGAGGTTCAGGTTCTTGCCCTTCACCTCGGCGCGGTAGCCCGTGCCCTGAATCTCGAGCTCGCGCATGAAGCCCTGCGTCACGCCGACGACCATGTTCTGAACCGTGGCGCGCGCGAGACCGTGTAGAGAGCGCGTCGCCGGCTCGTCGTCGGGCCGGAGGAAGGTGACCTCGGCAGTCGCGATCTCGACTTTCACGCGCGCGTGCAGCGGCTCGCGCAGCGTGCCCTTCGGGCCTTTCACTTCGATCACGCCGTCCTTGTGCGTAACGCTGACTCCCGACGGGATCACGACCGGTTTCCGTCCAACTCGCGACATCGTTACCAAACCTCGCAGAGCAGTTCGCCGCCAACGCGTTGCTCGCGGGCGGCAGCGTCCGAGAGCACGCCCTTGTTCGTGGAGATCACGGCGGTGCCGAGCCCGCTGCGAACGCGCGGGATTTCCGCGGCCTCGACGTACACGCGGCGGCTCGGCTTCGAGACTCGGCGCATTCCATCGATCACGGATTTTCCGTTCGCGCCGTAGCGCAACCGAATGCTCAGCACCGGACGTCCGGCTTCGGCCTCGACCCCGACGGAGTCGATGTAGCCCGCGTCAGCGAGCACGCGTGCGACCGCCAGCTTCAACTTCGAGGAAGGACACTTCAGCGAAGGATGCCGCGCCTGCCCCGCGTTGCGGATGCGGGTCAGCATGTCGGAGATCGGATCGGTAGTTGACATTTCCTCTCCTAGGCCCGGCGGAACGGCATGCCGAGATGCTTGAGCAGCGCCAAAGCTTCGGCGTCGGTCGGTGCGCTGGTGCACACCGTCACGTTCATGCCCACGATCTTCTCGACTTTGTCGAAGTTGACTTCCGGGAAGATGATTTGTTCGCGCAGGCCGAGCGTGTAGTTACCACGCCCGTCGAAGCCCTTGGTCGGCGTGCCGCGGAAGTCGCGCACGCGAGGCAGCGCGACGTTCACGAGCCGATCGAAGAACTCCCACATGCGCGCGCCGCGCAGCGTGACCATGCAGCCGATCGGGAGCCCAGCGCGCAGCTTGAAGTTGGCGATCGCCTTCTTCGACTTGCGTACGAGCGCCTTCTGGCCCGTGATGGCCGCCAGTTCTTCCGTTGCGCGCTCCATCAGCTTCGGGTTCGCCACGGCTTCGCCGAGGCCGATGTTCACGACGATCTTCGTGAAGGTTGGAACTTGATGCGGGTTCGTGTAGCCGAACTCCTTGGTGAGTCTCGCGGCCACTTCGTTCCGATATCGCTCCTTGAGGCGCGGGACCGGCATTAGAGCACCTCCGGCGCGAGCGAGATGATCTTCATGAACTTCTGCGCGCGCAGTTCGCGCGCGACCGGCCCGAAGATGCGCGTGCCGACCGGCTCACGCGCGTTGTCGATCAGGACGGCGGCGTTGTCGTCGAAGCGAATGTACGAACCATCCGATCGCGACACGCCTTTGCGAGTGCGCACGACCACGGCCTTGCGCACTTCGCCCTTCTTCACGCGCCCGTTCGGGATCGCGTCCTTCACGGTCACGACGATCACGTCGCCGATCGACGCGTAGCGCCGACCGGTTCCGCCGAGCACGCGGATGCACGCGACGCGGCGCGCACCCGAATTGTCGGCGACTTCGAGTTCTGTCTCTTGCTGAATCATGGCCCTTTACCCTTGCGCCCGTCGCGCCTTCTCGAGCGTGGCCGCCACCTTCCAGCGCTTGCGCTTGGAGAGCGGCCTGTGCTCGATGATGCGTACGCGGTCACCCACGGCGCACTCGTTGGCTTCGTCGTGCGCCATGAAGCGGGCGAAGCGGCGGACGTACTTCGAGTACGCCACATCGCGCACCAAGCGCTCCACGGAGACGACCACCGTCTTGTCCATCTTGTCGCTGACGACCACTCCTTCGAGTGTTCGCCGCCGTCCTCGTTCGCTCACTGGTTGGCTCCAACCTTCTCGCGCAGCACGGTCTCTACGCGCGCGATGTCGCGCCGCAGGCTCCGTAACAATGCGGTGTTCTCGAGCTGGCCCGTCGACTTCTTGATGCGCGCGTTCCACAGCTGGTCGCGCAACTCGCGGCCCTTGGCCTCGAGCTCGACGGATTTCAGGTCGCGCAACTCCCCGGCTTTCATGACGCGAGCTCCTGGCGCGTAACGACGCGCGTCGGGATCGACAGCTTGTGCTGCGCGAGCCGGAACGCTTCCTTCGCGACCTCGGGTGTCACGCCTTCCATCTCATAGAGCATCCGGCCAGGCTTCACGACGCACACCCACTCTTCCACGGCGCCCTTGCCCTTTCCCATGCGGGTCTCGGCGGGCTTCTTGGTGATGGGCTTATCAGGGAAAACCCGGATCCAGATCTTACCGCCGCGTTTGATGTGGCGGGTCATCGCGATCCGCGCGGCTTCGATCTGGCGCGCCGTCAGGCGGCCGCGGTCGAGGGCCTGCAGGCCGAACTCGCCGAACGCGACGGTGTTGCCGCGATACGCGAAGCCGCGCATCCGGCCCTTCATCTGCTTGCGGTATTTGGTTCGTTTGGGCTGAAGCATGACTCTACCTTTGCGCCTCGTCCCGGTTGCGATCGGCCAGCGAGCCGGTGCGCATTTCCTTGTCCGTGATGTCGCCCTTGAAAATCCAGCACTTCACGCCGATCGCGCCGTACGTGGTTTTCGCCACCGCGAGACCGAACTCGATGTCGGCGCGCAGCGTGTGCAGCGGAACGCGGCCTTCGGCGTAGCGTTCGCGGCGGCTCATCTCCGAGCCGCCGAGCCGGCCGCTGCATTCGAGGCGGATGCCCTTGGCGCCGAACTTCATGGTCGCCGTCATGGACTTCTTCATCGCGCGCCGGAAGGCGACGCGGCGCTCGAGCTGCATCGCGATGCTCTCGGCGACGAGCTGCGCGTCGAGTTCCGCTTTCCGGATTTCCTTGATGTTGATGAAGATCTCGTTCGACGTGAACTTCGCGAGTTCCAGCCGCAGCGTCTCGACTTCCGAACCACGCTTCCCGATCAGAATCCCGGGCCGCGCGGTGTGGATGTTGATGACGCACTTATCGCCGGTGCGCTCGATGACGACCTTCGAGATGCCGGCGTGATAGAGCTTGGCCTTGATGTGCTTCCGCAACTGGAAGTCTTCAAAGACTTGATCCTGATAACGCCGCTCGTCGAACCAGTTCGACTTCCAGCCATAGAGCGTCCCCAGGCGAAAACCGTAGGGATGGACTTTTTGTCCCACTTTTATCGCTCCTCCAACTCGACCGTGATGTGCGATGTGCGCCGCTGAATCCAATTCGCGCGGCCCTGGGCGCGCGCGCGGATGCGCCAGAGGCTTGCGCCCTCGTCGACCACGATTCGCGCGACGACGAGGTTGTCTACGTCGATGCCGGCCTTGTCGCGGTCGTTCTTCACTTCCGCGTTGCTGATCGCCGACTTCACGAGCTTGCGGATCGGGCGTGCGACTCGCTTCGAAGACAGCGCGAGCAGGTCGAGGACCCGCTGCACTTGCATGCCGCGAATCTGGTCCGCGACTAGCCGCGCCTTCTGCGCGCTCACGCGGCAATTCCGGAGAATGGCGTGCGAGGCGCTCATGCCGTCTTTACCGCCTTCGCGACGACCGAGTGACCGGTGAACTTGCGCGTCGGCGCGAACTCACCGAGCCGGTGACCGACCATGTTCTCCGTCACGTAGACGGGCATGAACAACTTGCCGTTGTGGACGTGAAAGGTGAGACCAATCATGTCGGGCGTCAGCATGGATCGCCGCGACCAAGTCTTGATCACCTGCTTCGAGCCGCTCGCGGTCGCGCGAACGACCTTGCGCTGCAGGCTCGGGTCCACGAACGGCCCCTTCTTTACAGAGCGGGCCATGCTTACCTCCTCCGCTTCAAGATGAGCTTGTCGGACGCTTTCTTGGTGCGGGTCTTGTGACCCTTCGTCGGCACGCCCCAGGGCGTGCACGGATGGCGTCCACCGGATGACTTGCCTTCGCCGCCGCCCATCGGGTGATCGACTGGATTCATGGCTACGCCGCGCACGTTGGGCTTCTTACCCTTCCAACGCGATCGCCCGGCCTTCCCGATGCTGACATTCTCGTGCTCGAGGTTGCCAACCTGCCCGACTGTCGCGAAGCAGCGTCCGAGAATCAGGCGGCTCTCGCCGCTCGGCATGCGCAGCTGCGCATAATCACCCTCGCGAGCCATCAGCTGCGCGCTGGCGCCGGCGGAGCGCACCAACTGTGCGCCTTTGCCCGGCTTCATCTCGATGGCGTGGATCACGCTGCCGAGGGGGATGCTCGCGAGCGGCAGCGCGTTGCCGGGTCGAATCTCGGCGGCGGGGCCCGAACTCACTTCGTCGCCGACCGAGAGGCCGAGCGGTGCGAGGATGTAACGCTTCTCGCCGTCCTTGTAGTTGAGGAGCGCGATGTACGCGGAACGGTTCGGGTCGTACTCGATCGAGGCGACTTTGGCCGGGATGCCAATCTTGTTGCGCAGGAAATCGATCGTGCGGTAGAGCCGCTTGTGGCCGCCGCCGCGATGCCAACTCGTGGTGTGGCCGTGGGCGTTGCGGCCGCCGCTCTGGTTCTTACGCCCCGTCACAAGCGAGCGCAGAGGGCGCACCTTCGTGAGCTCGGCGTAGTCGAGGACGCTCATTTGACGGCGTCCAGCAGACGTCGGTTTGTAGATCTTCACAGGCACGATCAGACCCCTTCGAAGAACTCGATTTTCTGGCCCTCGGCCAGGACCACGATTGCTTTCTTCCACGCGCGACGCGCGCCGACGAAGCGGCCGACGCGCTTCTTCTTTGCCGGCGGCGTGAGCGTTCGCACGCGCAGCACGGAAACCTTGAACAGCTCCTCGACCGCGCGCTTGATGTCTTGCTTCGACGCGCCCGTGTCGACCGCGAGCGTTACGGCATTGCAGACTTCGCGCGCAACCGTGGACTTCTCAGTCACCACCGGGCGCAGGATCACGTCATGGATGTTCACGACTCACTCCCTGCGTTGGCGGCGTTCAAGCGCTGCTCGAGCGCTGCGACCGCTTCCTTGGCGATCACGAGCCGCTCGTGGCGCAGCACGTCGTACACATTCAGGCCTTCAGCGCGAATCACGTCGATGCCACGCAGGTTGCGCACAGAGAGTTCGAGCTGCGCGTGCGGCGTCGCCGTAACAAACAGCACCGACTTGCCAGCGACGCCGAGGGCGCCGAGCAATTCGATCGCGCGCCGCGTCTTGGCCTCGGGAAGCGCGAGACCGTCGGCGATCACGAGCGCGCCTTCCTTGTGGCGGAGCGAGATCGCGCCGGTGAGCGCCGCGCGCCGCGTCTTCTTGCTGAGCTTGTGCTCGTAGTTGCGCGGCGTCGGGCCGAACACGACACCGCCGCCCGCCCACTGAGGCGCGCGGATCGTGCCCTGACGCGCGCGGCCGGTGCCCTTCTGCTTCCAGGGCTTGATGCCGCCGCCCGACACGCTCGCGCGGTTCTTGGTCGAGTGCGTTCCAGCGCGGCGCTTCGCGAGCTGCCGCCGGACTTCCGCATGGAACAGGTGCGCGCGGATCTTCGCTTCGAAGATCGCCGGAGCGAGCTCGATTTGCCCCGCCTTGCCGCCGCTCGCTGCCAGTATCTCTACCGTCGCCATAATCCCTCTCGAGAGCCGAGCAAAATGCTCAGATCTTGATCTCGACGTCCACGCCCGCTGCGAGCTCTAGCTTCATCAGCGCATCCACCGTCTGCGGAGTCGGGTCCAGAATGTCGATCAGCCGCTTGTGCGTGCGAATCTCGAACTGCTCGCGCGACTTCTTGTCGATGTGAGGCCCGCGCAGCACGGTGTAGCGATTGATCGAAGTCGGCAGCGGAATCGGCCCTGCCACGCGCGCACCCGTGCGTACAGCCGTGTCCACGATCTCGCCGACGCTCTGGTCGAGGAGCTTGTGGTCGTAGGCTTTCATCCGGATGCGGATCTTCTGGGTCGCGATTTCGGTGGCCATGCTGTCGGTGTCCCTTGGTTACCTAATTACTCGAGGATCTCGGCGACGACGCCGGAGCCGACCGTGCGGCCGCCCTCGCGGATGGCGAAGCGCTGCTCCTTGTCCATCGCGATCGGCGTGATCAGTTCCACCGTGATCTCGACGTTGTCCCCGGGCATCACCATCT
>JANNDT010000265.1:0-9078 GCA_031387905.1 Deltaproteobacteria bacterium
CGGGGCGTTTGGGGCGCGCCCTGCGCCTGCCCGATGCGCTCCGCGGGGGGGCCGCGGCGCCCCCCGGCCGGGCCCCCCGCGTCGAGGGCGCCGAGCGGCGCATCGCCAGGCGCCGCAGCGCCGACTTGCAGCGGCAACGAGACGATCCACTGCAGCACGCCCTGCAGCGCGAAGACCGTGGCGAGCGAGATCCACGGGAAGCGCGGCCCCCAATGCCGGCGCATCGCCTGATAACGCGGGTCCTCGCCGTGACCGCCGTTGCGCCACCACAAGTAACCGCCGAGCCGCAGCGCCCAGAGCGCCGCCAGCGCGACGAGCAGCAGACTGCGCGGGTGAGACGAACCCGATGCGAGCCACGCGACGCACGCGCCGAGCGCGATGCCTGGGCCCCACCAGATGTCCACGATGCTCGCGTTGCGCAGAGCAAGCGAGAGCAGCCAAAGCGCGAACATTGCGGCGCCGATGGCGAGAGCGGAGTCAGCAAGGGAGGTGGTGAGCATGGACGCACCCTATCGCAGCCCCGAAAAGGCAAGAACGTCCCCGATTGGGGCAATCGGGGACGTTCTTGCCTTTTGGCTGGGGTTCAGCGCGCCTCGCTGGCGATGCGGCTTGCGATCCACGCGTCGATGCGCGCCCACTCGGTGTCGAGCCAGGCGAGGCAGGCGTCGCGATCGGCCGGGATCTGCGCGCGCGGCACGCGCCAGGTCTTCACCTCGATGGCGCGGCCGATCAGCGTGCCGCGCAAGAGATCGAGCGCGCCAACGGCGCCGTCGAAGCCGCGATGCGCCAGGAAGACGACGTCGGCGCTCTTCGCCTCGTCGAGCACGGCGAGCGAGCCGCGGCTGCGCGGCGGCAGCACGTGGCGCAAGCGCTCCGCACGCGCGAAGCGTTCGGCATCGCCCGAGGCGCGGATGCGCTCGAGCGCGTCCGTGCGCTTCGCCTCCGAGAAGCGCGTGCCTTCCGGAAACACGATCACGCCCTCGCGCGCGCCGAGCCCGCTCGCGAGCGAGCGAATCGCGCGCTCCTCGCGACCCGCGGAACCCTTGCCGCGGCTCACGAACGCGTTCTCGAGGCGTTGGCCGACGATGTCGATCGAGGGATCGAACAGCACCTCGCGCTTCATCACGTAACGCAGCAGCACGTCGTGGGGGCCGGACACGAACATCGCGGGCAAGAGCACGTCGACGATGCTGGCGTGGCGCACGAATAACAAGATCGGCTGCTCGTCCGGGACGAAGCCTTCCTCGACGTGCACGCGCAGCGAGAGCGAGCGGCGCGCGGCGTTGAAGAGCCCGCGCGCCCAGATCTGCTGGAGGCGGAACAGGCGCCGCAGGTAGACCTTCCGCGGCGCGCGCATCGAGAACAGCGCGACCACTGAGCCCGCGACGAAGCCGAAGCTGGACCACCACAAGTAGCCGAGCAGTAGCCCCACGCTGCGCACGATCGGCCAGCGGCGCCGCGCGCCGCCGCTCGCGAGATCTACGAGCGCTGCAAGCGCGAGCCAGAGCGGCAGCCCGGCGGCTACCACCACGAGCGCCAATAACACCGTGGGCACCGAAACAGCGCGCCGCGACCAGCGCACCCAACGCGATTCTTCGAGCTGAAAACTCACAACTCCTTTCGCATCGCGCTGAATTGGCCCGCGAGCAGCTGTGCGATCGGGCGGCTGCCGTCGAAACGTTCGAGCAGGATCGCGATCACCGCCGTCATCGGCGCCGCCAGCAGCGCGCCCACCGGCCCCCACAGCATCGTCCAGAACACGAGGGCCATCATCAGCGTGATCGGGTGCAGGCCGAGCGAATCGCCGAGAATTTTCGGCTCGAACAGGTTCGCGACGAAGTGGATTGCGGCGGGAATCGCGACTGCGAGCACGAGCGTTGCGCGGCTCACCTCGGGGCTCACGAACAGCACGGGCACGGGCAACGCGAGGGCGACGATGACGCCCACCGCGGGCACAAAGCTCAGCACGAACGTGAGCAGCGACCAGACCATCGCGAGCGGCACATCGAGAAACAGCAGCGTGATGGCGACCCCCACGCTGCTCACGCCGGATAACGCGATCTTGCCTGCCAGGTAGGCCTGCACGCGCCGCACGATCTGGCCCCAAGTGCCGCGCTGCTCGCGGCTGAAGGTGTCGGCGCCGAGCATTAGGAAGAACAGGAACACCACCACGATCAGCGAGTTCGAGAGCAGGCCGACCACGGTGTTGGTGATCGCCTGCAACAGGCCCCCGATCGTGGCGACCGGAATCGCGCGCAGCTGGGTCATGCCCTCACCGATGCGGCTGCTGGCCCAAGCGGGCAGGTAGCTCGTGGCGTCGTCCACGAGCGCGCCGATCTGTGCCGCATAGGCGTCGCTGCCCGCGGCGAGTTCGCTCACCGAGCTTGCGACGAGTGCGCCGACGCCTGCGAGCGCGAGCAGCCCCAACAACAGCACGAGCGGCAGCGCGACTCGGCGCGGCAGCCGAGTGTGCGTCGCCAGCAGGTCGACGCCCATGCCGAGCGCGAGCGCAATGAAGAGCGCCATCACGAACGGGATCAGCACCGGGCGCAGCCACCAGAGCGAGAACGCGATGCCGATCGTCGCGAGGACCATCAGGCAGACGGTCTGCACGCGCCGCTCGCGCGCGGAGATCTGCCAGTCGTCGCCCTTGTTCGCGGCCACGGCCTTATGCCTCGCGCTTGCGCGCGAGCGCGCCCGCGTGGCCGGTGTAACGCGCGGGCGTGAGCGCGCGCAGTCGCGCTTTCGCGTCGTCGGGGATCTCGAGCGCATCGACGAAGCGCGCGAGGTCGTCGCGCGAAATGCCGCGCCCCCGCGTCAGCGCCTTCAGTTTCTCGTAGGGCTCGGGCACGCCATAGCGGCGCATCACGGTTTGCACGGCCTCGGCCAGCACCTCGGTCGCCCCGTCGAGTTCTTCCGACATCGCGAGCGCGTCGGCCTCGAGCCGCGACAGCCCGCGCGCGAGCGATTGCCACGCGATCGAGGTGTGAGCCGCGGCGCTGCCCACTTTGCGCAGCACGGTCGAATCCGTGAGGTCGCGCTGCCAGCGCGAGATCGGCAGTTTCTCGGAAAGGTGCCGTAACAATGCGTTGGCGACGCCAAAGTTCCCTTCGGCGTTCTCGAAATCGATCGGGTTCACCTTGTGGGGCATCGTCGAGGAGCCGACTTCGCCAGTCACGGTGCGCTGGCGGAAATGACCGAGCGAGACGTAGCCCCAGACGTCGCGCGCGAAGTCGATGCCGATGGTGTTGAGGCGCGCCAGCGCGTCGGCGTACTCGGCGATCCAGTCGTGCGGCTCGATCTGCGTGGTGAAGCGGTTCCAGGCGAGGCCTAAGCCCTCGACGAAGCCGCGCGAGACGGCCTCCCAGTCAACGTCCGGATACGCGGCGACGTGGGCGTTGTAGTTGCCCACCGCGCCGTTCGCCTTGCCGAGAATCTCGACGCCCGCAAAACGCGCCCGGCCGCGCGCGAGGCGGGCCACCACGTTCGCGATTTCCTTGCCGAGCGTGGTGGGCGAGGCGGGCTGGCCGTGAGTGCGCGAGAGCATCGCGAGGTCGGCCCAGCTCTCCGCAGAAGCGCCGAGCGTGGCGATCACGCCGTCGAGGTCGGGCAATGACACCTCGCTGCGCACGTCGCGCAGCATCAGCGCGTAGGCGAGGTTGTTGATGTCCTCGCTGGTGCACGCGAAGTGCACGAACTCGGCGACGGCCGCGAGTTCGGGCAGCGCCGCGAAGCGCTCCTTCAGGAAATACTCGACCGATTTCACGTCGTGGTTGGTGGTGCGCTCGATTTCTTTGATGCGCGCGGCGTCGGTCTCCGAGAAACCCGCGAGCAACGCATCCAGGAACGACTCCGCTTTCGCGGAGAAGCGCGGCACTTCGGGCACGCCCGCGTGCGCCGCGAGCGCGCGCAGCCAGGCCACCTCGACGATCACGCGGTAGCGAATCAGCCCGTACTCGCTCGCCAGCGCGCGCAGTCTCGCGGTGCGTGCGGCATAGCGGCCGTCGATCGGCGAAACCGCCGTCAGCGCACTCAGTTCGAGCTCCTTCATGACTGCCACTCCCGCGCGTTGCGGAACAGCCGCATCCACGGCCCGTCGTCGCCCCACGCATCCGGGCGCCAGGAATGCTGCACCGTGCGGAAGATACGCTCGGGGTGAGGCATTAGGAGGGTGGCGCGGCCGTCCGGCGTGGTTAATCCGGTGAGCCCGCCCGGCGAGCCGTTCGGGTTCGCGGGGTAGCTCTCGGCCACGCGGCCATTTCCATCGACGAAGCGGGCGGCCACGACGCCCGGCGCGCCCTCGAACTCGGCACGCCCCTCGCCGTGCGCCACCACGATCGGGAGTCGCGCGCCGGCCATGCCGCGCAGCAACACAGACGGGCTCTCGAGCACTTCGATCATCGCCAGCCGCGCCTCGAAGCGGTTCGAGCGGTTGCGCACGAAGCGCGGCCACGCCTCCGCGCCGGGGATCAGTTCTTTCAGCTGCGAGAGCATCTGGCAACCATTGCAGACGCCGAGCGTGAAGCTGTCCTCGCGCGCGAAGAACGCGGCGAAGGTGTCGCGCGCGCGGGCGTTGAAGAGAATCGACTTCGCCCAGCCGCCGCCGCCGCCGAGTACATCGCCGTAGGAGAAGCCGCCGCACGCGGCGAGGCCGCGGAACTCGGCGAGCGAGCGGCCGCCGTCGAGCACGTCGGTCATGTGCACATCGATCGGCTCGAAGCCGGCGCGGTGGAACGCCGCGGCCATCTCGACCTGACCGTTCACGCCTTGCTCTCTCAGGATCGCGACCCGCGGGCGCGCCCCGCGCGAGATTGCCGGCGCCGAAAAATCGAAGGGCGCGTGCACCGTAATGCCTGGGTTCGCGAGGTCGACGCGCGCGGCTTGCTCTTCGTCCGCGCAGGCGGCGTCGTCGCGCAGGCGCGCGATCGCGTGGGTCGTCGCCGACCACCAGCCGCGCAGCGTGGCGCGCGCTTCGTCGTAGGCGAGCGCGTCGTTCGCGAAGATGCGGACGCGGTCGCCGGCCGCGGGCGCGCCGACATCGGCGACGCAATCCGCGAGGCCGTGGCGCGCGAAGATCTCGAGCGCGCTGGGCACGTCGGCCGTCCGTATTTGCAGCACCGCGCCGAGTTCTTCCGCGAACAATCTCGCTAACAACTCGCTCGCGCTCGCTTCGAGGCGCACGTCGATGCCGGTGCCACCCGCGAACGCCATCTCGAGGAGCGTCACGAACAGCCCGCCATCGCTGCGATCGTGATACGCCTGCACCAGCCGCGCTTCGCGCAGATCCACCAGCGCTGCCGCGAACGCGCGCAAATCCTCGGGCGCATCGAGGTCAGGCGCGCAGTCGCCCAGCTGTTCGTACACCTGCGCGAGCGCCGAGCCGCCGAGCCGCAGCTTGCCGCGCGCGAGATCGACGAGCAGCAGCCGCGTCGGCCCGCGGTCGGTGCGCAGCTGCGGCGTGAGGCTCGCGCGCACGTCGCGCACCGGCGCGAACGCGGTCACGATCAGCGAGAGCGGCGCGACCACTGAGCGCGCCTCGTCGCCCTCCGTCCACTGCGTGCGCATCGAGAGCGAATCCTTGCCGACGGGCACCGCGATGCCGAGCGCCGGGCACAGCTCCATGCCGACGGCGCGCACGGCTTCATACAGCCGCGCGTCTTCGCCGGGGTGCCCGGCCGCGGCCATCCAGTTCGCGGACAGCTTCACGTGCGAGAGCGCGGGCACGTCCGCCGATAACAAGTTCGTGAGCGCTTCCGCGACCGCCATGCGCGCCGAGGCCGCGGCGTCGATCAGCGCGAGCGGCGTGCGCTCGCCCAGCGCCATCGCTTCGCCGGCGTTCGTGCCCCAGCCCGCGAGCGTGACCGCGGCGTCGGCGACGGGCACCTGCCACGGGCCGACCATCGGGTCGCGCGAGACGAGGCCGCCCACGCTGCGGTCGCCGATCGAGATCAAGAAAGTCTTGTCGGCGACCGCCGGCAAGTGCAACACGCGCCAGATCGCGTCGGGCAGCGTCGCAGCAGTTAGGTCGAGCGCGCGCAGCCGCACGGGCGCGCGCTTCGCATCGCGCAGCATGCGCGGCGGCTTGCCGAGCACGAGCGCGAGCGGCACATCGACGGGCTCGTTCGCGAAGTGCGCGTCGTGCACCACGAGTCGCTCGTCCGCCGTGGTCTCGCCGACGATCGCGTAGGGACAGCGCTCGCGCTGGCAGAGCGCCTCGAACTCGGCGATGCGCTCGGCCGCGATCGCCAGCACGTAACGCTCCTGCGCCTCGTTGCACCAAATCTCGAGCGGCGACATGCCGGGGTCGTCGTTCGGGATCGCGCGCAGCTCGATCCGCGCGCCGCGCCCCGCGCCATGCACGATTTCGGGCAACGCGTTCGAGAGCCCGCCCGCGCCGACATCGTGGATCGACAGAATCGGAGTCCTCGCGCCCTGCGCGACGCAGGCGTCGATCACTTCCTGGCAGCGCCTCTCCATCTCGGCGTTGTCGCGCTGCACCGAGGCGAAATCGAGTTCCGCGTCGCTCGCGCCCGACGCGACCGAACTCGCCGCGCCGCCGCCGAGCCCGATGCGCAGCGCCGGGCCGCCTAACACCACAAGTCTCGCGCCCGCCGGAACCGCGGCCTTCTCGACGTGCCCCGGCCGCACCGCGCCGATCCCGCCCGCGAGCATGATCGGCTTGTGGTAGCCGCGCACTTCGTCGCCGCGCACGCCGGGCACGCGCTCCTCGAACGTGCGGAAATACCCCAATAGCGCGGGCCGCCCGAACTCGTTCGCGAAGCTCGCGCCGCCGAGCGGTCCGTCGAGCATGATCTCGAGCGCCGAGGCGATGCGCGCGGGCTTGCCGAAGTCCTTCTCCCACGGCCGCACGGCGCCCGGGATTCTCAGGTTCGAGACGCTGAAGCCCGTGAGCCCGGCCTTGGGTTTGGCGCCGCGCCCAGTCGCGCCTTCGTCGCGGATCTCACCACCGGCGCCAGTTGCAGCGCCGGGGTAGGGCGAGATCGCTGTCGGGTGATTATGGGTCTCCACCTTGATCACGATGTGCGCGGCTTCGCGCACGGGCGTGAAGGCGTGCGTCTCCGGGTCCGCGAAGAAGCGCGTCGCCTCGCTGCCGGTAATTACGGCCGCATTGTCGCGATACGCCGAGAGCACTCCGTCGGGCGAGCGCTCGTGCGTGTTGCGAATCATCTGGAACAGCGAGCGCTCCTGCGGCTCGCCGTCGAGCCGGAACGACGCGTTGAAGATCTTGTGCCGGCAATGCTCGGAGTTCGCCTGCGCGAACATCATCAGCTCGACGTCCGAGGGGTTCCGGCCGAGCTCGCGGTAGGCGGCCAGCAAGTAGTCGATCTCGTCGGACGCGAGCGCGAGGCCGAGCTGCTTGTCCGCGGCTTCGAGCGCCGCCCGCCCGCCGGCGAGCAAATCGACCCTCGCGAAAGGCGCCGGCTCGGCGCGGCGGAAGAGGCCCGCGGCGTCTTCGGCGCGCACCAGCACGCTCTCCGTCATGCGATCGTGCAGCAAGTCCGCGCAGCCGAGCGCCTCGGCCTCGCTCGCGCCGGCGAGCGTCCACGCCACCCCGCGCTCGATGCGCCGCACGCTCGCCAGCCCGCACGTGCGCGCGATGTCCGTCGCCTTCGACGACCACGGCGAGATCGTGCCGAGCCGCGGCACCACGAACAGCGTGACCCCCTCGGCGTCCGCAGTGCCGGCCTCGCGCGGCCCGTAGGTGAGCAGCGCGTCCAGCACCGCGCGCTCCTGCGCGTTCAGCTCCGCGCTCGCATCGACGTAGTGCACGTAGCGCGCAGCAAGCGCCGCGAGCCGGACGCCGCGCTGGCGAAACACGTCGAGCAGAGATGCGATGCGCGCATCGGTCGCGGCGCGCGCCCCTCGCAGTTGCAGCATCAGTCCCTCGATGCCGCGCATTCTAGGAAACGAGCCGAAGATGGGCAGTCGAAGTGCGTGCTTCGGTCACTCATTTCGTGACGTAAGGCGCCCGATACGCAGCGCAGCGATTGACAGCCCGCGCCGCGGGCCCAGCCTGCCACGATCGCCACTGCGGATTGGGGCGATGGGGGTGAACGGTGAGCAAGAAGCGGGACGAAACGGAGCTGCGGCTGCTCGAACGAGAGCCGGAGGTGGCCGAGGCGAGCCTCGTGCAGCTCGCCGAGATCGATGTGGCCGAGAGCCGGTGGGATCCGTGGTTGCTCGCGCTTGCCCGGATGGAGGCGCAGAGCGAGGTCAGGCTGAACTAGCCGCGCTCGCGAGCGCGGCTTTCGAAGCCGGAGCTGCCGCTCAGCACGTCAGCTTCTGATACGCCCGGTAGTGCCTGAGCGCCTCCGCCTTCTTCCCCGCCGCTTCGAGCAGGCCCGCGAGGTTCCAGTGCGCGTCGGCGAAGCTCGCGTCGAGCGCGAGCGAGCGCTCGTACTCGGCGATCGCGGCGGCCGCGCCCGCGGTGTCTTCGAGCGCGAGCGCGAGGTTGTAGTGGATCTCGGCGTCGTCGGGCGCGCGGCCGAGCGCTTCGCGGTAGAGCGCGACCGCGTCCTTCGCGCGGCCCGCTTCGTGGAGCAGCCGCGCGAGATTCACCGCGGCCTCCACGAACGTGGGATCGCGCGCGAGTGCGCGGCGGTAGGCGCGCTGCGCGGCGGCGGGGTCGCGCGCTTCGAGTGCGAGCGCCTCCCCGTACGCGCGCTCGGCGAGCGCGCGATTCGCGGGCGTCGCGGTTTCGGCCGCGGTCACGGTGCGCACAGCGTGACCCCCTCGCGCGTGGCTGCGCGCATTCGCGCCGAGCTTCGCGCGCGTCACTTTCGACGCCTGCTTCGCGAGCGCGTCGAGTGAGAAGTCGAGCACGAGCTGCCCGCTCTCGGGCTCGAACTGCGCGCCTTCGTGGTGCACGACCACGCGGCGTCCGTCCGCCGCGATGCGCAGGCCTGATAGCGATCGCGCACCGCCGAGTTCGCGAGCCAGCGCGCGCAGCGCCCGCCGCACGCGCACCGCAGGAACGCGCGCCTCGTACAGGCTGTTCGCCGCGCGCAGCACCACCAGATCCTGGAAGCGAAACACGAAGCTGCGCCCGCTGCGCTC
>JANNDT010000323.1:0-24844 GCA_031387905.1 Deltaproteobacteria bacterium
CATCAAGCCAAGGTGTTACGGGAGGCAGCGGCCGAATCGAAGGGCCAGTTCACGCTGATCGCGACGCGCGGCGATCTCGCGAGACACCTCGCCGCGCACGCCAAGGACGCGCAGCGCACTGCGGGCTTCCTCGGGCTCGAAGGCATGCACGCACTCGACGGCCGCGTCGAGTCGCTGGACGAACTCTACGCCGCGGGCTTCCGCATGATCGGCTTCGCGCATTTCTTTGATAACCCGTTCGCGGGCTCTTCGGCAGGCGAAGAGAAGCACGGCCTCACCGAGCTTGGCCACGCCGCGCTGGCGCGGATGGAGGAGCTCTCGCTGATCGCCGACCTCGCGCACGCTTCCCCCGCAACAATTCGCGACGTGCTCGCGCAAGCGACTCGCCCCGTCGTCGTCTCGCACACGGGCGTCAAGGCCACGTGCCCCGGCCCGCGCAACCTGAGTGACGACGAGATCCGCGGAGTTGCGGCGAATGGCGGCCTCATCGGAATTGGCGCGTTCGAGGGCGCCGTGTGCGACACCGCGCCGCGCGCCGTCGCGCGTGCGATGCGCCACGTGCGAGACCTCGTCGGCATCGAGCACGTCCCGCTCGGCAGCGATTTCGACGGCGCGGTCACCACCGCGTTCGACAGCAGCGAGACCGCCGTGCTCGTCGAGGCACTCTTCGCCGAAGGCTTCACGCCCGACGAAGTGCGCCTCGCGCTCGGCGAGAACACGCTCGCGCTGTTCGCGCGGCTGCTGCCCGAGTGAGCGCGACGCCGGTTCATTACGAGCCCACGCTCGACAGCCTGAAGCGCCACGTCGCGCCGCCCTGGTACGACGAGGCGAAGCTCGGGATCTTCGTGCACTGGACGCCCGCGTCAGTGATTGGGTTCGCGCCGCGCGAGCACGAGATCACCGAGCTCTTGATGAAGCGCTACGACGACATGCAGGTCGAGGTTCCGTACACCGAGTGGTATGAGAACTCCCTGCGCTTCCCGGGGTCGAGCGTTTCGAAATACCACCGCGAGCATTTCGGCACGAGACCGATGTCGGAGTTCGTCGATGAGTTCCGCCGCACGGTCGAACAGAAATGGGATCCGGCGGCATGGGCGGATCAATTCGCCGCGGCGGGCGCGCGCTACATCGTGCTCGTCACCAAGCACCACGACGGCTTTTGCCTCTGGCCGAGCCAAGTGCGGAACCCGAAGCGCGCGAACTTTCAGACGCGGCGCGATGCCGTGGGCGAACTCGCGAGCGCGGTGCGCGCGCGCGGAATCCGCTTCGGCGTTTATTATTCCGGCGGGCTCGATTGGACTTTCGACGCGCGCCCGATCGCGAACATCGGCGACCTGATCGCCGCCGCGCCTGGCGGTGACTACCCGCGCTACGCCGACGCGCAGTTTCGCGAGCTGATCCAGCGCGTACGCCCGGACGTGCTCTGGAACGACATTTCCTGGGCTGGCGACAGAGCCTCGCTACTGCGCCTCTTCGCCGACTACTACAACGAGATTCCCGAGGGCCTGGTGAACGACCGCTGGACGCCGGTGTTCCCGTTCGGGCGGCTCATGCGCCTCGCGTTCGTGCGCAATCGCTTCAACGCGCGCGTGAAGGCCGCAGTCCTCGCCCACGGCGGCGGGCTAAAGCCGCCAGCCGGATTGCACTGCGACACGCGCACGCCCGAGTACACGACCTTCGCGGACGTTCGCCCTGAGAAGTGGGAGTGCGTGCGCGGCATCGACAAGAGCTTCGGCTTCAACCGCGCCTCGCGACCCGAAGACTTCCTTTCGCGCGAGGCGCTGATCACTTCGCTCGTCGACATCGCGAGCAAGAACGGGAACTTATTGCTGAACGTCGGGCCGCGCGGCGAAGACGCGCTGATCCCGGAGCCGCAGCTCGACCGGCTGCGCTGGCTCGGCAGCTTCACGAAGCGTTATGGCGAGGCGCTCTACGGCACGAAGCCATGGACGCGCGCCGCGGGCGAGACCGCGGAGGGCTTTGCCCTGCGTTTCACCGCGCGTGGCGAAACGCTGTACGCCTGGCTGCTCGCAAAACCCGAGACGCCCGCGACGATCGAGCTGTTGGGTCTGCGCGCGGACTCCGCGGAGCTCGTTGGCGGCGCGACCCTGCAGGTGACGCGCACCGAGCGCGGCATGCGCATTGCGCTGCCCGCGCTGCCAGACGAACCCGCGCACGCGATCGCGCTGAAGGGCGTGCGCGCATGAACGCGCGGCGCCTCTAATGCTTTTCGCGCGCGTCGAGCGTGCGGCGTAGTTCGCCGTGGCGGGCGCGTGAGAGATCGAAGCCGAGCATCACCACCAGCGGCAGGAGCAGCGAGATCGCGACCAGCGGGCCGGCGACCAGGCCGAGGCGGAAGATCACCTCTTCCGACGCCGCGCCAGGCTGCATTCCTTTCTCGATGCCCACCCAGGCGAGCAGGAAGCCACCCGCCATTTGGCCAAGGCCCGTCGGCACTTTCAGGCCGAACGCCTGCGCTGCGAAGAACACGCCGTCCTTGCGCTCGCCCGTCTCGACTTCGTGCTCGTCCGCGATGTCCGCAATCATCGACGCCCAGACGGTTCCATTGAGTACGAGCGCCGCAACCACGATGAAGTTGTGCAGCAGCGCGAGCGCGATCAGGCCGGCCGAGTCGTTGCCGGGCAGCAGCCCGTAGAGGCGACCGCCGTACCACCAGAGCGAGTTGAGGATGAAGACGATCAGCGAGGCGAAGTAGAGCGGCTTCTTCTCGAAGCGCGCGCTGAGCGGCCGCACGACCGCGAACGCGAACAGCGCTGGAACCAGCGAACTCACAGTAATCAGGGAAGCCTCGCCCACCGTGAACTGCCAGAAATAGGCGAGCATGTAAGTGCCGAGGATCGTCGAGACTCCCGTGGTGGCGCCCACCAGCACGAGCGCCAAGAAAATCCGCCGGAAGTTCGCGTTCTTTAGCGCCTCGAGCACATCGCGGAACGGGTCGAGCAGCGAGATCTTCCGCACCTCGCGCGGAACGGGCAGACGCGGAATCACATCGCGCGTGCCGAACGTCGAGAGCCCGCACGCCGTGACGATCAGTCCTGCCGACAGCCAGGCATAGGTCTGGTAGTTCGCCGCGACGAGGCGCCCATCGCCTTCGGGCGTGGCCTGGAACACGAACAGATAGGCGCCAGCGGGCAGCAGGATGCCAGCGACCCACGCGAGCATCGTGCGGTAGCCGGTGATCGTCGTGCGCTCGACGTAATCAGTGGAGAGTTCGGCGCCGAGCGCTGCGTGCGGAATCGCGAAGACCGAGAGCAGCACGCGCAGCATCACCGAGAAGCCGGCGGCCCAGGCGAACAATCCCCAGTTGCCGAGGCTGCTCGGCGGCGAGAAGAACAGCACGAAGCCGACCGCGTACGGCGCGATCGCGCCGAACATGAACGGGTGGCGGCGTCCCCAGCGCGAGCGGTGGTTGTCGGACCAAGTCCCAATCACGGGGTCGAGCAGCGCGTCGACGATCTGCCCAATGCCCGCGGCCCAGCCGAACATCTCGGCGGGCAAGCCGGCGACCTGTGTGAAGAAGAACGAGACGAAGTGAACGACCGCTGCGTCCTTGACGGAAGTCGCGACACCGCCCGCCCCGTAGGTGATGCGCGTCGCAAGGCCAGTCTGCTCGCTCACCCTAAGCGCCCCTGCGCGCTTCGAGTCGCGCGTGGATCTCGGCGACACGCGCGCGAGTCAGGTCGTATCGCCGAAATGCGAACCACGAGAACCCGATCAGTACGAGCACGGAGAGCAGCATTGCGAGGCCGAGGCGCAGGCGCATCTCTGGCGTGACGCTCGCGATGTCGTGCACACCCGCGAGGCCGACGACATCGATGATCACGCCCGCGACCTGCGCGCCGCCGCCATAGGTGAGTTTCTGCGCGAACGAGGAGGCCCCGAAGAAGACGCCTTCGCGGCGGCGGCCGCTCATCAGTTCATCCTGATCGGCGCAGTCGCCCATCATCGACTGGCCCATTGCGAAGACAGCCGCGACGGCGAACGGCCCGAGCAAGCCGGTGCCTATTAGGTAGAGCGGGACGTAACTGGCGCTCTCGCGCGCCGGCCAGATGCCTGCGGTCGCGAGCGCCCACACCACGCTGTGGATCGCGACGTACCAGAGCAGGCCTTCGCTGAAGACCGCGCCCTTCTCGTGGGTTGCCGCGCGGCGCGTCCAGAAACCGAGCCCGGCGACGATCGCCACCATCACGATGATCCGCCAATAGAACATGATGCGCGGCTCTACGTCCCAGAAGAAGGTGCCCGCGTGAAGGCCGAGCGTAATCGTGACGCCCGAGGCGACCGACGAGATCGCGGTCCCTAAGAACACCGCGCGGAATGCTCGCTGGGCGAGCAGTTCGCTCATGTCGTGCCAGAGCGCCCGCAGCACGCCGCGCGAGGATGCGCTGCCATCGGGCAGCGGCAGCGCGGCGATACGGTCTCGCGTCATCCAGCCCGTTGCGAAGATCGTGACGAGCACGCACAGCGCGGAGATCGCGGCGTACTGCGGATAGGCGGGCGCGTAGAGGCGCCCGTCGCCGTGCTCCGCTGTGCTGCGGAACAACCAGAACAGACCTAACACGGCGGGGAACAGGCCGGCGAGTTGCCCGAAGCTGTGGCGCAGCGAGACGAGCACGGTGCGCTCGTTCCAATCGCGCGTGAGTTCGGCGCCGAGCGACAAGTACGGGACGTTGAACATCGTGAGCGCGAAGCGGTTCACGAGCGTCCAGCCGAGCATCCACGCGAACAGGCCGCCCTGAGAGAGACCGGCCGGCGGCGCGAACACCAAGTAGAGGCTCGCGGCGAGTGGGATCGCGGAGGCGAAGATCCACGGATGCCGGCGGCCTAGCCGCGAGCGCGTGCGGTCGGAAATCACGCCCATCAAAGGATCGGTGAATGCGTCGACGATGAACGAGACCATCACCGCGAGGCCCGCGAGCGTGCCCGGCAGGTCGAGCACGTTCGTGTAATAGAACAGCAGGAAATAGGCGAACGACTCGTTCTTGATGCCTTCGCCGAATTGCCCGAGCGCGTACCAGAGTCTCGTGCTGCGCGGCAGCGCAGTTGCAGTTCCCGAGATCGCGCTCACCTCATCAGACCGCGAAGCGATACGTGCCGCCGTCCTTCACGATCTTGCCGGCGGTCGGCGTCGCGAAGTGCGTGCCGATCACGAGCACCGGGCGGTCTGCGTAGCGCGCGAGGAAATCGCGCCGCGTCTGCTCGGCTCGCGCGCCGTCGCTGTCGGCGCTGCTGCGCCACTCCGGGTGCGCGCACTGCGCGGGGTGATGCATCAGGTCGCCCGTAATCACCGCTTCTTCTCCGCGCGAGTGGATGTGCACGCTCACATGGCCCGGCGTGTGCCCGTGCGTCGGCTCGAGTCTCACTTCGTTCGTGACGACGTGATTAGGCGTCACGAGATCGACTTTGCCCGCCTCGTAAACGGGCAGCACCGATTCCTGGATCACGGACCCGTACTCGCTCTGCTCGGTCTTCGACCAGTGCTCGTACTCGGCGCGGTTCCACAGATACCGCGCGTTCGCGAAGGTCGGCACCCACTTGCCATTTTCGAGCTTGGTGTTCCAGCCGACGTGATCGACGTGCAGATGCGTGCACAGCACGGTGTCGATCGAGTCCGCCGGAAAGCCAGCCGCTGCGATGTCCGCGAGAAACGGCCCTTGGCGCTTGTTCCAGTTCGGGATGGCGAGGTTCTTGTCGTTGCCGACGCAGGTGTCGACGATGATGCGCTGGCCCTGCGATTCGATCAGCAGCGCGTGGATGCTCATCACGACCTGGCCGTCGTCGGTCGCGAAGTGCGGCTTGCACCACGGCACGGTCGCGAGGTTCTCGCTGGTCAGGTCGGGCAGAATCCAGGTCGCTTTGCCTGCGACTTCCACTTCGACGATCTTCGTGACCGAGACGTCGCCGATCTTCCACTTCATGTCTTTCTCCGTTCGCTGTCGCTGCATCGATTGTTAGAGACTCGCCGTTTCGCCCGCCGGGCGCACGATGCGGCCATAGCGGCCTTGCTGGAGCAGAGGGCTCGCGCAGGTGCCGGGCTTGCGGTCGTACGCGAGCAGGGCGACCAGCCGCTCGCGCGCGCCGCGAATCTTCGTGACGCGGTGGATCGAGTGGCGCCCCATGAAGAGCAGCAGCGCGCCCGGCTCCATCGCGACGCGGCGCACGCGCGGCGAGATGCCGTCGAGCACTTCCGCCACGTCGCGATAACACTCGTCCGCATCGCTGCGCACGCGGGGCGCGTACAGGAAATCGCCGCCGCGCTCGGCGGGCACGAGCGCGAGCGAGACGACGAAGTCGGTCTGGTCGAAGTGCCACTCGAGCTCGTCGCGGTCGCCCATCGCCGCGATGTTGAGCGCGCCGAGCGGGTCCGCATAGAAGTGCAGTCGCGGCTCGCCGAGACAGGCGGCGATGAACTGCGTGAGCCCGTCCCATTCGTAGAGCTGGCGCAGCGCGTGCTCCCGAGGAATTAGGTCGTAGGCGACGGCGCCGACGCGAAACGGCTGCCAGCGCTTGCGCGGGTGGCCAGCAGGCCAGTGCTCCGCCGGCGACTCGAGGTACGCCGTGGCTTTCCCGGTTTGGTAGTGCGCGAGCTCCGCGATTTCGCGGGCTTCGCGCTGCATGCGCGTGAGCGCCTCGCGCCGCAGGAACGCGGGCAGCTCGCAGGCGCCGCTCTCGGCGAGCTGTTTGCGGCAGCCCGCCACGAGCGCGCGGCCTGCGGGCCCTTCGAGCTTCGCCACCGGGTAGCGCGCCTGATCGATCCAGCTGCCCGGGTTTTCGCGCTGCGCCATGCGGGAGCCTCACTCAGCCGCGCAGCGCCGGGCAAGGGCCGCCGGCCGGACGCAAGGAGGCCCAAGCCAGAATGACTCGGATGCCGAACCCCCCAATGCAAGCCGCTGAGGCCGCAAGCGAAGCGCGCAGCGAGGCGAAGTCTTCGGAGCCGAGCGGAGTCAACAAGGAAGATTCGTCCTCGCGCGCTTCGCGCGGGGACGAAGCGCGCAGCGAGGCGGAGTCCTCGGAGCCGAGCGAAGTAACCAGGGAAGATCGAAGGCGATTCGGCTATGGCATGCGGTGAGCGCATTCTCGTTCGCCTTGACTGAGGGAGACCCCGTATGGCTCTAGCCTTCGAACCGATTGCGGGAGCAATTGGCGCAGAAGTCGGCGGCATCGATCTCGCGCAGCCAGTCGATCCCGTCACCGCGAAAGAACTCAACGAAGGTTGGCTGAAGCATCACGTGTTGTTCTTCCGCGACCAGGACATCGACGTGGTTCAGCACAAAGCCTTCGCGCGCAACTTCGGCGAGCTGCACATCCACCCCGTCTTGCAGCACCGCAAGAACGAAGGGCACCCCGAGATCATCGTGCTCGAGAGCGATGCGAAGCGGCCCTTCGTCGCGGATGCGTGGCACAGCGACGTGACGTTCGAGAAGGCGCCGCCGAAGGGCTCGATCCTGCGCGCGGTCGCGGTGCCAGCGGTCGGCGGCGACACGATGTGGGCGAACATGTACCTCGCGTACGAAGGGCTCTCGGACAAACTCCAGCGCTTCGTCGATGGGCTCGAGGCGTTCCACGATCCGTCGGTTCACCAGAAGTCGGCGGACAAGCAGGGCGTGCCGATTGAGTCGTCGACGCATCCGGTGGTGCGCCGCCACCCCGAGAGCGGGCGCAAGGCGCTGTTCGTGAACTCGGTGTTCACGCGCAAAATCGTCGGCATGAAGCCGGCGGAGAGCGAGACGCTGCTCGCGCTGCTCTGCAAGCAAGTCGAGAACCCGGACATCCAGTGCCGCTTCCGCTGGCGCAAGGGTTCGCTCGCGATGTGGGACAACCGCTGTACGCAGCACCGCGTCGTCGCCGACGCGCGCACGGAGTACCGGCGCATGGAGCGCGTCACGCTCGTCGGCGACGTGCCGGTCGCGTAGGCATTAGAGCAAGATGCCGTCGGCAGACACGCTGCACTACGAGTTCATCCAAGCCGGCGCGCTGCGCTTCGAGGTCGCCACCGCGGGCGACGCCGCCAGCCCGAGACTCGCGTTGTTACTGCACGGCTTCCCGGAGTGTGCGTTCTCGTGGCGCCACCAGATCGCGTTCCTCGCGGCGCGCGGCTACCGCGTGTGGGCGCCGAACCAGCGCGGCTACGGCAACAGCCCGCAACCGCGCGGCGTAGCGGCGTACCACCTCGATGAACTGACGCGCGACATCGCGAACCTGATCGACGCCTCCGGCGCGAGCGAAGTGTTATTGGCGGGCCACGATTGGGGCGCAGTGGTCGCCTGGGAGTTCGCGCTCCGAAGACTGCGCCCACTCGCGCGCCTCGCGATCTTCAACGTCCCGCACCCGGCGCGCTTCCGCGAAGAGCTGCAAACGAACAAGGCGCAGCGCAAGCGCTCGCGCTACGCCGCGTTCTTTCAGTTGCCGTGGCTGCCGGAGTTCCTGCTCACGCGCCGCGGCGCCGCCGCGGTCGGCGAGGCGTTCCGCGGCATGGCCGTCGACAAGAGCCGCTTCCCCGACGAGGTGCTCGCCGTCTACCGCACGAACGCGCTGCGGCCGGGCGGGATGAAGGCGATGCTGAACTGGTACCGCGCCGCGGGCCGCAGTCTCGGCGCCGCGAGTGCGCCCGTGCCGACGATCGAAGCGCCGACGCTCATGGTCTGGGGCGAAGAGGACAGCGCGCTCGGCAAGGAACTCAGTCTCGGCACGGACCGTTACGTAAAAGACCTAACACTGCGTTACCTGCCGGGCGTCTCGCACTGGGTGCAGCAGGAAGCGCCGGAGCGCGTGAACGAAATTTTGGGCGCTTGGCTCGACGGCGGCGACGTGCCGGGGAATCGGGAGTAGCGGTGGCTGTCTCGCGCAGCGAGGAACAACTCGAGGCCCTGCGCACGGGCGACCCGACCGAGCGGCTCGCGCTCGTTTCGCTGTTCGCGCTGCGCGAGGCCGCGGCGTGGCCCGCGTTTCTCGCTGCGCACGACGGAGCTGCGCGCGCGAGCGGCGGCGCGCGCGCGTACCTCGGGCGCGTCGATGCGGTGCTGTGCGGCTGCGCGACGCGCTTCGACTGGCTCGCGATCGACGCGTTCCCCTCGCGCGAACTCGCCGCCGAATCGCTGCGGCTCGAAAACCCGCACGCGCAGGACGCGCTCAGCGAGGCGATCACGCTCGTGGTGCGGCCGCGCACCATCCCTCGCGTCGCCCTCGCCCTCGCGCGGCTCGGTGCGCGGCTGCTCGGGCGCGGCGCAAGCACGCCGAAGGCGGCCATCGGCGCCTTGCTGGCGGAGAATCGCGCAATCGCCCCGGACCCCCGCGAACTCGAGGCGTTCCTCGCGGGAGCTCCCGAGCGCCCGCTGTTCATGCTGAACCTGAACCGCCACCGCGAGCGCGCGAGCTACCCGCCCGGCGCGCCCAGCGGCGCGGGCGTGAGCGGCGCCGCCGCGTACCGCCGCTACGGCCAAAACACGCTCCCGTACGTCGTGCGGCGCGGTCGCGGCCCGGTTTTCGTGGGCGAACCGGTCGGCCTCGCGGTCGGCGACCTGAGCCACGCGCTTGCCGAAGCCTGGGACGAACTGCTGCTCGTCCACTACGAGCGCCGCGCCGGCATGCTCGACATGCTCACCGCCGCGGAATACCAGGCGGGCCTGTCTCACCGCGAGGCCGGCCTCGAGCGCGCGGCGCTGATCGCTACGTCGCCGAGCTAACGCGAGCGGGCTACGCCGCGGCGCTGCGCTTCGCCGCCCAGTCCGCGGCCTTGTGAATCACGACAGACTTCGGGTCGCGCCTGAGCGTGGGTGCCGGATCGGCCAGCAGGACCTGCGCTTCGGCGCGGTCGGCCTCCGTGAAATCGCGCGTCAGGGTGCTGAACTCCACGAGAATCCCGTTCGGGTCGGTGGTGTACACAGAGACGCACCAGTCGTGGTCGATCTCCATCACGTCGTGTCCGCCTGAGAGCCAGCGCTCCTTGCGGCGGGCGAGGTCGGCGAGGTCGTCGGCGGAGAAGGCCAGGTGATTGACGCCCACCGGTAAGCCTTGGCCCCGCGAGATGTCGGCGCTCCACTCGCCCAGCGAGGGGTCGTGCAGGTCCCAGAAGGCGATCAATTGGTCGCGCTTCGAGCCGGTCGAGTAGAAGAGGTGCTTCGCCCAGCCCTTGCCCATTTTGGTGACTTCGACCTTCACGAGGTCGAAACCCATGGCCTCGGTGTAGAAGCGGTGGTTCACCTCCAGGTCCTTGGTGGCGAAGGCAAGATGATGAACGCCCATGCGGGTCTCCTCGCGCGAGTTGCGGCCAGCCTACTCCAGCCGCCGGCGGCTGACGCAACTTTGGCGAATCCAGCCAAATGCGAGCAGTCACTCACTGTCCGACGGAAAACGTCACTTGTTTCGTGATCTGGGTCACTTTAGGATGCCTGCCTTCTGGAGGGTCTATGCGCACTCTGCGCACGCTGATGCTGGGTTCACTGCTGCTCGGGGCTCCGGCTCTCGCCGCCGGCCCGGTCGGGCCCGTGCCGCCGACGACGGGCAACGCGGCGCACGCGATTCCGGAGCCCGCGGCCTTTGCGCTGTTCGTGCTCGGCGCCGGCGTCATCGGCGTTGCGATCCGCAGCCGCAAGAACTGAGTTCGAACAGCTGTTAGGTTCTGAGCGGCGCTCGCTCCGCGCACGGGGCGAGCGCCGCTGGCTTTTCTGGCTGGCCGCGAGTTTCTGGCGCGCGCCTCTTGACCCGCGCACCGCGCCTGATCGAACTTGCGCACCGCATGACAGCGCCCGCGCTCGCCACGACTCCGCGCGCCTCGGAGTTCTCGCCCGCGTATTCGCGCTATGCGCTCGCGCTGCTCGTCGTCGTCTACGTCTTCAACTTCATCGACCGCACCATCGTCAACATCCTGATCGAGCCGATTGGCAACGAGTTCGGCCTCGCGGATTGGCAGCGCGGCTTCTTCGGCGGCACCGCGTTCGCCGTCTTCTACTCGACGCTCGGCGTGCCGATCGCGCGCTTCGCCGATCGCAGCCGTCGCAGCCGCGTCATCGCCGTCGCGCTCGCGTTCTGGAGCCTGATGACCGCGTTGCAGGGCCTCGCGCTCGGATTCGTGAGCCTCGCGCTGACCCGCGTGTTTGTAGGAATCGGCGAAGCGGGCTGCAGCCCACCGGCGCATTCGCTGATCGCGGACCTGTTCCCCGCTGAGCGCCGCGGGCGGGCGCTCGCGATTTACGCGCTTGGCATTCCGATCGGCGGCTCGATCGGCGTCTTCGCGGGCGGCTGGATGCGCGAATACTTCGACTGGCGCACGGCGTTCATGGTCGTCGGCCTACCCGGCGTGGTGTTGGCCGGCCTGGTTTGGTTCACGCTGCGTGAGCCGACGCGCGGTCATTGGGAGAGCGGGCGCGGCTCGGCGAACCAAGGTTCGCTGCGCGAGGTGTTCGACTTCCTGCGCAAGTTGCCTTCGTTCTGGCACCTCGCGTTCGCGGGCGCCCTTCACGCCTTCTATGGCTACGGCGCCGGCGCGTTCAACCCGGCGTTCTTCGAGCGCGTGCACGGCATGGGGCCGCTGCATTACGGCCAAATGGCCGCGTTGATCGGCTTGACCGCAGGCGTCGGAGGAACTTTCCTGGGCGGCTGGCTCGGCGATCGCTTCGGCGTGCGCGACGTGCGCTCCTACCCGCTCGTGCCCGCGGTCGGCGCGATCCTCATGATTCCCTTCGTGGTCGCCGTCTACCTCGCGCCCAATGGCGACACAGCGCTCTTGTTATCGCTCGTACCCAACGTGGTCGGCGGGCTCTACCTCGGGCCGACCTTCGCGGTGGCGCAGGCGATCGTGCCGCCGCGCATGCGCGCCCAAGCTGCCGCGATCTTGCTGCTGGCGCTCAACCTAATCGGTTACGGGCTCGGCCCCCCGTTCGTCGGCTTCCTCTCGGACTCGCTCAAGCCGAGTCTCGGGAGCGAGTCGCTGCGCTACGCGATCCTGTCGACGATCGTCACCTGCGCGGCGTGGTCGACGATTCATTATTGGCGCGCGTCGAGGACGCTCGGCAGGGATCTCGAGGCGCAGAAAGCGATCGCGTGAGCGCGGGGCGCTTCAAAGTCTCGGCCGGAAGTTGACCAGCGTGCCGCCCTCGATCTCTTCGTAGGCTGCCTCGACGCGCATGCCGACGCGCACCGCTTCGACGTCGCAATCGACGAGGCGCGCGGTGCAGCGCGGGCCTTCGTCGAGTTCGACGATCGCGATCGCGTAGGGCGCGAGTTTCGCGAGCGCGGGCACGTGGCCCGTGCGGTCGATCGTGAACGAGTGCACGACGCCGCGGCCGCTCGCGGTCTCCCAGCTCCAGTCCGCGCCCAAGCAATTGGGGCAGCGGCTGCGCGGGTAGAAGAAGAAGCCGTCGCGCGGGCAGCGCTGCATGGCGAAACGGTGCTCGCGCGCGGCGTCGAAGTGCGGGCGCGTGGTGGGGTTCGCGAGCGGGAGCGGGCGGCCGGTCGAGTCGTGCCTGGTTCCCACGTTGTTATGCCCCCTGCAGGATCACGGCGACTTGTTCCGCCATCATGCCGCCTGTTCCGTTCGCGTATGCGACGTCGCACTTCTTCAGCTGGCGCGCGCCGGCGCGGCCTTGGAGCTGTCGCACGGCTTCGGTGAGGTGCGAGAGGCCGCCCGCGGTGCCGGCCTGCCCGGCGCCGAGCTGGCCGCCGTGCGTGTTGAGCGGGAAGTCGCCGTCCCACCGCAATGACCGCTCGGTTACGAAGCGCTCGCCCTCGCCCTTGCCGCAGAAACCCGCGTTCTCGAGCGTCACGAGCACGGTGATCGTGAAGCAGTCGTAGGGCTGCACCACATCGACGGCCGCGTGCGAGATGCCCGCCATGCGGAACGCGCGCTCGGCGGCGACGCGGATCGGGTTGTCGAGCAAGTCCGGCGCGTAAGTGATGCTCTTGTGCGTGAGGTGCTCGCCGAAGCCCGCGACGAACACCGGCCGGTGTCGCGCGCGCGCCGCGCGCTCGGCGGTCGTCACAAGCAGCGCGCCGCCACCGAAGCACGGCATCACGATTTCGAGCAGCTTCAGCGGATCGGCGACGCGGCGCGACTGCATCACGTCCTCGAGCGTGATCGGTTTGCCGTAGAAGATCGCGTCGGGGTTGAACTGCGCGTTGTAACGCGCGTCGACCGCGATCTTCGCGAGCGTCTCCTCGCGCAGGCCGTAACGCGCCATGTAGCGCTGGGCGACCATCGCAAAGCTGGGGGTCGCGGCGACGAGCCCGGCCGGAATCTCGAAGGCGCCTTGCGGCGAACCCCAAGCGTCACCGCCCAAGTAGATCGGGAAATCCAGCTTGCCGCGCTTCGCGCCGTCGGGCCGCGGCGGCGGAATGCTCGGGCATAACACCAGCACCGTCTCGCACGCGCCCACTTCGATGGCAGCCGCTGCCCGCCACAGCATGCCCGCGCTCGTAGCGCCGCCGAGGTCCACGGTCTCCGCGAAGTTGGCGTGAATCCCCAAGTACTCGGCCGCCGCGCTCGGTCCGAACAGCGGCGATTCGTAGATGCCCCCGATGCAAAGCCCGTCCACTTCGCGCTTCTCGACCCCCGCGTCCGCGAGCGCCAGCGCCGCGAGTTCCGCGCAGGCTTCGAGCGAAAACATGGGCCGCGGCCAGACGCGCTCGGGCTTCCACTCGGCGAGGCCAACGACCGCTGCAGATCGCTTTGCCATTGCTTCGACTCCGTTCGGGATCGCACGACTTGCGGGCGTGCCTCGCCGATCTTCCTGGTTGACTACGCAACGGCGTCGAGGACTCCGCCGTTGCTGCGCGCTTCGCTTGCGGCCTATGCAGACCAGCTTGGGAGGAGCGTTCGGCTTCGAGGTTGGTCCGTCTTCACGCGAACTTCGGCAGCACGAATTTCCCCATCAGCTCGATTGTCTGCATGACTTGCTCGTGCTTGATCTTGTAGGGATTCACGAGGCAGAGCAGCAGGTCGGCGCCGGTGCCTTCGTAGGCTTTGCAGCGTTCGAGCACCTCGCCCGGATCGCCAGCGATTACGGCGTTCAGGCCGAGCAGCGCGTCGAGCGATGCGAGTTCGTGCAGGCGCGACTCGACCGCCACTCTCGCCTGATCGAGGTACGCGTAGGTGCCGTCGGCTCTCGACTTCATCTCCTCGAGCCACTGCGGCACCGAGGCCACCAGTTCTGCGCTGCGCTTCGCGTACCACTGGAACGATTCGCGCGAGGCGGCATGACTTTCCTCGCGGGTCGGCGCGCAGTTCACCATCGTGAACGCGGCGGCGCGGTTGTTGATGAATGCGCCGAGAGGTTTCTTGCAGCGCGCAATGCCCGCGCGGTAGAGGTCGATGCGCTCGCGCAATTGTTCCGGCGGCGTGCCCACGCTGAACGAGAGCAGGCCGAGCCCGAGTTCGCCCATCATCGTGTGGCCATCGGGGCTGCCCGTCGCGCCCCAGACCGGCGGGTGCGGGCGCTGCAGCGGCTTCGGCAGCACGCGCCGCGGCGGCAGCTGCCAATGTTTCCCTGAGAACTCGGCGATGTCGTTCGTCCAGCAGTGCACGATCTGGCCGACCGCTTCGAGCCACATCTCGCGCGTGTCGTTCGGGTGAACGCCAAAGCCCTCCATCTCGATGCGCGTCGAGGAGCGGCCCGTGCCGAACTCGACGCGGCCATCGGAGATGAGGTCGAGCACGGCGGCGCTCTCCGCCGACCGCACCGGGTGGTTGTACGGCTTCGGCCCGAGCCGCACGCCGTAGCCGATGCGCATGCGCGACGTCTTCGCCGCGACGGCGCCGTATAACACCTCGGGGTTCGAGCAGTGCGAATACTCCTCGAGGAAGTGGTGCTCGACGCTCCAGAACGAATCGAAGCCCGCCTGCTCGCCGAGCACGGCCTGCTCGAGTGTGTTCTTGAAAGCGCGGTGCTCGCTGTCTGCGGCCCACGGCTGCGCAACGGGGATTTCGTAGAAGAGCGCGAACTTCATCGGCAACCTCGGAAAGGGCGCCGATGCTGGCACAGGGCGGGCCGCGAGGCCTGGTGTCAGGTCTTGCGTTCCGGCTTCTGCGGCAACGTCCCCTCGAGCTTCATGTCGAGTTCCTGAATGCGGCGCTCGAGTTCCTCGATGCGCTTCTCGAACTCCGCGCGGAGTTCCGGCAGCGCGCGCTCGAAGTCCATCAGCGGGCCGTGCATCGCGTCGCGAGCAAGTTGGGCCGGGTCGAACGGCTCACCGCTGAGCGTCGCTTCGAGCGATTTCGCCTTGCCATCGCGCACCACTTCGAGCGCGAGCTTCGCGTCCTTCTTCGCGCGCATCACCGCGTGCACGATCTCGCGCGTTTCGCGGACGGGTTCGCCGCCCGCCGCGACGATCACATCGCCGACGCGCAACCCGGCTTTGTCGGCGGCGGAGTTCTCATTCACGCGCACGACGAGCACGCCGCGATCCGCGGGCGCGTGCAGGTACTCGCGCAGCTCCGGCGTCATGCCTTGCAATTGCACACCGAGCCGTCCTTGCGGCGGCATGAACTCGTCGAACCACTGGGGGCTGGCGCTGGCGCTCGCGGCGGCGAACAAGACCACGAAGAGAACGCGGACGAGATGGCGCATCTGGGCGACCTCCTGCGCGTCCGAACCCCGCGGCGCGCGCTGGGTTCCCGCGCGCGTCGGCCTCAGGTCCTTGGCAGCCGCGCTCGCCGCCGAGCCGCCGCCAGCAGCGGCAGCACGAGCGCCAACTCGGGGCCGACTCCGCAGCCATTCGCGATGTACTGCTCCGCATTGTCGAGGCCCGAGTAGCAATTCGGATCGGCCGGAAAGTCGATGTGGCCGTCGCCGTCGTTGTCGAGCCCGTCGTAACAAGCCGCCGGCGCGAGGCTTTTCACGGCAGCGTCGACGCGAATGCGCGGCCGCGTGAGGTTCTTCGCGAGCGGCCGCGTATCGACGATCGGCAGGCCCGTGCTCTGGAGCGCTGCGATCAGCGTTGCGATCGAGGCGTTCGGGTTCGCTTGGCGCAACACCGCGAATGCACCCGCGACGTGCGGCGTCGCCATCGAGGTGCCGGTCGCAAAGCTCGTGCCGCCACCGGGCACTGCTGAGCGCACCGTCACGCCCGGCGCGAAGAAATCGAGCATGTACATCGAGTTGGAGAACAGCGAGACCTGATCGGTGTCGGTGGTCGAGCCCACAGCGACCGCACTGCCGATGCAGGCCGGCGCGGACATCGCGTCCACCCAGTAGTTATTGCCCGAAGCCGCCACCGGCGCGACGCCCACCGCGAGCAGCGCGTCGAGCGCGAGCTTCTCGGCGACGTTTGCGTTCTCGCAGCCGCTCTTCCCGAAGTACTGGCCGCCGCCAAGGCTCATGTTGGCCGCGGCGAGCGGCAAAGTGGCTGCGAGCGTTCGCGCGTGGTCGATGCCGGCGAGGATGTCGCTCGGCCAGGCGAGCGCGCACGGGTCGTAGCCGGTGCCATTGCACATGCCGCCCGTGAACTGCGAGAAGACGCGGATCGCGGCGAGCTGCGCGCCGGGTGCGACGCCCTGATAAATCGCGTCGGCGCCGGCCGCGATGCCAGCGACGTGCGTGCCGTGGAAGCACGCGCCTGAGAACGTGCACGCGTCGCCAGCGCCGGGGCCGATCTCGCTCGTCTGCCCGTTCGGGCAGTCGCCGTTCGCGGAGAAGCACGCCTCGGCGACGATCCGGCCTGCGAAGAACGGGTGATTGCGATCGACGCCAGTGTCGAGGATGGCGATCACGGTGCCGCTGCCGTCATAGCCTGCGGCGACGGCAGCGGTGGCGCCGATGAGCGGGCCCGTGCTGTCGAGCGAGGGCGCGGCGAGCGGGCCGTCGAGCGCGAGACTGATTACGGAGG
This sequence comes from Deltaproteobacteria bacterium, assembly GCA_031387905.1. Lineage (GTDB taxonomy): Bacteria > Myxococcota_A > UBA9160 > UBA9160 > UBA6930 > VGRF01. The sequence goes on from JANNDT010000323.1 coordinate 16,840, forward strand.
GCGACGCCGCAAGCGCCTGCAAATCGCGCGGACTGGCCTCGAGCGCGACCGCATCGAGGTGCTGGTAGCGGCGCGCGGCGGCGCGAGTGCGCGCGTCGACTCCGGCGAGCGCGTCGTCTTGGCGTCCGCTCCGCTGCCCGCGCGAGGCCGACGGCGCGAGCTGCACGATCACGCGCACGCTGCCCTTCGCGCGCGCCTCGGCGTCGAGCGCGGCGGGCACCGGACCCGCGGCGAGGGACATCTGTGCGCTCGCGATCGCGAGGGCGGTGAGAGCGATGGGCAGGCGGAAGCGCATGGCGGGCTCCGAGTCGCGAGCAGTCTACGCCGCTCGCGCGCCTCGAGGTGTTACGCCGCGGAAACGCGAGTGCGGCGCGACGAGCAAAGCCGGACTGCGCTCCTCAAGCGGCCCCGCCGCCCACCACGCCGGCGGCGCGCAGCGCGCCGATCTCCGCGGCGAGGCCAAGCTCGGCGAGGATCGCGTCGGTGTGTTCGCCGAGCCGCGGGCCGGGCGCAGCGGGAGCGGGCGTTTGCGCATCGAAGCGCGCAGCGGGCCGCGGCTCGCGCACGCGCCCAGCGTGCGGCAACTCGCGCTCGAACAGCGTGCCGTTCGCGCGCACCTGCGGGTCTTCGTGCAGTTCCTCGAGCTTGCGCACGATGCCGACCGGCACCTCGTGCGCCGCAAACTTCGCCTCGATCTCGTCGCGCGTGAGTCTCGCGGCGGCCTCCGGGATCTCGCGCTGAAAGAGCGCGACGAGTTCACGAAAGTGGTTCATGCGCGAGGCGACGCTGGCGAAGCGGGGGTCGCCCGCGATGGCTTCCAAGCCGAGCGCGCGACACAAGCCATGGAACTCGGCGTCGCTGAGTACGGTGGCGGTGGCGAAGCCGTCGACGAGGCGCAGCGTGCCGTAATTGGTGCCGATCGGCGGCTGCCGCGTCACGCCATCGCCAAGCATCATCACGTCCGAGGCGGCGTCGGGCCACAGGAACGCGATGGCGGCGTCGAGCATCGAGAGCTCGACGTGTCGGCCAAAGCCGTCGCGCCCGCGCCCGATCAGCGCCGCGCAGATCGCCTGCGCTGCTGTTAGGGACGTGAGCTTGTCGCAGGCGAGCTGCTTCAGCAGCGCCGGTTCGCCCGCGCCGCCCTGCACCGCGGCGAGGCCCGAGTAGGCCTGCACCACGTTGTCGTAAACGCGCTTCGTCGCGTACGGGCCGTCGGCGCCGAAGCCGCTGATCGAGATGTAGACGAGGCGCGGGTTCAGCGCGCGAAACGCTTCCCAGCCGATGCCCATCCTCGTGGTTACGCCGGGCCGGAAGTTCTGCACGAACACGTCGGCGCGCAGGGCGAGCTGCTCGAGAATCGCGCGACCGCGCGCATCGGCGAGGTTCAGGGCGAGCGAGCGCTTGCCGCGGTTCACGACGTGGAACATTCCCGACATGCCGCCGCGGTGGCTGCCGACGTGGCGCAGGATGTCGCCCACGCCGAGCGGCTCGACCTTGATCACCTCCGCGCCTTGGTCGGCGAGAATCGTCGTCGCGAGTGGCCCCGACACGACCGCCGAGCAGTCGACGACGCGGATGCCAGCGAGCGGTGCGGAAGCAGAAATCACGCGGATACCTCCAAAGCGGGCCCTATCATGCCGCGCCATGAGCGAAGCGGCGCGCGACTTGCTGCGATTCATCGATCGTTCCCCTACGCCTTATCACGCGGTCGCGGAGTCGTCGCGGCGCCTCGAAGCGGCGGGTTTCGCGCAAATCGCCGAGACCGAGCCGTGGTCCCTCGCACCCGGCGCGCGTCACTTCGTGGTGCGCAGCGAGTCCTCCCTGCTCGCCTTCGAGGTGGGCGAGGCTGCGCTCGCCGACGCAGGCTTCCACGCAGTAGGCGCCCACACCGATTCGCCGAACTTGCGCGTGAAGCCGACCCCGGACGTCACGGGGCACGGTTGCCGCCAGCTCGCGATCGAGCCCTACGGTGGAGTGCTGCTGCACACCTGGCTCGACCGCGATCTCTCGCTCGCGGGCCGCGTCGTGATCGCAACGCCGAGCGGCCTGCGCAGCGTGCTCGTCGATTTCGCGCGCCCCCTCCTGCGCATCCCCAACCTCGCGATTCACCTGCAGCGCGAGACGAAGACCGAGGGGCTGAAGCTGAACGCGCAGACGCAGCTCGTGCCGGTGCTCGGGCTCGAGAGCGCGCCGCCGTTCGCGGAGCTGCTCGCCGCGGAGCTGCGTGCGCAGGGCCACGGCACGCTCGACGCGCGCGCGATCCACGCGTTCGACCTAATGCTTTACGACACGCAGCCGAGCGCCGTCTCGGGCGCGCGCGGCGAGTTTCTGCACGCGCCGCGGCTCGACAACCTCGCTTCGTGTCACGCCGCGATCAGCGCGCTGTGCGCTGCGAAGCGCGCGCCGCTGCCGCCGTTCACGCGCGTGGTCGTGCTCTACGACCACGAAGAAGTCGGCAGCCGCAGCGCGCAGGGCGCGCAAGGCACGTTCCTCGCCGACGCGCTCGCGCGCATCGTGGACGGCGCGAAAAGCGGCGGCGCGCAGGGACTGCAACGCGCGATGGCGCGCTCCCTCATGGTCTCGGCGGACATGGCGCACGCCGTTCACCCCAATTACTCGGATCGCCACGAGCCCGGCCACCGCCCGAGGCTCGGCGGCGGCCCGGTGCTCAAGGTGAACTCGAACCAGAGCTACGCGAGCGACGCCGTCACGCTCGGGCACTTCACCGCGCTCTGCCGCGCGCGCGGCATCGAGCCGCAGCACTTCGTCGCGCGCAGCGATCTCGGCTGCGGCTCGACGATCGGGCCAATCTCGGCGGCGCGCGCCGGCATCCGCACCGTTGACGTCGGGAGCCCGATGCTCTCGATGCACTCGTGCCGCGAAATGGCGGCGGTCGCCGACGTCGAGCCGATGCTCGGTGTGCTCGGCGCCTTCTTCGAGACGCCGCTCGAGTTCGCCTAATGGTCGACTTCTCCGCGAGCGAGCAGAAGATGCGCGCGGCCGGATTGCCAGAGCTCGCGATCCGCGCCTTCCGCCGAAACTTCGAGCTGCTCGTCGCCGGCGATCGAGGCACGCTCTCGCGCCGCGAGATCGAGCCGGTCGAGGACGTGCCCGAGTTCGCGGAAAGCGCCGCACAGCGTCGCGCCGGCGAAGCCGCGCTCGCGCACGCAGTGGTCATCAAGCTGAACGGCGGCCTCGGCACCAGCATGGGCATGACGCGGGCCAAGTCGCTCCTGCTCGTGAAGGACGGCCTCACGTTTCTCGACATCATCGCGCTGCAAATCCGCGCGCTCGAGGGGCGCACGGGCGTGCGCGTGCCGCTCGTGCTGATGAACAGCTTCCGCACGCAAGCGGACTCGCTCGCCGCGCTCGCGAAGCACGGCCAGTTATCAGGCGCGCTCGCGCCGGACTTCATGCAGCACAAAGTGCCGCGGCTGCTGGCGAGCGATCTTTCGCCCGTGGCGTGGCCGCGAGAGCTTGAGCACGAGTGGTGCCCGCCGGGCCACGGCGACCTCTACAGCGCGCTCGTCACGTCGGGCGCACTCGCCGCGATGCTCGGCGCGGGCCTCCGCTACGCATTCATCTCGAATGCCGACAACCTCGGCGCCGCGCTCGACCTCGACTTGTTGGGCTGGTTCGCCGAGACCGGCGCGCCGTTCGCGATGGAGGTGAAGCGCCGCAGCGAGGCCGACAAAAAGGGCGGCCACATCGCGCGCACCAAGACGGGCCGCCTCATGCTGCGAGAGACCGCCCAGTGCCCCGACGACGAGGTCGCCAGCTTCCAAGACATCGCGCTCTACAAGTTCTTCAACACCAACAACTTGTGGATCGACCTCCGCGCCCTCGAGCGCGCGCTTGCCGAGAACGGGGGCGTGCTACCGCTGCCGTACATCCGAAACGAGAAGAACGTCGACCCGGGCGACGCGCAGTCGCCGAAGGTGTTACAGCTCGAAACCGCGATGGGCGCCGCGATTTCGTGCTTCGACGGCGCGCGCGCGATCCAGGTGCCCGCGCACCGCTTCGCGCCCGTGAAGAGCACGGGCGACTTGCTCGCCGTGCGCAGCGACGCGTATGTGCTCGGCCCCGACTACCGCATCCTGCCCGCGCCCGGCGGCCCCGGCGACCAACTCGTGATCGACCTCGATCCCGCGTACTTCAAGAGCGTGGATCAGCTCGACGCGCGCACGCCTCACGGCGCGCCGAGCCTAATTCGTGCGCGAAGGCTCACTGTGCGCGGCGACGTCACTTTCGGGCAGAACGTGGTGGTGGAGGGGGAGGTGAGAATCGGAGCGGCGGGGGGAGGGAAGAGAATCATTGGGGACGGCACGCGCCTCTGTGAATGACGTCCGCCGCGAGGGAGGCGCGTGGAGCGCGAACGTCGACCCATCGAAGCGACCTGTTACTGGCTGGCAGCCAATCCGCGCGAGGCGTTACCGCCGCTCGAGGGCCCCCACGAGGCCGAGTTCGTCGTCGTCGGCGCAGGCTTCACGGGCCTGTGGACCGCTCTCCAGCTGAAAGCTCTCGAGCCAGCGGCCGCTGTCGTGCTGGTCGAACAGGGCATCGCCGCAGTTGGCGCGAGCGGCCGCAACGCCGGGATCCTCGGCGAGACGATCGATCACGGCCACGCACTGGCCGTCGCTCACTTCGGTCGCGCTGAAGCGGCGCGCCTGGCGGTGCTCGGCCGCGAGAACGTCGCCGAGATGCTGGCGTTCCTCGAGGCGCGGGGGATCGATTGCGATCTCGAGCGCACAGGGCAGCTGCACGTCGCGCTGAGCGAGGCTCACGTCGAGCAACTGCGCGAAGCGATCGCGTGCGCGCGCGATCTCGGCGTCGCGCGGCTCCGGCTGCTCAGCCGCGACGAAGTGCGCGCAGAGCTCCATTGCGAGCTCTACCAAGGCGGCCTCTTCAACCCCGACGGCGGGGTCCTCGATCCTGTGAAGCTGGTCCAGGGTCTTCAGCGCGAGGCACAGCGGCTCGGCGTGCGCGTGTTCGAGCGCTCGAAAGTGACGGCGCTCGAGAACGACGGCGCTGGAGTCGTGGTGCGCACCGCAGCGGGCCGAGTCCACGCGCGCCGCGCGATCCTTGGCACTTCGGCCTACACGCATCACCTGCTACCGCGACTGCGCTTCCGCTTCATCCCGTTCTACGACTACATCGTGGTGAGTGAGCCGCTCAGTCGAGCGCAGCGCGCGGCGATCGGCTGGCAGAGCCGGGCGGGCGTCTCAGACGTGCGCAGCTTCTTCAAGTACTACCGGCTCACCAAGGACGGACGCGTGCTGTGGGGGACCAGCGAGGCGAAGTATTATGCCGGCAACCGAGTCGATGAGAGCTGCGATCATTCCGAATCGCACTACGCCGAGTTGCGCGAGAGCTTCGCGCGACATTTCCCGGCATTGCGTGAGCTGGCGTTTCCGTATGCCTGGGGCGGCGCCATCTGCGCGACCACGCGCTTCACGCCGTTCTTCGGGGCGGCGCGCGGGGGGCGCGTGCTGTACGGCCTCGGCTACACCGGCCACGGCATCGGCACGACGCATCTGGCAGGCAAAATCCTCGCGCACATGGCGCTCGGCCGGCCGAGCGAGCTGCTCGATCTGCAGCTCGTGCGGAAGCCTCCTTTCCCGGTTCCACCCGAACCGCTGCGCTCGCTCGCGGTGAGCGTGGTCTCGCGGGCGCTACGCCGCGTCGATGCGGGCGAGCGGCCGGGCCTACTACTGCGAGCCCTCGATGCGCTGGGCATCGGCCTCTCGAGTTGAGCGCGTTCGCGTTCCAGCCGCCTGGCCCTAATTGATCGCCATCACCAGCGGCCGCAGTCTCGCGATGTTCTCGCGCACTTCCTCCGCATCCTCCGCCTTCGGCTCCAGCTCGAGATACTTCTCGAGGTCCGCGAGCGCGGGTCCGAAACACTCGAGCCGCGCGTAGAGCACGGCGCGGTCGCGGTGTTCGGTCGCAATCTCGGGCGCCAATAACAAGATCCGGTCGCACAGGCCGACCGCTTCGAGAAACTCCTGCTTGCCGACGTGCAGATGTTTCAGGTTCGAGCACATGCGGATCAGCGTGGCGCGCGTGTTGGCGGGGCGCAGGAAGACGGGTTCGAGAGTCGCCTCGGGGCCGAAGCTGGCGCGCAGCCGTTCGGTGGCCTCGGCATCGCTGACGAGCCGGAAGTGGAACGGGTCGCCGAGCACCGGCGGGTCGCCGGGCGTGCGCACCAGGAAGTGCGCGGGGAAGGGCACGCCGAGCAGCGGAACGCCGCAGCGCGCGCCCACTTCGATGGCGACGAGCGCGAGGGTGATCGGGATGCCGGTGCGGCGCGCGATCACCTGCGAGAGATCGCTGTTGCGCGGGTCGCCGTACTCGCTGCGGTTGCCGTAATAGCCACAGTCGCGCTGGAGGTGCACAAGCAGCGCTTCGAGGCGCGCGGCGGCGGTGCCGTCGGGGATTTTCTTGCGCGCGCTCTCGCCCAAGCGGTCGAGCTCCGCGAACGCCTTGGCAGGATCGACGTGCGCGAACTCGGCCGCCAGCAACAGCGCGCTCTCAGCGAGCCCGAGGTTTTCGTTCGCGCGCAGCTTTGTGGCGAGCGCCTTGAAGCGCTCGCTCGGCGGATTGGCTTCGTCCATGCGCGGAGTAAACGCGCGCCGCGTGCGGGGCGCAACGTGAACTGTGGGCAACGCGCGTCCAGCGGATGCAGCGTCCGCGTCGCCACGGCTGAAAAGGCAAGAACGTCCCCGGCTTGCCTTTTGCTTAGACTGCGCGCCTATGGCCTCCCTGATTCGTCGCGAGATTGCTGGCGTCCCGGTCGCGGAGATCGCGCGGGATTTCGGAACTCCTACCTACGTCTATGACGCGGAGACGATCGCGGCGCGGGTCGCGGAGCTGCGCGCGTTCGACGTCGTGCGCTACGCGCAGAAGGCGAACTCGAACCTGGCGGTGCTCGACCTGGTGCGGCGCAGTGGCGCACTCGTCGACGCGGTTTCGGCCGGCGAGATCCACCGCGCAATCGCCGCCGGCTACGCAACCAGCGGCGATCCGCCGCCGATCGTTTACACGGCGGATGTGTTCGACCGCGAGTCGCTCGACGTGATCGCCGAATACGGCATTCCGGTGAACTGCGGCTCGACGGACATGCTCGCGCAGTACGGCGAACGCACGCAGGGCGGCGAGGTGACGCTGCGCGTGAACCCGGGCTTTGGCCACGGGCACAGCAAGAAAACCAACACGGGCGGCGAGCACTCGAAGCACGGTATCTGGCACGAGGAACTGCCGCGCGCGCTCGAGTTCGCGGCGCAGCACGCGCTGCGCGTTACGGGCCTGCACCTGCACATCGGTTCAGGCGCGGATCTCGAGCATCTCGCGCTGGTGGCGGGCGCGGCGGAGAAGCTCGCGGCAGTTGTTGGGTCTTCGCTGCACACGCTGAGCGCGGGCGGCGGCCTCCCGGTTCCGGTTCGCAGCGGCGACGTGCGCCCCGACATCGGCGCTTACTACCGGATCTGGGACGCCGCGCGGCGGCGCCTCGCAGCGAAGTTCGGCCATGCGCTGCGGCTGGAACTCGAGCCGGGCCGCTACATCGTCGCGGAAGCGGGCTTCTTGATCGCCGAGGTGCGCGCCGTCAAACAGATTGCGTCGCGCACCTTCGTGCTGCTCGACGCCGGCTTCAACGCGCTCGCGCGGCCGGTGATGTACGGCGCTTATCACCCGATGTCGCTCGCGCCGAGCGACGACGCGCCGCGCGCCGAGCACGACGTGGTGGTCGGCGGCCCGCTCTGCGAGAGCGGTGACATTTTCACGCAGGACGAAGGCGGCGTGGTGCGCACGCAGCGCCTGCCCGAAGCGCGCGTCGGCGACTTCGTGGTGATCGAGTGCGCGGGCGCGTACGGCTTCTCGATGAGCTCGAACTACAACAGCAAGCCGCGCCCGGCGGAAGTGCTCGTGCGCGGCGGGAAAGCATTGCTCTCGCGCGCGAGAGAGACGAGCGCCGACATGCTGCGCGGCGAAGTGATTCCGCGCTGAG
>JANNDT010000330.1:0-2671 GCA_031387905.1 Deltaproteobacteria bacterium
CGCGCGCTCGCGCTCGAGCAGCGGCATCAGCAGTTCGCGCGCGGGCGGCCACGGCCCGAGCCGACCCTCTTCCACGAGCTTCACGGCAGCGCGCGCGTCCTCGGCGCTCGACTGCGCGCCGAGCGCGGCCTCGACGATCTCGCCCGGCAACTTCGCGCCGACGGCTGCGCCCGCGACGCGCGTCCGCCACTCCGCGAAGCCGCGCGGCGCGGGCCGGTCTTTGGGTTGGCGCTGCGCGGCGAACGCCACCGCAGCGCGCACGCTGTCGGCCGGCAATTCGTCCGCCCCGCTCTTGTTCTCGTTCGTTAGGTCCTTGAGGAAGCGCCGCGCATTGCCGCGTGCTGCCTGGAGAACTCGGAAACCCACGATGCCGCGCGCGTCGTCGAACACGACTTCGAACACGCGAGCGCCGCCGTTCGGATGCGGCTCGAGGAAGTACGCCATGCGCACGCCAGCCGGGTCGATCGCGGAGACGTAGGCGCCGGCGATCTCTTCTTCGAGCTTGGGCAGCGTCACCACTGTGGGCGCGGGCACAGCCTTCGCGGGCAGCGCGACGCCGCCCGAGCGCAGCCGGTGCTGCCAACGCCGCAGCGCCTTCTTGCCCGCCTTCGAGAGCTGCTCCTCGCGCAGCGTGAGCAGAGCGGTCTGCCCGCGCTCTTCGCTGAGCCACTCGTCGATCAGTTCGTCCGCATCCTCAGGGCGCTCCGAGAGCATCCAGCCGAGCACGCGCTGCGCGGCTTCAGGCGAAGCGGCGGAGAGCACGCGCATGGCGTCGCCGTTCGCGGGGCGGATCAGGTCTTCGTCTTGCGGGAGCGCGCTCGCGGCGGCGTCCAGCGCGGTGGCCAAGCTCACGATGTCTCCTTCGGGAGCGCATAGGGATGAAGCACCGCGAGCCGCTCCGCCAGGGCCGCACCGCGAACTCCAGCAAAAGGCAAGCGGGGACGTTCTTGCCTTTTGCGAAAAGGCAAGAACGTCCCCGCTTGCCTTTTTACGGGCGCGCTCAGGCGGTGACTCGCGCGTGCTCTGCGATCGCGAAGCGATCCGTCATGCCGGCGATGTAATCCGCGGTCGCGCGCGCCTCGCCCTCTTCCGCAAAGCGCGCGAGCACCTGCGGCGGGAGCAGCGCCGAGTCGCGACGGTACGCGCGATACAGCGCGCCGAGCGTGCCCTCGGCTTGCTGCATGCTCGCAAGCACATGCGGGTGGTGATACAGGCGCTCGTACAGGAAGCGCTTCAGCACGGCCTGCTGCGCGGCGGTCTCGGTTCGCGGGCGAATCAGCGGCTCCGTTCGCGCGCGCACTTCGGCGACGCTCGCGCAGCCGCTCGCCTCGATCGCGCGCGCGCTCTCCTCGATCACGTCCGTCACGAGCTGGTTGATTAGGCCGACGAGCGTCTGTGCGTGCAGCACCGCTTCGGGCGCAGCGCCTATCCTGTGTGCGGTCTCCGCGCGAGCCGTCCGCCAGATCGGCACCTCGTCGAGCAGCGCCACCGATAACAAGCCGGAGCGCAGGCCGTCGTCGAGGTCGTGGTTCAAGTACGCGATCTCGTCGGAGAGATCGGCGAGCTGCGCTTCGAGCGAGGGCTGCGTGCCGCGCTGCGGCAGCGCCACCGGATGCGGCCAGTGCGCGCCGTGCTTGAGAATCCCTTCGCGTGTCTCCGCGCTCAGGTTCAGCCCGCGGAACGTCGGGTAGCGATCCTCGAGCCAGTCGACGATGCGGAGCGTCTGACGATTGTGGTCGAAGCCGCCGTCGTGCTCGAGCAACTCATCGAGCACGCGCTCGCCGGCGTGGCCGAAGGGCGGATGCCCGAGGTCGTGCGCGAGCGCGATCGCCTCGGCGAGGTCTTCGTTCAGCCGCAGCGCCCGCGCGAGCGTGCGCGCGATCTGCGTGCCTTCGAGCGTATGGGTTAGGCGATTGCGGTAGTGGTCGCCCTCGTGGGGCACGAACACCTGCGTCTTGTACTCGAGGCGGCGAAACGCGCGGCTGTGCACCACGCGATCCCGGTCGCGCGCGAAGGCGGTGCGGTAGGCATGCTCCGCCTCCGCGTGCACGCGCCCGCGCGAATCAGCACTCATCTGCGCGTAGGGCGCGAGTCGCGCGCGCTCCTCCGCCTCCGCGCCCCCCCGCGTGCGGATCGCGGCGCTCACTCGGGCTCGGTTTGCGAATCGCGCAGGATGTCGCGCAGGGCTTCGCGATCGTCCGCGCCGATCTCGCCGTGCGGCGGCGGCGCCGCGACCGACTCGCCCGTCGCGTCGGCGTGGTGCGCGCTACCGAGCCAGAGCCTCGCCGCGAGCGCGACCAATGCGAGTGCGAATAACAACGCGAGCGCGCGCACCACGAGCGATGTCTTCTTGCCCTTCGCCACGCTGCCTCCGCCTTTGCTGCGCGCCCGAGTTGCAGTGCGCGTGCCGCTGACGTTACCCATCCGCCGCCATGCCGATCACCCCGCGCTTGCTCTTAGGCCCCGGCCCCTCGAACGCGCACCCGCGTGTGCTCGCGGCGCTCGCGACCCCGCTCGTCGGCCACCTCGACCCGCAATTCCTCGCGCTGATGGATGAAGTGCAGGAACGCCTGCGCCGCCTGTTCGGCACGCAGAACCCGCTCACGCTGCCGCTCTCCGCGACCGGATCCGCGGGCATGGAAGCGTGCCTCGTGAACCTGCTCGAACCCGG
>JANNDT010000444.1:0-19958 GCA_031387905.1 Deltaproteobacteria bacterium
TGCGCTCTACGCGCGCCTCGCGGAGCTCGAAGCCCGCGAGGAGGAATTACGGAGTGGCTCCGCGCGCGCGGGGGAACTCGAGAGCGAGCGCCGCGCGCTCGAGCAATTGCTCGACGAAGCCTCGCGCGACCTCGACGCCAAGGAGAGCGAACTCGCCGAGCTGCGCGCGCAAGTCAAGAAAGTCGGCAAAGCGGCGCTGCGCTCGGCGAAGGAAACGGAAACGCTCGGACGGCGTTTCGAGGTGCTCTACAAGCAAATCGAAGTGGACGGGCGCGCGGTCGAGGAAATCTCCGAACTCGGAGACGAGAGCCTGCGCCTGCGCGCCGAGGAAGCGCTCAAGAAACTCTCCGACGATCCTCTGAACACGCTCGTGCGCCGCAAAGTCGGCGGCCTGCCCCCGCACCTCGCGATCTTCGAACTCGGTTTCGCGGGCAAAGGCCGGATCTATTACACGAAGGGCGAGGCCCGGCGTTTCCGCATCCTCGCGGTGGGCGCGAAGAACTCCCAGAACGCGGACCTCGAATACTTGAGCAAGCTGCCGAAGGGGACCTGAGCGAGCCGCTCAGCCCGCGACACAGCGCGCGAGCGTCGCCTTCAGCTGCGCTTCGTCCCATGGCTTTAGGAGGACCGCGTCGAGCCGCGCGGCTTCGCGTTCGCGCGCGGGAATCTCCTCGGGCCAGCCCGTCAGCAAGACGCGCCGGGTGGCTGGAAAGCGCTGCGCCACCTCGGCCAGAAACGCGATGCCGCTGCCGCTCGGCATCTTCTGATCCGACACGACCAGCGCAATCGCCCGTGCGGCGAGCAGCGCCAACGCGTCAGCGGGCGTCGTCGCCGTAATCACCTCGTACGGCTCGCGCCGAAGCACGCGCTGCAGCGCCGAGAGAATGTGCGCTTCGTCGTCTACGAGCAGTACGACGGGGCGCGCGCCGCTCACGCGCCGCTCTCGTCGTCGAGCGGGAGCCACACCGAGAATGTGGTGCCCGTGTTGCGCTCGCTCTCAAACGTGAGCGTGCCGCCGTGGCGGCGCACGATCTGGTAGCTGGTCGAGAGCCCGAGGCCGGTGCCGACTCCGACTTCCTTGGTCGTGAAGAACGGGTCGAAGATGCGGCGCTGCACCTCGAGGCTCATGCCGACACCGTTGTCCGTGACCGCGATGCGCACGCCGCCGTCCGCGAGTTCCGTGCGCAGCCGAATCTCGCCGGGCGCCCCGCCGCGCGCCGTGCGCTCCTCGATCGCCTGATAAGCGTTCATCAACAAGTTCATGAACACCTGCTGAAGCTGCATCGGAAAACACGGCACGGGCGGCAGCTCGCTGTAGCTCTTCGTGAGCGCGACCGAGTGCTTCAGCATGGTCCACACGATGTTGGCGGTGGAATCGAGCGCCTTGTTCACGTCGGCGTTGACGCGCTCTTGCGTGTCGCGGTGCGAGAACGAGCGCAGGTCCTGCACGATCGCGCGAATGCGCTGTGCGCCTTCGAGCGATTCCGCGATGGCCTTGCCGAAATCGCGCAGCAGGAACTCGGCGTCGACCTCGGCGATTACGGCCTCCGCCGCTTCGGCCGCCGCGCGCGCCTCGCCGCCGGCGCCGAGCGCCGCCTTGCGCAGCAGCGCCAGCCGCTCCCAGACGCGCGCGAAATCCTCGAGGTACTCGCGCAGCTGCGAGAGGTTTGCGTGGATGAAGCCCATCGGGTTGTTGATCTCGTGGGCGACGCCCGCCGCGAGCTGGCCGATCGACGCCATCTTCTCGCGCTGCAGCACCTGGCGCTCGAGCTGCTTGATCTCGGTGAGATCCTGAAAGATCACGATGGCGCCGTCGCGCGCGCCGTTCGCTGCGAGCAGCGGCGCGGCGGAGAGTCCGATCGGGACGCGCTGCCCATCGCCGCGCGTGATCATCGTCTCCGCGCCGCGCAGCTTCTCGCCCTTCTCGAGCGTGCGCTGCACCAACAACTGGCTGCGCGGTACGCCGGGGAACCAGTGCGCGAAGGGGCGGCCACTGAGTTCGCTGGAAGTTGCACCGAGCAGCAGCGCAGCAGTGGGGTTCGCGAACGTCACGTCGCCCGCGCGGTCGAGCACGAGCAGTGCGCTGTTCATGTTCTGCACGACGTTGCGCGCGGCGCGATCGAGCGGATCCTGCGCGGGCGCAGCGGCGCGCAGCCGCTCGGCGCGAGCGAGCACGCTCTTCGCGGCCGGCGCGAGTTCCTGCGCGAGCTGCGCAGCGTCCACACACTCCGCCGCCCCGCTGCGAAACGCGGCGACCGCCTCCGCATCGCTGCGCACGATCGCGAGCGCGGGCGGGCCAGCGCCCTCCTCGCGCAGGCTCGCGAGCCACCCGAGCGCGCCTGCGATGCGCAGATCCGCCACGATGAGCGCGCTGCCGCCAGCGGCGAACGCCGCCCGCGCAGCGGCCACGTCGTGGCAAAGCTCGATCGCCACTTCCGCAGCAAAAGCGCGCAGCGCCTCCGCTGCTGGCCCGCGCGCCTCGTGCGCGGCGGGCGCCGGCGCGAGCAACAACACGCGCCCGAGTTCGCTCGCTTCTCGAATCACGCGGGCCCCTAATTCCTCGGTGGCGGAACACAGCTGGGGGAGCGAGATCTGTTTAGCGGAGTCCCGCGTGCGGTGGGAGCACGGGCGTCGCGCGTCCGCGGCGCGCAGCGAGGCCGTGCTTGGCGAGCTTTCGATAAAGCGTCGAGCGCCCGACGCCCAGCTTGCGCGCGGCCGCGATCGCGTCGCCGCCGCACTCTTCGAGCGCGCGCCCGAGCACGCTGCGCTCGTACGCATCGAACGAGAGCGTGAGACCCGCTGGGCTGGCCGCCACCGCGGGCGCTGCCCAACTCGGCGCAGGCTCACGTCCAAGACGCAGGTCCTTGACCCCGAGACGCGGCCCAGTCGCAAGCGCGAGCGCAGATTCGATGCTGTTCTCGAGTTCGCGCACGTTGCCCGGCCACGCGTAGCGGCAGAGCGCATGCAGCGCCTCGGGCTCGAAGCCCGCAACGGGCGAGTCCGCGCGGCGGTGTTTCGCCAGAAAGTGCTGCGCGAGCAAGGGGATATCGTCGATTCGATCACGCAAAGCCGGAAGCTCGATGCGGACCACGTTGAGCCGGTAAAACAGGTCGAGCCGGAAGCGCCCCTCTTCGGCGAGCCGCGCGAGATCGCGATTGCTCGCCGCCACGATGCGGATGTTCACCGGCACGGCCGTTGCCGCGCCCACCGGTCGCACTTCGCGCTGTTGGAGCGCGCGGAGCAGCTTCGCCTGGACCGACTGCGCGATCTCGCCGATCTCATCGAGGAACAGCGTGCCGCCGTCCGCAACGCGAAACAGCCCGACGGCGCCGGTCGCGCCGGTAAACGCGCCCCGCTCGTTACCGAACAGCTCGCTCTCGATGATCGATTCCGGCAGCGCGCCGCAATCGACCGGCACGAACGGTTGATCCTTGCGCGGGCTCGCCGCGTGAATGGCCGCCGCCACGAGTTCCTTGCCCGTGCCGCTCTCGCCCTGAATCAGCACGCTCGATTCGTTGTGCCGCAAGCTCTCGATCGTGCGCAGCACGGCGCGCATGCGCGGCGCCGCGCCGATCAGCGCCGCGTGGCTGCGGCCTGCGAGTTCGCGCTCGAGGTTGCGATTGCGCGCGACCAGGCGGCGGCGCTCGATCGCGCGCGCGATCACGGCGCGCACGCGATGCGGGTCCTCGAACGGCTTCTCCAAATAATCGAAGGCGCCGCGGCGCATGCAGTCGACGGCGCTCTCGACCGTGCCGTGGCCGGTCATCATCACGACTTCCACGTCCGGTCGCGCGTGCTTCACACGCTCGAGCACATCGAGGCCGCTGGCCGTGCCCAGCCGAAGATCGAGCAACACGAGGTCGATCTCGTTGTCCGCGAGCGCGCGCTCCACTTCGAGCGTAGAACTCGCGCAGTGCAGCGCGTGGCGATCGGCGTGCAGAATGCGCTCGAGCGCGCGTAGGAACAGCGGCTCGTCGTCCACGAGCAAGACACTGCCTGCGCGCTGCGACAGCGCAGCTCGCTCGACTGCTTCGGACATGCGCGATTCATCGGAGCCGAAGCGCGCACCCTTGAGGCGCAAAAAGGCTCGCGTACAGTGCGCGAACCCCCCGCGAGGTTTCTTGTGCGCAAGCCGCACGTGCTCGTGGTCGACGACAACGAGTTATTCCGCAGTGCGCTGGAGCGCATGCTCTCCCGCGCCGGTTACACCGTCACGGCTGCGCGCGACGGCAGCGAGGCGATGGGAATCGTCGCCGCGCAGCCGCTCGATCTCGTGATCTGCGACGTCAAGATGCCCGGCATCAGCGGCCACGAGTTGGTGCGCCAAGTGCACGAGGTGAGTCCCGATCTGCCGTGCATCGTAATCACCGGCTACGGCGGCGCGGAGGCCTCGCTCGAGGCGCTGCAAGCCGGCGCGTACTGGTATCTCGACAAGGGCACGGAGCAGGTGGCGCACGATGTGCTGCGCAAGCTCGCGGGCCAGGCGATCGAGCATGGGCGACTGAAGACCGAGAACCGCCTGCTCCACCGCCAGCTTCAGGGCCGCTACCGCTTCGACCAAATCATCGGCTCGAGCGAGCCGCTGCAGCGCGTGCTCGAGCTGGTGGAGCGCGTCGCGGACACGGACAGCACTGTGCTGATTACGGGCGAGAGCGGCACAGGCAAAGAGCTGATCGCGCGCGCCGTGCATTTCAACAGTGGCCGCGCCGAGCGCATGTTCGTCACGGTGAATTGCGGGGCGATTCCCGAGGAGCTGCTGGAGAGCGAGCTGTTCGGCCACGTGCGCGGCGCGTTCACGAACGCCATCGCTTCGCGCGAGGGCCGCTTCGCGATCGCCCACGGCGGCACGATCTTCCTCGACGAGATCGGCGACATGAGCCCGACGCTCCAAGTGAAGCTGCTGCGCGTCCTGCAAGACCGCACCTTCGAACCGGTCGGATCCTCACAGACGCAGCGCGTCGACGTGCGGGTGATCGCCGCGACCAATCAGAATCTCGTGACGGCGATTCGCGAGAAACGCTTCCGCGAGGACCTGTTCTATCGCCTGAACGTAATCCCGGTGGAAATGCCGCCGCTGCGGGAACGCCGCGATGACATCCCGCTGCTCGTCGGTCACTTCCTGAAGAAGGTGCAGGAAGAGCGGCGCGTTCCGGCATGTTCGCTCGAGGCCGATGCGCTCGCGCAGCTTTGCCTTCAGAGCTGGCCTGGCAACGTGCGCGAACTCGAGAACACGATCGAGCGGCTCGTGGTGCTGAAGGGCGGCGGCGCGATCGGTCTCGCGGACCTGCCGACCGCTCTGCGCGAAACAGCGCCCCTCAGCATCGACGCGACCCCTCGCCTCCCGGCCGCGGGTTTGTCTCTCACCCGCACGGTCGAGCGCTTCGAGGCGGAACTGATCGCGCAAGCGCTCGCGCAGACGAACTGGAACAAGAATCAGGCCGCGAAGCTGCTCGAGATGAACCGCACCACGCTGCTCGAGAAGATCAAGAAGCACGGCCTCTCGCCCGAAGAGTGAAGGCAAGCGGCGCTTCGCCGCGCCCAGCGAGCCAAAGGCGAGCGAAGTCAACGCGCTAGCCAGCGGGCGCGAAGCGCCCGCGCCTCAGGCACTGACGGTTTCGTAACTCCCGCCGCTGCAGAACGTCGGCTCTCCGACGCTTTCGGTGCGCAGCGGTTGGGAGCGCCACCTCGAGTTGCGCGCCACGGCGTGCAGAACTTTCGCAGCGCGCGCCAAATTTCACTCACGGAATCCGCCGCTTACGCGCCGCCGCCGCCAGCGCACGAGCGCGCGAGCCGCGTTTGCGCGCGGCTTGGCATGCGCCCTGCTCTTCCACGCACCCGACCCGCAGCGGGCAGGCAGAAGCCGCCCGAACACAGCGAGGAAACACCGTGGAGGCAACGATGGAAACGCAGATGAAGGACGCCAAGGACAAGTTCGGTGAGATCCCCCGCACGCTGATGTATCAGTTCGTGCTCGAGCACGCGCCGCTGATCCGGTACATCGTGAACCGCATCGCGGTCCGCCTGCCCTCGCACATCGATCTCGACGATCTGCATAACACCGGCGTGATCGGCCTGATGGATGCGATCGAGAAGTACGACCCCGACAAGAATTGCAAGTTCAAGACCTACGCCGAGTTCCGCATCAAGGGCGCCATCCTCGACCAGCTGCGGTCGCTCGACTGGGTGCCGCGCAGCGTGCGCCAGAAGGGCCGCCGCCTCGAGCGCGCTTACGGTGACGTCGAGCAGCGCCTCGGCCGCTCCGCGAACGAAGACGAAGTGGCGGACTCGCTGGGCCTGCAACTCGACAAGTTTCACGAGCTGATCAATCAGGTTCGCGGCATCTCGCTGGTGAACCTCGAAGAACTCCGCGGCGGCGGCCAAGACGGCGAGCGCAGCGGCAGCTACGCGGACGTAGTCGAGGACGTGAACGCGGAGAACCCGTTCGCGACGCTCAAGCTGCAAGAGATGAAGCAGGTCGTGGCCGACACGATCGCCACGCTGCCCGACAAGGAGCGCTTGGTGATCTCGCTTTACTATTACGAAGACCTGAACATGAAAGACATCGGCAACATCCTCGGGATCACGGAATCGCGGGTGTGCCAGATCCACACGAAGTCGGTGCTGCGGCTGCGCTCGAAGCTGAAGGCTGTGATCGAGCGGGTGTAGGGGCGCGCGAGCGGAGCCCAATGAGCCCGCTGCCGTGGGCCGCTCGGGGCGAAGTTCCTAGTCCGCCTCGACGCGCGCCAAGACCACGGTGAGGTTGTCCTCCCCACCCCGCCCGTTGGCGATGTCGACGAGGTCCTCACACGCCTCTTGCAGGTCGCTCGTCTCGCTGACGAGCTTCGCGAGCTCCGAGTCTTCGAGGTGATTCGTCAGGCCGTCCGAGCACAGCACGAACACATCGCCGAGCGCCGGCGTGAGTTCCGCTAGATCGGGCTCGACGCTTTCGCGCACACCGAGCGCACGCGTCAGCACGTGGCGATGCGGATGTTCGCGCGCGGCGTCCGCGGAGATCTCGTTGCGGCGTAACAACTCGCCCACGATCGAGTGGTCGTCGGTGAGCTGACGGATCTTGCCGCGCCGCACCAAGTACGCGCGGCTGTCCCCCACGTGCGCGAGCGCTGCCCGCTCTCCGGCGGCGAGCACCGCCACCACCGTAGTGCCCATGCCTGCGTACTCAGGCTGGCGCTGCGCTGCGAGAAAAATCGCGCGATTCGCGGCCGCGATCACCATGCGCAGTTTCTCGCACGGCGTCGCTGAGGCGCCCTCGAGCGCGTTGATCGCGCGGGTGGCCGCTTCCGCGGCGAGTTGGCTCGCGACCTGACCGGCGGTGTGCCCGCCCATGCCGTCCGCCACCAGGTAAAACCCGTGCTCGTGGACGAGCGCGAAGCGGTCTTCGTTGCTGCGTCTGCGCAAGCCCACGTCGCTGCGCGCGGCTGCCCTCAGAATCATCGCGGCTCCATTCGCACGAGATCGCTCGCAGGACATATCGGGCCACGCTGTGCTGCACTTGACCGCTGGCGCGCACGGTTGCTGCTAGCTTGGCGCCGAATTTCGAGGTCGGCGTATCGAGTTCGCATTCAATGTGGGCCGCGCGGCGACGATAGAGAGAAGGACACAGGGAGCTCCGCTTCGGCCGAGTCGCGCGTCTTCGGCGCGCGACTCCTGCGGCGCTGGCTCGTTCAGGGGGGAACATGCCCAAGACCCTGCTTCTCGCCGACGACAGCGTCACGATCCAAAAGGTCGTCGGCATCAGTTTCGCGAGCGAGGACATCACGCTCGTCACCGTCGACAACGGCACGTCTGCCGTGGCGAAGGCCAAGGAAGTCCGGCCGGACATCGTGCTGGCCGACGTCGTCATGCCGGGTCTCTCCGGTTACGAAGTGTGCCGGCAGATCAAGGCCGACCCGAATCTGCGGCACGTACCGGTGCTGCTGCTGACCGGAACGTTCGAGGCTTTCGACGAAGCGAAGGCGCGCGAAGTTGGCTCGGATGGGCACATCACAAAGCCGTTCGAAGCGCAGGCGCTGGTCGATCTCGTGAACGCGCGCCTCGCAGCGGCGGTGGCCGCGAGCCCGGCGCCCGCCGCGACCACGAAGGGCGCGCCTGCGAGCACGCTGTTCTCCGATGACGAGCCATTCGATTTCATGGGCGACGAGATCACCGAGCCGAACCCCTCCGTGGCTGCACGCAGCGCCGAAAACACGGACGCGCTCTCGTTCGGTTCGGCCGGCGAACTCGAACTCGGTGCGGACGACGATCTCGAAGCCGCGCCGCTCGAGGTCGAGGCGCTGACCCAAGTCGTAATGGCAGATGCCGACTCCGGCGTTGCCTTGTTCGAGGACGACCCCGACGAGAATGCCGAGACGTTGCCCCCGGTCGAGGATGCCGAGCCGTTCGACGACAGCCCCGCGGCGACGCAGGTGCTGTTCGGTGAACCCGAGGCCGCCGCGCGTCCGTCAGATATGCAGGCTGCGACGAGCGTGATGTTCGGCGAGCCGGAGGCTGCGGGCGTCGGCACGCTCACGCCGAGTGAAGCGGGTTTCGCGAACGACCCGTTCGCTGAGCTGATCGGCGGAACGCATCGGCCGGCCGTATCTCACGGAGTCGCGGCGACAGACCTCGGCGACCCGTTCGCGGACGATCCGGAACTCGCAGCCGCGCCTGCCGAACCCGAACCGATGCGGGTCGCTCCGCAGCTGGAACCGGCCTGGCCCGAGGACGACGACCCGTTCGCGCCGGAGCCGACCGCTGCGAGCCTCGGAGGCGACGAGCCCGCGATCGAACTCCCGCCCGCTGCGGCGCTGCGTCCGGCGAGCGGGTCCGCCTCGGCGGATGCGCTGCCCACACGCGACGAACTGCGCAACATGCTCGAAAAGATGGCGTGGGAGGCGTTCGGCGACGTGACCGACCGCATCGTCCGCGAGACGGTGCAGCGCGTCGAGCAGATTGCCTGGGAAGTCATCCCGAAGATGGCGGAAACGCTGATTCGCGAAGAGATCCGCAAGCTGAAGGAAAGCGACGAGTAGTCCTTCCAGGCTCGTTCGCCCTGCGCTTCCGTCCGTTTCGGGCGACGCTGCTTTAGACTCGCTCCCGTGAATCCTGCGAACCCGCCGCATCCCTCGAGTTGGTCGCCGCTCGTCGAGCGCGCGCTCGCTGAGGATCTCGGTACCGGCGACGTGACCAGCAACGCCTGCCTGCCCGCCGCGCTGCGGATCGACGCCGAGATCGAAGCGCGCTCGCCGCTGGTGGTGTGCGGCCTCGAGATCGCCGCGGCCTGCTTCGCGGCCGTGGATGCGAAGCTCGCAATCACGCTGCTGCGCCGCGAAGGCGAGTTCGTGCCCGCGAACACGCCGCTGGTTCGCATCGTCGGCAGCGCGCGCGCCATCTTCGCCGGCGAGCGCGTCGCACTGAACTTCCTCGGCCGGCTGTGCGGCATCGCCACGCAGACGCGCCGCTACGTCGAAGCTGTCGCCGGCACGCGCGCGCGCATCCTCGACACGCGCAAGACGCTCCCCGGTTGGCGTGCGCTCGACAAGTACGCGGTCGCAACCGGCGGCGGCACGAACCACCGCTTCGGCCTCTACGACGCGGTGCTGATCAAGGACAACCACATTGCGGCAGCAGGCGGCGTCGGCGCGGCGGTAAAGGCCGCGCGCGCGAGCGCGGCGCCTCACCTCGCAATTCAAGTCGAGGTCGAGAGCCTCGCGCAGGCCGAGGAAGCGCTCGACGCCGGCGCGAACATGTTATTGCTCGACAACCGCACGCCCGGCGAACTGCGCGACTTCGTCGCGCGCTTCGGCGAGCGCGCCTCGCTCGAAGCCTCGGGCGGCGTGGATCTCACCAACGTGCGCGCCTTCGCAGAGAGCGGCGTACAGCGCATCTCGATCGGCGCGCTCACGCACTCGGCGCCGGCAGCAGATGTCGCGCTCGAGGTGCGCACCCGGAAAGCAGGCGGGTAATGCCGGGCGCCGGAACCCGGAGCCCGCGCGTGGCGAAGCCGCTGCTCGCGCCGCAGCCCGCAGCGAAGGCGCCGCAAGCGCTCACGCCGGAGGCGATTGCACCGCGCACCCAGTGGCTGGCGCGCACGCTGCACTGGTTCGAGGAGATCGATTCGACCAACCGCCACGCGCTCGCCCTCGCCGCGGGCGGAGCGGCGCACGGCACCGCCGTAATCGCCGAGGCGCAGAGCGCGGGCCGCGGGCGGCTCGGTCGCAGCTTCTTCTCGCCGCCGCGCACGAACCTCTACGTGAGCTTCGTACTGCGCCCGCACGGAAGCGCGGCTGCGCTCGGCACGCTGCCGCTCGCGGCGGGCGTCGCGCTCGCGGAGACCGTGGCGCACGAACTCGGCGATGCGGCGCGCGTCGAACTCAAGTGGCCGAACGACGTGCTGGTCGATGGCAAGAAGGTTTCCGGCATCCTGCTCGAGCGCTCAGGCGCGACCGCCGCTGCCCCAGTGATCCTCGGCATCGGCGTCAACCTGAACGTCGATCCCGCCACGTTCCCTGATGACTTCCGCGCGCGCGCCTCGAGCCTCTCCGCGCTGGCGGGCCGCGCGATCGAGCGCGCGCGCTTCGCCGCCGAACTCTTCGAGCGCCTCGAAGCAGCGCTCGACGCCCACGCCGTAGGCGGCTTCGCTGCGCTGCGCCCGCGCTTCGACGCGCTCTTCCGCATGACTGGCCGCCGCGTGCGCGTGGCCGATGCCGCCGAGCGCGTGCGCGAGGGGCTTGTGCTCGGCGTCGGAGCCGATGGATCGTTGCGCCTCGGGACGTACGCGGGCGAGGAACGCCTCCTCGCCGGCGACGTCACCCTGCTGAAGGAGCCTGTTTCGTGAACGCGCTGCTCGCCGTCGACATCGGCAACACCAACGTGACGCTCGGGGTCTTCGATCTCACGGACCCCGCGAAGCCGCTGCTCGCGCACCACTGGCGCATGGCCACGCATCGCGAACAGACCAGCGACGAAGTGCTCGTCACGCTCCACGGCCTCAGCAACCTCGCGGGCTGCAAGATTGGATCCATTCGCGACGCGATCGTGTCGAGCGTGGTGCCGCCGCTGCTGCCGATCTGGGAGCGCGTCTGCAGCAAGTTGTTGGGGAAGGCGCCGCTCGTCGTGGGCCCCGGCATCAAGACCGGCATGCCGGTGCGCTACGAGAACCCGCGCGAAGTCGGCGCCGACCGCATCGTGAACTCGGTCGCCGCCCTCGAAATGATGGGCGGCCCGGTGATCGCCGTCGATTTCGGCACCGCCACCACCTGGGACTGCGTCAGCGACAAGGGCGAATACTTAGGCGGCGCGATCTTCCCCGGCATCGTGATCTCGATGGAGGCGCTCTTTCAGCGCACCTCGATGCTCCACCGCGTCGAGATTGCGCGCCCGCGTTCGGTGATCGGCCGCACCACCACGCAGTCGATCCAGTCCGGCTTGTTGTTCGGCTACGCCGGGCTCGTCGATTCGATGGTGCGGCGCATTCGCGGCGAACTCGGCGAGCACGCGCGCGTGATCGCGACCGGCGGGCTCGCGCAGCGCATCGCCGCCGAGACCGAGACGATCGAGCGCGTCGAGCCGTACCTGACGCTCGAAGGCCTACGCCTGTTGTTCGAGAAGAATCGCACCCCGCAGGAGAGAGCCCACCCCTAACAGGAGAACCAGATGCAGAACGTGGACGCTGCGCATACCCGCAACTTCGCTCTGATCGGACACGCGGGCGACGGCAAGACGTCGCTCGGAGAGGCCCTGCTCCACAGCACGGGCGCCGTCAAAGAACTCGGCTCCGTCGATACCGGGACGTCGCACCTCGACTCGACGCCGGAAGAGAAGGAGCGCCACCACACGCTCGGCGCGCACGTCTACGGCTTCGACTGGAACGGGCTGCACCTGACACTCGTCGACACGCCCGGCGATCCGAACTTTCAGGGCGACGCGCAGATCGCGCTCAAAGCGTTAGACGGCGCGATTCTCGTCGTCTCGGCAGTGGGCGGCGCGAAGGTGGGCACCGAGAGCATGTACGCCGCCGCGCTGGCGACCGGCGTGCCCCTGCTCGCGTTCGTGAGCGGCATCGACCGCGACCGCGCCGATTTCGGCGCCGCGCTCGAATCGCTGCGCAAGCTCGACGCGAACCCAATTCCGTTGACGCTGCCGTTCGGCGCGGGGCCGGCGCTGCGGGGCGTCATCGATCTGCTCTCGATGCGCGCAACGCGGGATGGCCGAGTGGGCGCGATTCCGGTGGCGATGAAAGCCGCCGCCAACGCCGCGCGCGCGCGTTTGATCGAGGCCGTCGCCGAGAGCGACGACGCGCTCACCGAGAAGTACCTCGAGCACGGCGGGCTGTCCGACATCGAACTCGAGGCGGGCCTCGTGGCGGCGACGCGTGCGAAGAAGCTGCTGCCCGTGCTGTGCGGCTCCTCGACCAGCGAGCTCGGCCTGCCCGCGTTGTTATGGGCGGCCACGCACCTTTTGCCGTCCGCCGCCGAGCGCGGCGCCTGGCATGCCGCGCGCATGGACAACAGCGACGCGCTCGATGCCCTGCCGAGCGCGAGCGCGCCTTTCTCGGCCTTCGTGTTCAAGACGGTGATCGATCGCTACGCGGGCACGCTCTCGGTGATGCGCGTCGTCTCCGGCACGCTGCACCACGACGAGACGATCCTGAACGCCACGCGCGGCGCGAAGGAGCGGCTCGGGAAGCTGCTGCTCCTGCACGGCGCCGAGCTCGTCGAAGTCGCCGAGGCAGGCCCCGGCGACGTGATTGCGGTCGCGCGGCTGAAGGATGTGCACACTGGCAACACGCTCACCGCCGAGAAGAACGGGCTGCACCTGCCGGAGATCCCGATCCCGCAGGGCGTGATCTCGTATGCCGTCTCCGCGAAGTCGAAGGCCGATGAGGACAAGCTGTTCCTCGCGCTCGCGCGGCTGGTGGAGGAAGACCCGACGCTCCACGTCTCGCGCGACGCCTCGACCGGCGAGTTTCTGCTCACGGGCATGGGCGAGCTGCACATCCGCATCGCGATCCAGAAGCTGCGCCGCGTCTACGAGGTGGACGTCGAGCTGCACACGCCCAGAGTGCCGTACCGCGAGACGATCAAGGGCCGCGCTGAGAACGTGGAGGGCAAGCTCAAGAAGCAGACCGGCGGCAAGGGCATGTACGGGGTGGCCTATCTGACGGTCGAGCCGCTGCCGCGCGGCTCGGGCGTGCGCTTCTCGGACGAGATCGTGGGCGGCTCGATCCCGCGCAACCTGATCCCGGCCGTGGAGAAGGGCGTCCACGAGGCTGCCCAGCGCGGTCCGCTAGCGGGCTTCCCCGTGGTGGACGTCATCGTGCGCTGCATCGACGGGAAGTTCCACGCGGTCGATTCCAACGAGATGGCCTTCAAACTTGCCGGTTCCTACGGGCTCAAGGCGGCCCTCGAACTGGCCCAGCCCACGCTGCTCGAGCCCATCATGCGCGTTGAGGTGACCGCGCCTGCCGCTCAGCTCGGCGACATCATGGGCGACATCGCGCATCGGCGCGGGCGGGTGCAGGGCACCGAAAATGGAAGCCACGGCTTGGTCGTCAAGGCCGAGGTGCCTATGGCCGAAATGCTGGAGTACGCGAGCGCCCTCACCAGCCTGACCGGTGGTAAGGGCGCGTTCCACATGGAGTTCGCGCATTACGACGAGGTGCCCGCGCATCAGCGGGAAAAAGTGATCGCCGAAGCCCGCGCGAGAGCCGCCGCGAAGCCCTGAGTCGCGCGCCCCTCGCCGAGGCGCCGGTCGAGGGGTGCTTGAGCCAACCGAACCAGAAAATCTCGCTGACGCTTTCGCCGCAGGCGGAGCGTTACGTGCGCAAGGATGCGCCCGCCGAAGTGCGGCGGCTGGCTGCGCGCGGCGCGCTGCCGCTCGAGCCAATCGAACTCGCGACCGTGCTGTACGTGCTTTCGCACGACGGCGAAGTCGAGGTCAAGGACACGGCGCGCGCAAGCCTCGAGTCGCTGCCCGACTCGATCGCGAAGACGGTGCTCGCCGGAGCGACGCACCCCGCTGTGCTGAGCTTCCTCGCCCACGTCTACAAGGACGACGCCGCGCGCATGGAAGTGCTCGCGCTGAATGCGGCTGCCGATGACGTCACGAGCGCGTTCCTCGCGACGCTGCCGCATCGGCGTGTGATCGACATCGTCGCGAACAACCAGACGCGCCTTCTGCGCGCGCCGCAGATCGTCGAAGCGCTCGGCGAGAACCCGCTGACCGGCCGCGCCACGATCGACCGCATTCTCGCGTTCCTCGGCCTCGAACGGCCCGCCTCGGAAGAACTGCCCGAGGGCGAACGCGTCGAAAGCGGCGCGCCCGAGGACATCACCGATGAAGCCGCGCTGGCGGCGTTGCGCGCGATCCTCGGCGACGACGCATCGGAGTTCGCACAGGAGTTGCTCAAGGACAACCCCGACGACATCGACCTCGACGAAGTCGCCAAGGGCAACATGATGGCGCTGATTCAGAAGATGACGATCATGCAAAAAGTGAAGCTCGCGCGGCTCGGCAACAAAGAAGCGCGGGGCCTCTTGATCCGCGACCGCAACAAGATCGTCTCGACCGCGGCGATCCGTAGCCCGCGCATGACGGACAACGAGGTGGCGGGCTTCGCGAAGTCGCGCAACCTCTCCGACGATGTCATGCGCATCATCGCGAGCAATCGCGACTGGACGAAGAACTACGCGGTGAAGCTCGGGCTCGTGATGAACCCGAAGTGCCCGGTCTCGATGTCGGTTCGCTTCATGAACTTCCTCCAGGAGAAGGACATGCGAACGATCGTCAAGAGCAAAGACGTGCCGGCGGTGATCGCGGCCCACGCGCGCCGAAATCTGACGAAGAAGGGAAAGATGTAATGGCCGACGCTCCCGACTCCAGCGCCGTCAACGCGCGGATCGTTTATTGGGGCGCGGAGGGCGCCGGGAAGCGCACGAACTTGCGCGTGATCCACGCCAAGCTGCGCGCCGATCACCGCGGCGAACTGCGCTTCCTGCCGACGCGCCTCGACCCGACCGTGATGTACGGCGTGCTGCCGATCGAACTCGGCGAGGTCGGCGGCGTACGCACGCGCATTCAGATCGTCTCGGTGCCCGGCGACGTCGATCAGGCCGCCTCGCGCAAACAACTGCTCGACCGAGCCGACGGCGTCGTCTTCGTAATGGACGCGCGCCGCGAACGACTCGCGGACAACCTCGCGAGCCTCGAGGAACTGAAGAGCGCCCTCGCCGCTTACGGCCGCCGCGTGGACGAGATGCCGCTCGTCGTGCAGTACAACAAGCGCGACCTCGCGGACCCGTACGCAATGGAGGAACTGCACCGCAAGCTGGCGATGCGCGGCGTGGCCGCGTTCGAGGCCGTCGCGAAAGACGGCACCGGCGTACTGCAGACGCTGACGACGATCTCGAAGCGCGTGATTCGCTCGCTGCGCGAGCGCGCGCAGGGCGAGAACGCCGCGCCCGCAACGCCAGCGCCCGGGCTGAAGATCTCAGCTTCTGCCAAGCCGGCAGCGCCTGAGCCTGTTAGGCCCGTGCCGCCGCCGGGTGTCACGCAGCTGATCGATCGCGCCGCGTTCGAGGCTTCACTCGTGAAGCCGGTGGCGCCGCCGTTCGGTACGACGTCCTCGCTGGAGCGCGTTGTCTCGCCCGAGGATTCGCAGCCCGATTTCGAAGTGCAGCCCGCCACGTTCGCGGACCCGGTCTCGCAAGCCGAAGGGCTGTTCGAGAGCGACTTCGAGACGGCCGCGCGCGCGACGGCGCCCGCCGCCAAACTCAGCGCCGCGAAAAAGATCGCAGCCGCCACTGCCCCCGCGGCAAGCGTCGAGATCAGCGCGGACGCTTCCGAACTCGCGCTTCAGATCGAACCCGCCGGGCCCGCGCAGCCCACGCCGGACGGCCTGCGCATTCCACTCTGGCTGCGCGATTCGAGCGGCAAGCGCCGCAAGCTCGTGCTCTCGCTGCGCCTCGCAGGCGAGGACAGTTAGGCGGATGCGCAAAGCGGTCGCCATCTACGGCGTCACCGACGAGACGCTCGCGCTCATTCCGGCGCTGCTCGAGAACCCGGAAATCGAGATCGCGGGCGCCTACGCCGACGACGTCGCGGCGGCGCGCGCGCGCGCCTCGGCGCTGCGCGCGTCGATCGCGATCGACTCCGACCCGGCTTTGTTCACGCGCCCGCTCCACGCCGTGATCGACGCCGGCGCCGGCCGCCCGTTCGCCGAGAAATTCCCCGACGCTGCCGGCGCGCTGCAAGTCGTCTCGCCGCTGACCGCTCGCTTGTTATGGGGTTACGGGCTCTCGAGTTCGGACCGCAAGAGCGAGCTGCTGCAAGCGCTTCACGAAGTGGTCGAGTCGGTGAACCTGACCATCGATCCAGACGAGCTCTTCGGGCGCATGCTCGAGATCGCGAAGAGCGTGACCGGCGCCGACGGCGGTTCGCTGATGCTGCTCGACGCGCAGAAGGGCGAGCTCGCGATTCGCGTCGCGAGCGGCGTCGAGCCGGAGCTCTGGCCGAAGATTCGCGTGAAGCTCGGCGAGGGCGTCGCGGGCCGCGCCGCCGCGGAAGCCCGCCCGATCAAGCTGCGCGGCCGCGCGGACCCAGAGCAGTTCCGCCTGATGCGCGAGCGCGGCGATGTGGAGAGCGCGCTGTGCGTGCCGCTCGTGCACGACGGCCGCGTGCTCGGCGTGCTCAACCTGCACCACACGACGCGAGCCGACGCCTTCGACGACGACGATCTCGCCTTCGCGGAACAGCTCGGACGCCTCGATGCCGAGATCATCGCGCGCTCCGAAGAGCACGAGTGTCTGCGGCGCCAAGCCTCGCGTTACACCGCGGTGCGCGCGGTGCGCGAAGCGCTCGGCGGCAGCGCCGCGTTCGAAACCCGCCTCGAAGCGCTCTGCCAGCGCGTAGCCACGCTCGCGCCAGGCGGGATCGCGACCCTCTACTTATCAGGCGACGACGAGCTGCGGCTGGCCGCGACCTCGCTCGCGGGCGGCGGACTCGGCGGCGAATACCGCATCGCGCTCGGCGCCGGCATCGACGGCCGCGCCGCGCGGGACCGCACCCCGGTCTTCTTGGAATCGGAGCCAGGCGCCCTCGCCTACGCCGCGCTGCCACTCATCGCGGGCGACGCGTGCCTCGGCGTGCTGTCGGTGCAGACGAGCGGCGTGAAAGGCCCGCCCGCGCGCGCGCTCCGCGAGACACTCAACGAGATCGCCGCCGCAGCCGCGGAGGAGATCGCGCACGCCGAGCGCGAAGCGCGCAGCTCCGCGCGCGCGACCAAGGTGAGCGCAATCAACGAGACGGGCATCCGCTTGTTGTCGACGCGCGACCCCGCCGAGGTCGCGCGCATGACCACCTCCTCGGGCGCGCTGATCCTCGAAGCCGACCATGCCGTGCTGCGCCTCCAAGACCCCGACAGCAAGCGCTTCGTGATCAAGAGCTATTACGGCTCGGGGGACGCGCGTGCGCAGGCGCAGCTCTTCAAGCTCGACAAGCAGGTCTGCGTCGAAACGCTGAAAGCCCGCCAGCCTCGCCTGATGCGCAACCTCGCGAAAGACGCGGGTCTCGCCGCGCTCGCCGGCGGCCTGCGCTCCGCCGTGGCCGCGCCACTGAAGCGCGACGGCCGCCCGATCGGCACGCTCGCCTTCTACGACAAAGTCGCCGCCGACCAGTTCTTCCCGGGCTTCTTCAGCGATGACGACCTCGCCGTGTTCGCGCGCTACGTCAGCTACGTCGAGCGCGCGCTCGAGAACGCCGCGTTTCACGTCGCGACCGCCAAGCACCGCAACTTCGACGAAGAAACCGGTCTGCCGAACGCTGATTATTGGGGCCGCCGTCTCGACCAGGAGCTCGCGCGCGCCGCCGGCCGCGAGAACGCGCTCACGGTGATCTCCTGCCGCATCGAGAACCTCGCCGACCTGCGTCGCGCCGAACCCCGGCGCGCCGATCGCGTGTTGCAGCGCACCGCCGACGCGCTGCGCACCCACGCCCGCGAGTTCGACGTCGTCGCCCGCGGCGGCGACGCCGAGTTCCTGGTGTTATTGCCCGACCCCGGCGCGCGCCCCGAAGAGCGCGTCGCCGCGCTCGCGCGCCGAGTCGCGGAAGAAGTTGCCCGCGACGAGGCGATCGCCTCGCCCGTGCGCCCGGCTCTGGCCTTCGGCTACGCCGCGTATCCGAGCGAGGGCGCGG
Source organism: Deltaproteobacteria bacterium (assembly GCA_031387905.1). Classification (GTDB taxonomy): domain Bacteria; phylum Myxococcota_A; class UBA9160; order UBA9160; family UBA6930; genus VGRF01. The sequence continues at coordinate 18,190 of JANNDT010000444.1, forward strand.
ATCGCGCCGCGCTGCTCAACCGAACGAAGACGCCGCGCATTCGGATGGTGTGACTCGCGCGCCTACAGCACGCTCTCCACCGGCACGTACGGCAGCCCTAACGACTCCGCGACGCCCTCGCACACGATCTTGCCTTCCCACACGTTGGCGCCCTGGCGCAGCGCGGGATCGCGGCGCACCGCCTCGGCCGCGCCGAGGCTCGCCAGCGCCTCGATGTAGTGAAACGTGGTGTTGGTGAGCGCGAAGGTCGAGGTGCGCGGTACGGCGCCAGGCATGTTGGCGACGCCGTAATGGATCACGTCGTGCACGACGTAGGTCGGGTTCGAGTGCGTGGTCGGGTGAATCGTCTCGATGCAGCCGCCCTGATCGACGGCCACGTCGACGACCACCGAGCCCGGCTCCATCGACTTCACCATCGCTTCGCTCACGAGCATCGGAGCGCGCCGGCCGTGCACATAGACGGCGCCGACCACGAGATCGCTGGTGCGCACCGAGCGCTCGATCGTCGAGCGGTTCGAGAAGAGCGTGTTCAACTCGCCGTGGAAGATGTCGTACAGGTACGAGAGGCGTTTCAGGTCAATGTCGATCACGTCGACCTCGGCGCCGAGCGCGTGGGCGAGGCGCACGGCGTTGATGCCCACGATGCCCGCGCCAATCACCGTCACTTTGCCGCGCATCACGCCGGGCACGCCGCCCAGTAACAAACCCTTCCCGCCGCGATCCTTCTGCAACAAGTTGGCGCCGATCTGCGTCGCGAGCCGGCCCGCCACTTCGCTCATCGGCGCGAGCACCGGGAACGAGCCGTCGGGGTTTCGGACTGTCTCGTAGGCGATGCCGATCACGCCGCTGTCGCAGAGCTGCTGCGTGAGCTCCGCGGCCGCGGCGAGGTGCAAATACGTGAACAGCGTCTGGCCCTTGTGCAGACGCTTCACCTCCGTCGGGTTCGGTTCCTTCACCTTCACCACGAGCTCGGGCGTGCTCCAGGCTTCCTGTGTCGAGACGATCTGCGCGCCAACGGCCTGATAAGCCGCATCCGCAAAGCCGCTGCCGACTCCGGCGTTCTGCTCGATCAGAACGCGATGCCCGTCCTCGACGAGAATCTTCGCCCCGTCCGGCGTCATCCCGACGCGGAACTCCATGTCCTTGGTCTCGCGCGGCACGCCGATTCTCACGGGGTTCTCCTGTCGTCCTGTCGGGTTGGATTCGCGCGGCGAGTTCAGGCCTGCCGATACGCCGAGATCAGAATGTCCGAGATCTCCGGACGGATGATGCGCGCGTCGGGCCGCTCGCCGGAGCGCAGCTGGTCGCGCAGCTTGGTGCCACTGATCGAAACCGGCTTCTCGTTCGGGTGATTCTCGTTGAGGTCGACGCGCCCGATCGATTCGTAGTAAGCCGCGAAGCCGATCTTCACCGGCTTCGCGTGCAGCTCGCCGGGCAGCTTGTCGAAGATTTCCTGCGCATCGAAGTCGCCCCAGATCGCGGTGCCGTCGTCGTACGGCGCGTCCGCGTGCTTGCGTCCGATCACCAGATCGCTGAAGCCGTAATTCTGGCGATAGATCGCGTGCATGATGGCTTCGCTCGGGCCGCCGTAGAACATTTTGATGTCGAGGCCGATCAGGTCGAACACTTCGCTGAGCTCGTAGCCCGCTTTCTGCCAGACGGACTCGTCCTTGTCACCCTCGCCGAGCAGCCGCTTGCCGTGGAGCTCGCGGTAGCAGCGCATGCGCATCACGGCGGGCACGTCGTCGCCCTTGAGTTCGCCGACCAGC
>JANNDT010000456.1:0-14572 GCA_031387905.1 Deltaproteobacteria bacterium
TGACCGTTTCCCTCGTTCTGCTCGCAATCGCCATGATCTTCATCATCCGGACTTTCAAGATCGTGCCCCAACAAAACGCCTGGGTCGTCGAGCGGCTGGGCAAGTACGACCGGACGCTCTCGCCGGGCTTGAGCCTCGTCGTGCCCTTCGTCGAACGCGTTGCCTACAAGCATTCGCTGAAGGAAGTACCGCTGGATGTGCCCAGCCAGGTCTGCATCACCAGGGACAACACGCAACTCCAGGTGGACGGCATCATCTACTTCCAGATCACTGATCCGATGCGCGCGAGCTACGGCTCCAGCAACTATGTCTTTGCAATCACGCAGCTCGCTCAGACGCTGCTGCGCTCGGTGATCGGCAAGATGGAGCTGGACAAGACCTTCGAAGAGCGCGACGCGATCAACCACTCCGTGGTCAACGCGCTCGACGACGCCGCATCGAATTGGGGCGTGAAGGTGCTGCGGTACGAGATCAAGGACCTGACGCCGCCCAAGGAAATCTTGCACGCGATGCAAGCGCAGATCACCGCCGAGCGCGAAAAGCGCGCGCTGATCGCGGCGTCCGAAGGCCGCAAGCAAGAGCAGATCAACATCGCCACGGGTGAACGCGAAGCCTTCATCGCGCGCTCGGAGGGTCAGCGCCAGGCCGAGATCAACAACGCGCAGGGCGAAGCGTCGGCCATCATCGCCGTGGCAGACGCCACCGCTGAGGCCATCCGCAAGATTGCCGAGGCGATTCGCTCGCCCGGCGGCGAGCAGGCCGTGCAGCTCAAGGTGGCCGAAAAAGCCGTCGAGGCCTTCGCCCAACTGGCCCAGAAGAACAACACCATGATCGTGCCCGGCAACATGAGCGAGGTGTCCGCCCTGATCGGCACCGCGATGGCGTTGACGAAGACGAGGGCTCCGGGCGAGAGCTGAGCCCGATTCCGGCCGTGACCGCGCGCGACCGCGCCACGCACTCGCTAGCATGCCCCGCCTGCGTGGTCCCGTAGCTCAGTTGGATTAGAGCGCGAGCCTCCGAAGCTCGAGGTCATAGGTTCGAACCCTATCGGGATCACCAGCGGACTCTTTGCGCCAACGCGCGCTAGTACAGCCGCACGATCGTGCGGCCCAGCGTCTCGCGGTTCGCCATCGCCTCGATCGCCGCGGGAATCTCCTCGAACCCAATCACTCGCCCGATCACGGGCTTTACTTTCTTCGCCTGCACCAACTCGACGATCTCGCGCGTGATCTTCGCGCCGAGCTGGTCGGGGACGAAGTTCCAGCCCATGCCGCGCTTGAGCATCCGCGCCGCAGCTTCCGGCGCGTAGGCGAGCAGCACGCCGCACAGCTTCAAGTTTCCGGCCATTAGGCGGCGCGGCACCAGAAATTTTTCGTCGGCGACCGCCTTGTTGGAGGCGAAGCCCATCATCAGGTAGCGGCCGTTGTAGGCGATGCAGTCGAGCGACTTCGCCATCACGGTCTCGCCGACGTTGTCGAAGACCACATCGACGCCGCGGTTGCCGGTCTGCTCCATCACGATCTGCGCGAAGTCGCTCTCGCGGTAGTTGATCGCGACGTCAGCGCCGAGTTCGCGGCAGAGTCTGAGCTTCTCCTCGGAGCCGGCAGTCGCGAATACGCGCGCGCCGGCGTTTACGGCGAGCTGAATCGCGGCGGAGCCGGAGCCGCCAGCGGCGGCGTGAATCAATATGCTCTCGCCCGCTGTTAGGCCCGCGCGGTCGAACAGGCCGAGCCACGCCAGGTGAAAGGGGAAGTAGAGCGCCGCGGCATCGGGCAGCGGAATCGTCTCGGGCATCTCGAAGGCCGAGACGACGGGGCAGACTGCGAACTCGGCGAAGCCGCCGATCGCGCCCTTGGGCATCGCGACGACGCGCTTGCCCGCCCAGGCCTCCGCGCCCGCGCCGCCAGCTTCCACGATGCCGGTCACTTCCATGCCGGGGCTGTAGGGCAACTCGTGGCGCACCATCATATTGCCGCCGGTGATGCGCTCGAGGTCGTTCAGGTTGAGCGGGATGGCCTTGACGCGCACTAACAACTCTCCCGGCCCTGGCGTTGGGACCGGCACGCGATCGAGCCGGAGCGCCTCGCGCGGCGGCCCATAACGATGGGTTCGCCAGGCGCGCATGCTTCGAGAGTCGTTCGCAGGGTCGGTCATGGCTCCACCTCGGCGGGTCTGTTTACTGCACTTTCGCAGAGCGCCCCGCGAAATCTCGGACTGAACGCGGCATGCTCCGGCGCCGCTCGCAGCGAGCAGCCAGGAGGCCGCCATGAGAACGGAAGCGAAGAGTCGACGGGGGTTCTTGCAGTGGGCAGCCGCGCTCGGAGCGGGCATGTCGGCTGCGCTCGCGGCGGGAGCGCGCGCGGAAGCGCCTGCCGCCAGTAGCAACCTGGCCGCATTCGGCTTCACCAAGTTGCTGGTTGTCGATCTCGAGCGCAGCGCGGCGTTCTACAAAGCCGTGTGTGGGCTCGCGGAATCGAGCCGCATCGACGCGGAGATCGGCGGCCGAAAGCTCACCGAGATCATCTTCCAGCCGGCCGCGCCGGGCGCTGCGACGTTCGTGCTGCTCACGTTCGTGGGCGCCGAGAAGCCGGCGGCGGACGAGGTCATCCTCGGCTTCAGGACGCCGGATCTCGACGCGTTCCTCGCGCGCACGCGCGAGGCGGGCGGCAGCGTCTACCAAGAACCTCACACGCTCGCGGAGATGAAGCTCCGCGTCGCGTTCGTGAAGGACGTCGAGGGGCACCTCATCGAAGTCGTGCAGCCGCTCTGAAACCGGGAGAACTCGAGATGGCCGATTCGACCGAGGCGTTCCGCGGCGGCGTGGCAGTGATTACCGGCGCAGGCAGCGGGATCGGCGAGGGGCTCTCGCGCGCGGCGGCAGCCCTCGGCATGCGCGTTGTGCTCGCGGACATCGCGGCGGATCGCGTCGAGCGCGTCGCAGCCGAGATTCGCGAGCAGGGCGGCACGGCTATTTCGGTGCCGACCGATGTCGCCGAGCCCGCGGCGCTCGATCGTCTCGCCGCCACCGTGCACGAACGCCTCGGCGCAGTGCGCCTGCTCATTAACAACGCGGGCATCGAGACGATCGGCCTCGCTTGGGAGCTCTCGGCCGAGGCCTGGGAGCGCGTGGTGCGCATCAACGTGCTGGGCGTGATCCACGGCGTGCGCGCGTTTGCGCCGCGCATGCTCGCGGCAAGCCAGCCCGCCTTCATCGCAAACGTCGCTTCGGTCGGCGCCTTCGGCATGATGCCTGTGCAGAACCCCTACGTAATGAGCAAGCACGCCGTGCTCTCGTTCACGGAGGGGCTGCGCATGGAGATGGAGTTGGTGGGCGCGCCCATCTCGGTTTCGGTCGTGACGCCGGGGCCCGTGAATACGCGCATCTTCCGCGACGCGGCGCTCGGCGGCGAGAGCGCAGCGAAGCATCAGGCGCAGATGCAAGCAATGGTGGGCGCCGGAATCAGTGGCGACGAAGCGGCGCGGCGGATTCTCGCCGGCATCGCGTCGCGCGAGTTCTGGGTGTCCACGCACCCTTCGATGACCGCCGGCATGGCGAAGGCGCGCGCGGAACATCTCGCGACGCTCTCGACGCCTGCAGTCACGCCCGCCCTGCGGGCATTGCTTCAAGGCTAGTCAGGCAACTCAGGCGCCCACGCCACGCCGTTGATGTGCGAGCCACCGTCCACGAACAGCGTGTTGCCTGTTAGATAGCGGCAGTCCTCGGAGGCGAGGAAGAGCGCGACGCCAGCGATGTCCTTCTCTGGGTCGCCCATGCGTCCCATCGGATTCGCGGCGGCCATTGCGCTCGCGGTCTCGGGGTTCGCCTTGAAGAATGCTGCGTAGGCAGTCGTCGCCGCGGCGGGGCAGATCACGTTTGCGCAGATCCCGTAGCGCGCCCACTCCCGGGCAGCTGTGCGCGTGAGCGCGCGCTGGGCTTCTTTCGCCGTGTTGTACTCGAGCGTGCCCATGTGCGCGTTCACGCCGTTCAGCGAGCAAATGTTGACGATGCGCCCCCAGCCTCGGCGCTGCATGTGTGGGAAGGCGGCCTGCATCGCCCAGAACGCGCTCATCAGGCCGACGCGAATGCCGTGCTCCATCTGTGCGTCGCTCTTCTTCTCGACGCGCCCGATCGCGCCGCCGCCCCAGGCATTGTTGACGAGCACGTCGAGGCGGCCGAAACGCGAGGCCGCGAGTTCGACGGCGGCGAGCACCTGCTCCTTCACGCCCACATCCGTCGCGATGAACTCGGCGCGCGCGCCGAACTCGCGCCCGAGGTCCGCGACGCAGCGCTCGCCTGCCGCGACGTCGCGTTCGGCGACCACGATGGCGGCGCCCTCGGCGGCATAGCGCCGGGCAATGCCGCGCCCGATGCCGAGCCCAGCGCCCGTAATCAGCGCCACACGATCGGTGAGTGAGCCCATCAGCGCCTCCTATGCGTCGCCGTATTCCGCGATCAGCGCGTCGTCGCGCGTGAAGTCGAACGTGTATCGCGGACGGCCTTCGCGCACGAACCACTCGTATGAATCGCGGTAGCCGTCTTCGAGGCCGAAGCGCGGCGACCAGTCGAGTTCGGCGAGCGCTCTCGCGAGCGAGAACATCACGCCGCCCGTAATGGCTTCGCCCCAGTGCACGAGAGGCGGCTGCGCCCGCCGCGCCGCCTCCATCGGCACGTGCAGAATCTTCGCTTCCACGCCCACTGCGCGCGCCATTAGGTGGATCATCGCGCTCACGCTCGCGCTCTCGCGTCCCACCACGTTGTAGGTCTGGCCAACCGCGCGCGGGTTACCGAGCAGCGACGCCATGCACGACGCGACGTCGGCGACGTGAACGAGGTGTACCAGCGGAAAGCCCTCGCCCGGAATCGGGATCGGGCGCTGCTGCTCGAGCCGCGCAAAAAAGACCGGGTCGCGCGTCGCGAGCGGCGAGAGCGGTCCGAGCGTGTGGCCGACGCGCAGCGTGGTGAACGGAAAGCCGCTGCGCGCGTGCTCCGCTTCGAGCAAATCTTCGCAGCGCACCTTGCCGATGCCGTAGGCCTTGCGCGGATCCTCGTCACTCGGGTCGTGGCGGCGAGACGCTTCGAGCACCGGCTGCACGAGGCTGCGCCGATACACCGCAGTCGAGCTGGTGAAGACGTAGTGGCGCACGCGACCGCGGAACAACTCGACGAGCGGCTGTACGTCGCGCGGCGTGTATGAGGTGTTATCGAAAACCGCGTCGAAGGCGTCGCGGTGCGGGCCGAGCACGGCTTCCAGCACGCCCGGCTGTTGGCGATCGCCGTGCAGGCGGCGCGCGCCCGCTGGCAGCGGCGCCTCGTGACTGTTCATCAGCGTGACGTCGTGGCCACGCCGCGCGAGCTCGAACACCAGATGCAAGCCGATGTAGCGGTTGCCGCCGAGGACGAGCACGCGCATCGCTGAACTCCGGTTCGGGAACCGCGTTGGTAGCGCGATCGGCGCGGCTCGCCTCGATTGTTATCGCGGGACGGGTAAGGTCCGCGCATGCCGCGCAGTACCAAAATCGTCGCGACGCAAGGGCCCGCTTCGAGCGATCCGAAAATTCTCGAGCGGATGATCGCCGCCGGGGCCGACGTGATTCGCTTCAACTTCTCCCACGGCGGCGACGCCGAAGACCGGCTCGCGCGTGCGAAGACGGTGCGCGAGGCGGCGCGCCGCTGTGGCCGCGAAGTCGGAATTCTCGTTGACCTGCAGGGCCCGAAGATCCGCATCGGCCGTTTCGCGGGCGGCAGGGCTCAACTCGAACCGGGCGCGCGCTTCGTGCTCGATCCGACTTGCGCGCTCGGCAGCCTCGAACGCGTCGGGCTCGATTATCAGGACCTGGCGCGCGAAGTGCGTGGCGGCGACGTGCTGCTGCTGAACGACGGCATGATCGTGCTCGATGTCGAGCGCGTGCGAGGCCACGAGATCCACACCGTCGTGCGGACGGGCGGCGAGCTCTCCGACAAGAAGGGCATCAACAAGCAAGGCGGTGGGCTCTCCGCGAGCGCACTCACGGAGAAGGACGCACGCGACATCGAGATCGCGATGGCGTGCGGCGCGGACTACATCGCCGTCTCGTTCGTGAAGAGCCGCGCCGACGTCGAGCTCGCGCGGGAGCTCGCTTCCCGCGCCGCTGCGATGCACGGCGCAGAGCCGCTGATCATCGCGAAGATCGAGCGCGCCGAAGCGATCCCCGTGCTCGACTCGATCCTCGACGCCGCGGATGGCGTGATGGTGGCACGCGGCGACCTGGCCGTGGAGGTTGGCAACGCGGCGGTGCCGGCGCTCCAGAAGCGCATGATCAAGGCGGCGCGCAAGGCCAGCAAGCTGGCAATTACGGCCACACAGATGATGGAGTCGATGATTCACAACTCGGTGCCAACGCGCGCCGAGGTGAGCGACGTCGCGAACGCAGTGCTCGACGGCACCGACGCCGTGATGCTCTCAGCCGAGACCGCGACCGGCCGCTACCCGGTGGAGACCGTCGAAGCGACGGCCGCGATCGTGGCCGAGGCGGATCGCTCGGAGACCGTCGAACTCGATCAGCAGTTCCTGAACCAGACTTTCTCGCGCGTGAACCAGTCGATCTCTTACGGCGCGCTCTTCACTGCCTTCCACCTGCGCTGCGCGGCGATCTGCACGCTCACCGAGTCCGGCCAGACCTCCCTGTGGATGAGCCGTCACGACATCGACGTGCCGATTTACGCGCTCACGCCAAGCGAGGCAACGCAGAGGCGGCTCTCGCTGTATCGCAACGTCCACCCCGTCTACATGGGGCGGACGAACGACCGCGAGGGGGCACTGCGCGCATCCGAGCGGATCCTGCTCGAGCAGGGCGCCGTGAAACGCGGCGACCTAATCGTGCTCACGGTCGGCGAGCCCATGGGCCAGCCCGGCGGCACCAACACGCTGAAGATCGTGCGTGTTGGCGAGGAACGCGGGCGGGCGGTTCCGCGCACGTGAGAGCGGAGCCGCGACCGCAGCCGGGTCACCATGGCAACGATCGCGGCACTGCCCAGAGCTACTTCGTCTTCGCGACGCTGCCGCTCAGGCCGCCCATGGTCGCGAGGTGCTTGCTCGAGAGCGCGGCGCTGTTGACCGATGCAACCGCGCCGTCCATCGCCACGCTCATGCACGCGTTCCACTCGCTGCGCTGCGCGGCCGAGCGGCCTTCGGCGCCCGCGCAAGCCTCGCGCGCTGCGCCGCGAATCCGGCTGTAGAGCGCTTCGACGCCAGCGTCGTTCGCGAGGTTGAGGTCCGCGAAGCGGACGGTGACTTGCTTGGCCTCGCCGCCGCTCGCGAGCATCGGCGCCGCGAAGGCTGTGGAGGCGAGTGCGATCGACAGAGTGAGGGCGAGATTCTTCATCTGGGGGGTCCTTCTCATTGCGCGCGGGTAGGTGCCACAGAGGTGGCGAGCGGCGCGAGATGGACCCCTTTCGGCGCGGACTCCACTTGCCTGAAGTGAAAACAACACTCCAAGAACGACGGAGGAAGCTTCCAGGGTGTCGGACGCGCGCGAGCAGGAATCTAGAGATGGGAGCGAGCCCGCAAGAGACCGCTCAGTTCTCCTGCTCTTCGTCGTGGCGCGTCCAGCCGCGATCCTGCATGCAGTTCTCGCGGATGCGCTTACCGAAGGGCCGGAAAAGGGTGGGGCGCACCTTCGGGTAGAGGCGAAACTCGATGCCGATGCCGCCGCGCACATAGCCATTTGCGTAGTCCGCGACGGTGCTCGCGCCCTCCGCGCACTCGTGGAAGTCGCCGTACCACTCTTGGCGGCTCTTCCCCGAATTGCTCCAGTGCGAACAACCCAGCAAGGGGAGAAGCGCGAGTAGAACGAGCGCGCGTTTCATGTGCCTCCCCAAGCCCGTCGGCGGACCGGAGCTTGGCTCCTGAGCTTGCGTATCGCCAGCGCTTTCTTCGGCACGAGCCGTCATTGACTGGACTCGGCCCCGCTGGGGGCGGCTTTTGCATGTTGAAGCGGCTCGGCCGCGCACAATTGCTCGATGCCGAACTTGGCCGGGTCGTCGATTTGCCCATTGCCGATCATCTGCGCGAGCACCTTCTCGGTGAAGGTCTCCGAGTCGCGTTTGGCATAAGCCTCGCGTCGCTCGCGTACGGCGGGCAGCGTGAGCTCGGCGCAGTGCGCGACGATCGCAGGCTTCACGCGCACCCAGCGGCCGGGTGTCACCACGTTCGGTGTGTACGACTCGTCCCACTCCGGCGAGATGTACGGGCGCAAATCGAAGGGCTCACGCAGCTGCCAGCCGGCCTGCGTGCGCGTCAGGTCGGGCGCTTCGCCTTCGCACAAGTCCACGAACCAGAGCAGGCCCTGATAATTCGCTTCGAGATCGGCTGGCGACGCGACGCCCGAGATTACGCCGCCGAGCACCGTCATCTCGAGCGCGACGCCGCGTCGCACCGCGAGTTCCTCGGCCTCAGCAACCGTCGCGCCGTTCTTTCTCGCCGTCTCATACCAGCGATAGTAGAAATGCCCTTCGGAGAAGAAGTGCGAGATCTTGTCGGTGCCGAGGCGCACACCGGCGACCTCCACCGTCGGGCTCGGCGGCGCGAGCCGGCCGAGATCGAACCACGCGATGCCGCGATAGATCCAGTTCTTGCGGTAGTCGAGTTCTTCTTGGCGCGTTGCCGGGATCCGGTGCAGCACCGACGTGCGCGCGGCCCACAGCTCGATCTTCTGGAAGATGAACTTCGTGTAGCGCGCCTTCACGGCATCGATCACCTGGCGGCATTCCACGCCGCGGCCTGCATCGCTGGCGTTGATTTCGGCGAGCGCCGCGCGAAGCTCGAAATTGATCTTGGCGTTGAGTGCTGCGCTTGAATCCGTGAGCGGGCGATCCCAGCCGTAGTACTGATCCGTTTCGAGCGCACTGGCTGGGGCGACGAGCACGGCGGCCACGAGCGCGAGCGCCGCGGCCTGCCTCGCGGTTCGTTTCAGAAGCCCCATCCAATCCCCCCAGTGACCAGCCACGGCTGACCCGCGTGATCGTCCCCGATGCGACGGTAGAAGCCCAGCGTGAGATTCAAGCTCACGACCGTGAACTCGCCCTCGAAGCCCACGTGCCACTCGTGGTCCGGCCGAAGCGGCGTGTCGCCCCACGTGCGCAACACCGACGCCCGCACCGCGTACCCCATATAGCGCCGCGTCAGGAAAAACGTGTTGTCGCCGAGTTCGCCGATCAAGTAGGCAGGCCCCAGGTTGAACTGCGCGCCGCCAACTCCCGCATCGGCGCTTGCGAGCCAGCCGGTGAGTTCGCACTGCATCGCGCAGTCGATCTCGCGCGAACGCTCGCCGAACAGCACGCCCACGCCCGCGGAGGCGATCAGGGGATAGGAAATGCGCGCGCGCGCAACGCCGAACGCTTGGTGCGCGCGCTCGGTCTCGCGCTGCAGTGCGTCTTCGAACGGCACCGCGTCGGCGGCCAACGGCGTTGGCGCGGCTGCGGGTTCGGGCGCCTGCGCGTTCGCGGCCGCGCCACACAGCCAAACGCCCGCGGCGAGTGCGATCCCAGCGCGGGCGCTGCATACACGTCGTGCGATCTGCAACGCGCCGTCCCCTCCGAAGCTCTCGCCGCGGGGCTGTTATCGCAGCGTCCGCCGTTGCGAGCAAGCGACGCTTCAAGCCCCGCGGGCGCGCGGTCGATCCGCTCGCGATGGAGCGCCGCGCGTCTGACCGAATCCAGCGACGCGTGACGTGCGAAATCGTCTCGGACGGCCACCGCTTGCACGGGATTCTGGTCGACGTGTCGCCCACGGGCGCGTTCATCCAAGTCGCCTCGAACCTGCGGGTCGCAGACGAGATCGAGCTTTGGTTCGCAGGCGACGACTTCGCCCCGCAAGTCGCCCGGGCGCGCGTTGCGCGAAAACGCGTTTCCGCTGGAGGGATGGCTTCCGCGCTGCGCTCGGGCGTGGCCGTCGAGTGGATCGAGGCGCCTCCCTTCGCTCGTCGGCTTGAAACGAACGGCCGCGACCTCGTCGAAGTCGAGATCGAGTTCCCGGTTGAGAGCGCGCCTGCGCCGGCGTCGCGGGAGGTGCTCGCTGAGGCGAGGCTCCCGTCCGCGGTGGCCGAAGTCGATCCGCCATCCGCCGAGCTGGGCGAGATCGTCCCGGTCGAGAGCGCACCGCTGATCGAAGACACGATCGAACTCGCGCCGACGAGCGTGCGCGCAGAGGTCGTCGTGCTGGATGAAGGCGAGCTCGGCGGCCTCGTCGAGATCGTGCAATCGCTCGGCGCGGCCTGCCTGCGAATGCGCTGGGGTTGTCAGGCGGAGCCGATCGAGTGGGAAGCGCCGCCGCGCCTCGTGATCGCGACCGCGCGCGTTGCCATGGCGGTGCCGATCGCCGAGGCCGCGCGCGGCACTGGCGCGCTCGGCATTGCGGTGTGCGACTCGGAGGCGAACACGCTGCGCGCTCGGCTGCGGCGCCAAGGCTACGAGCTGATCGTCCAGCGCAGCGCGCATCCAGCCACGCTGCGGTTGCTGATTGGCTCGCTGCTCTTCCGCCACCGAGAGCGGCGCCAAGAGCCTCGGCGCGCGTTCGGTGCCCGCGTGCGCGTGTGGCGCGGGTGGCGGCGCGCGCACGCGTTCTTCCTCGACGTCACGAACTCGGGCGGGAGCCTGCTCCTCGAACAGCCACTCGCGCGCGGGACACGCCTCAACGTCCGCGTGCCGCGCGAGCACACTGGCGGGCGCGCGCTGGCGTTGTCCGCAGTGGTCGAGCGCAGTAATGCGAGCGACAGCGGCGCAATCGTCGGCGTGCGCTTTCAGGAACTGAGTGCGCGCAAGCAGGCCCGCCTCGCGGCGCTCGTGCGCCAACTCGACGCGACGGGCCCTGTCGCGCACGACCCGAAACTGGCGCCAGCGTTCGCTCCCCGCGAGCCGGTTGCATCCAGAGAGCGCCGCGAAAGCGCGCGCGTCCGCGTCAGCCACCAGGCGCTCGCGATCGACGAGAAAACCGGCGTTGCGCGCGACGTGCTCTTCGGCACGGATTTCTCGCTCGGCGGCATGCGCGTCGAGCCGCATCCACGCCTCCAGCGCGGCGCTGAAGTTCGTATCGCGCTTCAGCCACCGGGTGGCGCGCCGCCGGTCACGCTGCTCGCGAAAGTGGCGCGCGACGACGGCCCGCGTGGGCTCGTGCTGCGCTTCCTCGCGCCCACGCCGAGCGTGCGGCTCGCGCTCGAGCGCATGCTCGACGCCGCGGCCGAGATCGAGCGCACGCGTCACGCGCGCGCAATGCGAGACGAGCGCGTGGTGCTCGGCACGCTGATCGACGGCGCGCCTGTGGGCGGCTGAGGCTTCGCCAACGCCACACTTGGGCGCGACGTCTCCCGGCTTCACCGCGGTACGCTGCGCCTCCCATGAGCCGCGACTCCGAGAACCGCGAAGACTGGCGGCCGATCCTCGCCGAACTCGAACGCCGCCGCGCGTTCTCGCGCGCAATGGGGGGACCCGAGCGCATCGAGCGCCTAATGACCGCACGCGGGAAGCTCGACGCGCGCCGCCGGCTCGCTGCGCTGTTCGATCCGGGCACATTCGTCGAGTTCGGCGGTCTCGTCGGCGGTACGGACGCGCCGGGCGACGCGCTCGTCGCGGGTTTCGGCAAAGTCGACGGCCGCAGCGTGATCGGCGCGGCCGAGGATTTCACGGTGCTCGGCGGCTCGATCGGCCAAGGCTCGGCGGCCAAGCGCTATCGCGCGGTCGAACTCGCGCAGCAGGAGCGCGTGCCGCTCGTGTTCATGCTCGACGGCGCAGGCCATCGCCTCACCGACACCGGCGGTTACGGCCGCGCGCCCAACGATTTGCTCGCGCTGGCCGACTTGTCAGGGCGCGTGCCGATGGTGTGCCTCGTGCTCGGCGCTTCCGCCGGTCACGGCGCGCTCACCTCGCCGCTCAGCGATTTCACCGTGATGAGCGCCGCCGGCGCGATGTTCACGGGCGGCCCGCCGCTCGTGAAGGCTGCGCTCGGCGAGGACGTGACGAAAGAAGAGCTCGGCGGCCCCAGCGTGTGCGCCGAGATTGCGGGCACCGTGCACAACGTGGCGCCGAGCGACGCCGAGGCCATTGCGCTCGCGCGGCGCTACCTCTCGTACCTGCCGTCGAATTGTTACAGCGCAGCGCCGCATCGCGAGGGCCCGGACGCCGGCCCGCGCTCGCTCGACGAGCTGCTCGACCTGATTCCGCCCAGCGATCGCAAGCCGTACAAGATGCAGCGCGTGCTCGAGCGCGTGGTCGATCGCGGCAGTCTGTTCGAGATCCAGCCCGGCTACGGCGCGTCGCTGATTACGGCGCTCGCGTTCATCGGTGGCCAGGCCTGCGCGGTCGTCGCCAACAATCCGTGGGTGCGCGCGGGTTCGGTCGACAGCGCCGCCGCGATCAAAGCGACGGACTTCCTCGAGACCGCGGGCCACTTCAACCTGCCGGTGATCTTCCTTGCGGACAATCCCGGTGTCATGGCCGGAAGCAAGGCCGAGCGCGAGGGCATCCTCAAGTGGGCTGGCAAGATGTTTCGCGCCGAGCGCCGGCTGCGCGTCCCGAAGATTCACGTCACGTTCCGCAAGGCGTTCGGCTTCGGCTCGACCACGATGGCGCACAACCCGTTCGATCATCAGACGCTCCAGCTCTCGTTCCCGAATCTCACGATGAGCTCGATGCCCGCGCTCGCCGGCGGCCAGAGCGCGAGACTCGACGCCGAGACGCAGGCGCGCGTCGAGGCCGAGCAGAAAGCCGGCGCGTGGCGCATGGCGAGTTCGTTGGGAACCGACGACGTGATCGACCCGCGCGAACTGCGTAACAAGCTGCTGCAAGCGCTCGATCTGGCGCGCGAGCGAATCCGTAACCCGCGCACTCCGCGCGACTAGGAGAACTGCGATGAAGTATCGACTCATGGGCAACAGCGGCCTGCGCGTTTCGGAGCTCGCGCTCGGCGCGATGACGTTCGGCACCAAAGGCTGGGGCGCGGAAAAAGACGAGAGCCGCAGCGTCTACGACGGCTTTCGCGAGGCCGGCGGCAATTTCATCGACACCGCAAACATCTACAGCGGCGGCACCAGCGAGACGTTCCTCGGCGAGTTCCTCGCGGACGATCGCGAGCGCATCGTGCTCGCGACCAAGTACACCGGAACGACGCGTGCGCGCGATGTGAACGCGGCCGGTAACAACCGCAAGAACATGCTGGATTCGGTGCACGCGAGCCTGAAGCGGCTGCGCACCGACTACATCGACCTCTACTGGGTGCACGCGCGCGACTTCACGACGCCGATCGAAGAGGTGATGCGCGCGCTCGACGACCTCGTGCGACAAGGCAAGGTGCTCTACGTCGGCATCTCCGACACGCCCGCCTGGGAGGTCTCGCGCGCGAACACGCTCGCCGAACTGCGCGGTTGGAGCGCGTTCGTCGGGCTGCAGATCCGCTACTCGCTGCTCGACCGCGCCGTCGAGCGCGAACTCTTGCCGATGGCGAAGACGCTCGACCTGACCGTTACTCCCTGGGACGTGCTCGGCTCGGGCGTGCTCGCGGGGAAGTACAACAACAACCCGGCCGAGGCGGGCCGCGCGAAGCTGCGCGGCAACGTCAAGGAGCGCGACCTCGGCATCGCGGGCGAAGTCATCAAGGTCGCGCAGGAGCTCGGCAAGTCGCCGGCGCAGGTGGCGCTCAACTGGGTGCGCCAAGGGCAGGGCGTGATCGTGCCGCTGGTGGGCGCCCGCACGCGCGCGCAGCTCGACGACAACCTCGGCTGCCTCGAGTTCTCCCTAACGCCCGAGTCGAAGCAGCGGCTCGATGACGCGAGCAAGATCGAGCTGGGGTTCCCGCACGAGTTCTTGCAGCAGTTCAAGGCGGGGAGCGTCATCAATCATCGGGAGTGACGGGGGGTGCTCTAGGCGCCCGAGACGCGTCATTTCCGCATGAAGCGCGCCATCGCCTTCTTCGCGGCAGGCGCGAGCAGCGGAGCAAGCGCGCGGCGCCAAAGAGGCGCGGGGGAAGTGTTACTGGCGGAGGCGTAGGCCTCGAGCCCGAGCGCAGCGCGGAAATCCTCGGACGCGAGCGCGGAGGCGCCGTCGAGCGGGATGCCGGTCGCGTCGGCGATGCGCGTCATGCGCTCGAAGTTGCCGATCACGCCCGCGGCGTCGACGAGCGCTGCCGAGCCCGCCTTCGCGCGCAGCGCATCGCGCGCTGCCGCGAGCGCACCGACGTCGCTCGCGAGCGCCGCCCCCGCGAACGCGGTCAGCTCCGCCGCGTGCGCGACGCCCACCGAGTCGTCCTTCGCGCCTTCGCTGATCGCGCGCAGGTCCACTTCGCCTTGCTTTGCCTCGACGCTCGCCCGGAGCATCAGCGCGTGCGAGGTCGTTCAATAGAAGCAGGCGTTGAGCGCCGAGACGCGGCCGGCGACGAGTTCCATCTGCGCGCGGTCGAGCGCCTTGCCCGTGTCGAGGCGCGTCATGCGCGCGAACGAGAGGTATTGCGCCGCGGAGAGCGAGGCCCAGGCGCGCACTTCGTTCGGCGTGAGTGTGAGCGCGCGCATCACGTAGGCGGCGCCGAGCGGGCCGCGGCCGAAGAGATCG
>JANNDT010000501.1:0-7123 GCA_031387905.1 Deltaproteobacteria bacterium
AGGCGGCGCGACCTCGAGCGGCGCGCGCAGCCGCCCGACGATTGCGCGCGCGATGCCGAGCGCGTGCGCGTCGTTCTCGGCGTAGTGGTCGCACACGCCCGATTCGCGGCAGTGAACCTCGGCGCCGCCGAGCGACTCCGCGTCGATCTCTTCGCCGGTCGCGGCCTTCACGAGCGGCGGCCCGCCCAAGAATACGCGCCCTTGGTTGCGCACGATCACGTTCTCGTCCGCCATCGCGGGCACGTAAGCGCCGCCCGCGGTCGAGGAGCCGTGCACGACCGCGATCTGCGCGACGCCCGCCGCCGAGAGCGTCGCCTGGTTGTAAAAGATCCGGCCGAAGTGCTCGCGATCGGGAAACACCTCGTCTTGTGCGGGCAGGAACGCGCCGCCGCTCTCCACGAGATAAATGCAAGGCAGCCGGTTCTCGCGCGCAATCTCCTGCGCGCGCAGGTGCTTCTTCACCGTGATCGGGAAATAGGTGCCGCCCTTCACCGTGGGATCGTTCGCCACCACGACGCAGGCGCGACCCGCGATCTGGCCGACGCCCGTAACAAGGCTCGCGCCGGGCGCGTCTCCGCCGTACATGCCGTGGGCCGCGAGCTGCGACAGCTCGAGAAACGGGCTGCCCGGATCGAGCAGCAGATCGACGCGCTCCCGCGCCGTGAGCTTGCCCGCCTTGCGATGCTTCGCGACCGCGTCCAGCGAGCCGCCCGCCGCCGCGCGCGAAACCGTCGCGCGCAGATCCGCGACCAGCGCGCGCATCGCTGCTTCGTTCGCGCGGAATTCCTCGCTGCGCGGATCGACGCGGTTCGGAATAACGGGCATCGCGCACTCCTCGGTGAGGCGCGCAGACGGTTCATGTTTTGCCTGCGCGCCGCAAGGCGCGCGCCGCTTGCTCACGGAGACAGCTTGTAGATCGAAGGCGCGCCGCCGTAGTCGAGCACGTAGATCTCGCCATCGCGGCCCTGCCCGAAGCTCGAGACGCCGAGGTTTGCGGGCGGCGTGAGTTCGTCGATGCGCGGCGGGTTCGCCTGGAAGCGGTACGCGAACACGCGGCCCGTCACGAAGTCGCCGTAGACGTAGGTGTTCGCGAGCGACGGGATCGCGGCGCCGCGGTAGACGTAGCCGCCCGTGATCGATTGAGCCTCGCCGCGCCCGTGCACCGTCTCCGGCTCGACAAACGGCGGCGTGCAGTTTGGGTCCGGATCGAACGACTGATCGCCTTCGCGGCAGTCCCAACCGTAGTTGCCGCCCTTCACGATGCGGTCGATCTCTTCCCGCGAGGATTGACCGACGTCGCCGGCCCACAGCTCGCCAGTTTGCGCATCGAAGCTCATGCGCCACGGGTTGCGCAGGCCATACGCCCAGATCTCGCCGCGGCCGCCGGAGCCGGCGAACGGGTTATCAGGGGGAATCCTGTAGGGCGCCACGGTGATGTCGAGGCGCAGGATCTTGCCGAGCAGCGTTGCGAGATTCTGTCCGTCTTCGGGATCGGGGTCGCCCGCGCCGCCGCCGTCACCCATCGCGTAGTAGAGGAATCCATCAGGGCCGAACGCGAGATCGCCGCCGTTGTGGTTGCTCTGTTCGGAGTCGAAGCGAATCACGTCGGGGTTGCCGGCGACCGGCGCGAACGTGAGGCCGCCGTCCGCGCTCGCGAAGCGCGCGACTACCGAATCCACGTTCGTCGCGCTGAGTTCGGTGTAGGCGAAGAACACTTCGCCGCTCGCCGCGAAGTTCGGGCTGAATGCCATCGAGAGCAGGCCTTCCTCGCCACCGGTCGCGAGGTTGAAAAGCGCCTCGACATCTACCGCGAGTGCGCGCGACGCGGCCGGATTCGATGCGAGCAGCGTGAACACTTTCCCGCGCTGCTCCACCACGTACCAACGATCCGCGTCGGTCGGATGCTGCACGAGCTTCACGGGCAGCGCGAACGCCTCGCCGCCGAATGCGGCTACGAAACGCAGCGTCGCGGGGGGTGGCGGGGGAGGTGGTGGATTCCCGCCGTCGCCGCCACCGCCGCACGCGACGGCGAGCAGCACTGCGAGTGCGGCGACGAGGCGCACGTGCGAACAGGCACGCGGTTCCAGCATGTGCGGCACCTCGCTTCCCCGCCGCGAGGATCGCGGGCGGGACGAACGGCGGGCCGTGATCCGAGTCACGCGCTCAGCCCTCTCCGTCCCAATAATCGACCGCACCGGCCACGCGCGTCATGTGGTGCACGCCAGGCGCGCGCGCGAGGATCTTGCCTGAGTCGGGGTACTCGATGACATCGACCGTTTCTTGCGTGCTGAACGAGAGATATTCGAGCGGCGCGTCGGAGTCGTTGAGCAGCTGGTGGGCGTACGCCGGCCCGGGTGGAATGAAGATCACGTCGCCGGCGACGACAGGCAGCAACTCCCCGTCGACGCGCAGCGTGCCGGAACCGCGCACTACGACGAACAGTTCTTCCTGGTTGTGGTGGAAGTGGTACGGACACGCGCGCTTGCCGGGCGGCACGCTGCCGAAGCCGCCGCCGATCTTGCGGGCAGCGCTGCCCTCGGAAAGCCGCGTGCTGCGCTCCTCGTAGAGCGGGTCGCGGCGGTCGTGCGTGAGAGTCGCTCGCGCTGGGTTGCGGATCAGCAGCGCACGCAGCGCGTCGGCTTTTTCATTCATCGCGGGCTCCTTACCGAGCACTCTATGCGACCTCGACCGGCACTTCGTGGTGATACGCTGCGCGGGCACACCTCAGGAGCACACTGATGCATGAGCTGGCCGCGCGCCGCGCGCGCGCGATCGAGGCAATGCGACTCGACGATGCGGTGCTGCTCGTGGGCGCGGGCGAACCGATTCCGTTGCCCGAGGGCTCCGACCAGACCTATCCATTCCGTAGCCACGCGGAGTACGTCTACTTCGCCGGAAGCGAGTGCCTCGGCGGCGTGCTGGCCGCGGATGTGAGCGGCGGACTCGCGCGCGAGTGGGCCGCCTTCGCACCCGATCCGACTGAGCGCGAGCGCGTTTACGACGGCCGCACGACTCCTTCGTCCACGCCGCTCGCGGCCCTCGGGCCGTGGCTCTCCGCGCGGCGTGGGCGCAATCTCGTCGCGCTCGGCGCGCCGCTGCCGGGCGTGCGCGCGGACGAAGAGCGGAGCCTGCAAGCGCGCGCGGCGCTACTCCACGCGCGGCGCAGCAAGGACGCGAGCGAGTTGGCGCTAATCCGCCGCGCGGCCGCCGCCACCGCGCCCGCCTACGCGAGACTGCGCGAGCGGCTACGCGAAGGTATTACGGAGCGCGCGCTCGGCATCGAGATCGACGCGGACTTCTGCCGCGCCGGCGCCTCGCGGCCCGGCTACGCGACGATCGTCGGCAGTGGCCCTAACAGCGCGATCCTGCACTCGATGCCGAGCGAGCGCGCCGCCCGCGCCGGCGATTTCGTGCTGGTGGACGCGGCCGCCGAAGTCGAGCGCTGGATGGTGGACGTGACGCGCACGTTCGTGGTGGGCGCGCCGAGCGCGTTCCAGCGCGACCTTCACCAGGTGGTGCTGCGCGCCCAGGAGCGCGCGGTCGCCGCGTGCGTACCCGGCGCGGAGTGGAAGGAAGTGCACCTCGGCGCGGCGCGCGACATGGTCGCCGGACTGGTCGAGATGGGCGTGATGCGCGGCAACGCCGAGTCACTCGTGGAGCAGAACGCGCACCTGCTGTTCTTCCCGCACGGTGTCGGCCACATGGTCGGCCTCGGTGTGCGCGACGGCAGCGGCAACCAACCGGGCCGCGCGAAGGATCCGCGCCCGTGCCTCGAGAACCTGCGCATGGATCTGCCGCTTGCGGCGGGTTACGTGCTCACGGTCGAGCCGGGCCTCTACTTCATTCCGTTCTTGTTGAACGATGCGGCGCGCCGCGAGCGGCATCGCGAGCACGTGAACTGGAAACTCGTCGACGAGCACATCGCGATCGGCGGCGTGCGCATCGAGGATTCGGTGCACGTCACCGCCCACGGCCCTGAGAACTTGACCGGCGCGATCTCGAAGGCGTTGTGATCAGAGCCGCGCAGCGCGTGCGCGTGATCGATTCGCACACGGGCGGCGAGCCCACGCGGCTCGTGCTCGAAGGCGGGCCGGACCTCGGTAGCGGGCCGCTCGCTGAACGCCTCGCGCGCTTTCGGGCCGGGCACGATGCGTTCCGCTCGGCCGTGGTGAACGAGCCGCGCGGCTCGGATGCGCTGGTCGGCGCCCTGCTCTGCGCGCCACATCGCAGCGACTGCCAACTGGGCGTGATCTTCTTTAACAACGTCGGCTTCCTGGGGATGTGCGGCCACGGCGCGATCGGGCTGGTCGTCTCGCTCGCCGAACTCGGCCGGCTCGCTGTCGGCGCTGTGCGCATCGACACGCCCGTCGGCGCCGTCGACGCGGAGCTGCACGCGGACGGCTCGGTTTCGATCACGAACGTGTCGAGCTGGCGCGTCGCGAAAAGGGTCGCGGTGAAAGCCGCTGGCGCCGGCGAAGTGATTGGGGACGTCGCCTGGGGCGGAAACTGGTTCTTCCTCGTCGAGCGCGCCGATCTCGCGTTCGACGTCGCGCACATCGAACCGCTCACGGATCTGGCGTGGCGCATCCGCGAGGCCCTGAACGCGCAGGGCCATCCCGAGGTGGACCACATCGAATTGTTGGGGAACGCGGCGCCCGGCGCGCACAGCCGGAGCTTCGTGCTGTGCCCCGGCAGAGCCTACGACCGCTCGCCGTGCGGCACGGGCACGAGCGCGAAGCTGGCGTGCCTCGCCGCCGACGGCACGCTCGCCGAAGGCGAGCTTTGGGTGCAGGAGAGCGTGATCGGCAGCCGCTTCAGAGCCTCGTACCGTTGGCTCGACCGCGCGCGGGGCGAGATCTCCCCGGTGATTACGGGCGAAGCGCACGTCACCGCCGAAGCCGTACTGCGGCTCGATCCCGCGGACCCGTTTTGTTGGGGAATTCGCTGATGCGGCGGCGGCGATGAGCGAGCGCAAGCGCATCGTCGTGATCGGCGCGGGCGTCATCGGGCTGTGCGTCGCGTATTCAGCGCGGCAGCGCGGACACGAAGTGGTTGTCGTCGAGCGCGAGCGCGACGGCGGCGACAACTGCTCGCTCGGCAACGCCGGGCTCGTGAGCCCGAGCCACTTCATACCGCTCGCCGAGCCGAGCAAAATCCTGAAGGCGCTCACTTCGTTTCTCGATTCGCGCAGCCCGTTCTATTTGAAGCCGCGCCTCGATCTCGACTTGATCCGCTGGGGCGTGTTGTTCCTGCGCGCTTCGACGCCTGCGCGCGCCGCGCGTTCAGCGCCAGTGCTCAGGGACCTAATGCTCGCGAGCCGGGCGCTACACGTCGAACTGGCCGCCGCGCTCGGCGACGCGCAGCAGCTCGCGACGCGCGGCTTGTCCATGCTTTGCGGCACGCAGCGTGGCCTCGACGAAGAAGCGCACATCGCAGCGGAGGCCCGCGCGCTCGGCATCGACGCCGAGGTCTGCACGCCCGCGCGCGCCGCCGAGCTCGACCCCGGCGCGCGCATGGAGCTCGCCGGTGCGGTGCACTACCCCGGCGACGCACACCTCGTGCCGATGCGCTTCATGCCCGCGCTCGTCGACGCGCTGCGCACGAGCGTCGAGTTTCGCTGGAGCCAGCCTGCCATCGGCTGGCGCACCGAGCACGGGCGCGTCACGGCATTGGTGACATCGCACGGAGACGTCGCGGGCGACGCTTTCGTGCTGGCAGGCGGCAGCGCGTCGCCCGGCTTGTTACGGCCGCTCGGCGTCCGTCTGCCCCTCGAAGCCGGCAAGGGCTACAGCCTCACGCTCGAGAGCCCGCGCCAGCTGCCCCACCTGCCCTCGGTGCTGAGCGAGGCGAGCATGGCCGTCACGCCAATGGGCGGCGCGCTGCGCCTCGCGGGCACCATGGAGATCTCAGGCCTCGCCTCGCGCGATCTTCCGCGGCGCATACGCCAGCTCGTCGACGGCTTCGTGTCGTACTTCCCCGATTTCCGCGCGCAGGACTTCCGCGACGTCCGGCCCTGGCGCGGCCTGCGCCCGTGCTCTGCGGACGGCCTGCCCTACGTCGGCCGCCTCGGGGGCTTCGAGAACCTGTGCGTCGCGACGGGCCACGCGATGCTGGGCGTCACTCTCGCGCCCATTACGGGCGAGCTCGTTGCGCAGCTGCTCAGCGGCGAGAAGCTGAGCCTGCCGCTCGAGCCGCTCTCGCCGAATCGTCATTCGCCGCGAGCCTGATGACTTGGAGCCGAAAATGCAGTGGACCGGCGTGATCCCCGCTCTCACGACGAACTTTCGCGCGAACGGCGAGCTCGACCGGCGCGCGCTCGCGCGGCACTCCTGCTGGCTGCTCGAACACGGTGTCTCGGGCCTCGTGTGCTGCGGTTCGCTCGGCGAGGCGGCGACGCTCGCACTCGACGAGAAGATCGCGGTCGCGGAGACGTGCGTGAGAGCGGCGGCGGGGCGCGTGCCGGTCGCGCTCGGCGTTGCGGCGCTGAGCACAGCCGAGGCGGTCGCGCTCGCGCGCGCCGGAGCGAAAGCTGGCTGCGCGGGCCTGATGGTGCTGCCGCCCTACGTCTACAGCAGCGATTGGCGGGAGATGCGCGAGCACGTGTCTGCGGTGATCGCAGCGACGCGGCTCTCGTGCATGCTCTATAACAATCCACCCGCGTACAAGACGGACTTTCTGCCGGAGCAGGTCGCCGAGCTCGCGGCGCAGCACGCGAACCTGCGCGCGATCAAGGAGTCGAGCGGCGATGTTAGGCGCATTACCGCGCTGCGCGCGCTCCTCGGCGAGCGGCTCGCGCTGCTCGTTGGCCTCGACGACGCAGTCGTCGAAGGGGTGCGCGCGGGCGCGACGGGCTGGATCGCGGGGCTCGTGAACGCTTTCCCGCGCGAGTCGATGGCGCTGTTCGAAGCGGCGCGCGCCGGCGACGCCGCGCGCGCCGATGCGCTTTACGCGTGGTTCTTGCCCTTGTTGCGGCTCGACGCCGCACCGAAGTTCGTGCAGCTCATCAAGTGGCTGCAAGCGCAAGAAGGCCGCGGCACCGAGACCGTGCGCGCGCCGCGCCTCGCGCTCGCGGGCGCGGAACTCGCGCAGTTGCGCAGCCTCTACGCAGCCGCGCGCGCGGGCC
>JANNDT010000527.1:0-7682 GCA_031387905.1 Deltaproteobacteria bacterium
CGTAACAACTTCACCTGGAACGGCATGCTGGTCTCGCCGATCTCGTCGAGAAAGAGTGTGCCGCCGTCGGCCGCGACGAACAGGCCGTCCTTCGCGCGCTCGGCGCCCGTGAAAGCGCCGCGCGCGTGTCCGAACAGCTCGCTCTCGAGAAGGGTCTCGGGGAACGCCGCGCAGTTCAGCGCGACGAAAGCGGCGCGCGCGCGTGCGCTGCCGGCATGGATCGCACGCGCGAGCACTTCCTTGCCGGTGCCAGTCTCGCCGGTGAGCAGCACCGTGGCCTGCGCGCCTTGCGCGCGCTCGACCAGCGCGAGCGTGCGGCGCATGGCCTCGCTCGCGCCGACGACCCCCGTCGCGTTGCTCGCTTTCTCGCGCCGAGTGACCAGATCCGCGAGACGCGGAAAGCGCGCAGGATCGTGGGTGAGCAACACGTCGCATGCGCCGGCGCGCAGCAGCCGATCGGCCACGCGGTCGTCGCCAGCGTTCGCGTCCATGACAACGCAGGCGAAGCTCGCGAGCGGCAGCTCGAACGCATCCTTTGCGTCGCGTGCCCACACCAGGTCGAGCCCAGGCGCCTGCGCGACGGGGCTCGATTGCATGCCATCGGCGCTGCCGATCCAGAGGACTGACTTGGGTCGCATCGAGGTGATCTCCTTGCGAGCTTGGAGAGCAAACGTCGTGCCGGGCGCGGCTGCGGCTCCAGGCTCGGCGTTGGCCATGTTGGCCGGGCGCGGCCAGCCGCGAGCGAACGCGAACTCGCGCGAATTGGCGGCGTGCGGCGAATGCGTGCGCGCGCGGCTGCGCGACCGAGCGTTCACGCCGGTCAACGCGCGATGTTCACGCGCGCGGTCAGGGAATGATCAGCGTCTGGCCTTCGTGCAGTTGTCCGGGGTCGCGAATCTGATCGCGATTGGCCTCGTATATCGCAGCGGCGCGCTGGCTGTTTCCGTAATAACGGTCGGCCAGCGACTCGAGGGTGTCACCAGGCGCGACGACGTGGCTACGTGCTTCGGGCTGCGTCGCCGGCGTGTAGACCGGCTCGGGCGTAACGGCTGCGTCGCGCGGCGCGGTCACGACTTCGAGCGGCGGTGCAGCGACGTCCGGGAGTGCCGCGCCGGCCGAAGCGCTCGCGACTTCGCGCGCCCGCGAGGCAGCGCGCTGGTTCGCGTAAAGCGCGAGCACGGCGATCACGAGAGCGGTGGTGAGGACAGCGGCGCGCATCCGAGGCCGGGAACCTCCCGAAGAGGACGCCGATCCTACGCTTCGGGCGGCTGCGATCGGCGAAGAAAAGCCCGAGCCGGCGATTAGTTTTCTCGCAGTCGAGTTAACGCCGCCAGAACGGGTCGAAGCCACCGCACGAAAGCGCGCCCAGCGGCTTGCTGAGGTCCGTTACGCCGCTCACCGGCACAACCTTCTGTCCTTCGAAGCAGCGGTCGACGCGGCCGTCGTATTGCGTGTCTTCGCACTGCCGCACAACGGTCGGGCCGGCGAAATACTGCACGACGTCGGCGCGGCCATCGCCGTTGGTGTCGACCTCGACGTGCGCGATCGCGCCGCCGGTCCAGGTTTGCCGCGCGTCGGCCTTGCCGTTGTTATTGGTGTCGACGAGGCCCTCGACGACCGCGCCGCCCTCGATCCGGTAGCGCACGTCGAGAGAGCGGTTGGCGTCGCTGTCGAGACACTGCGCCGCAACCACGCCGCCCGGCCCAAGGAAGATCTTCGTGTCGGGTGCGCGTTTGCCTTCGCTGACGAGCTCCTGCGTTACCGGCGCGCCCGCAGAGTCGAAGCGCGTCAGCACGGTGGCGCGGCCCTCGCCGCGCTGATCCTGCGCTTGCCAAACGGGTGAGCCGTTCTCGAAGTGCGACCAGAGGTCGAGCTTGCAGTCGCCGTTCTCGTCGATGGCTTGCTCCTCGACGGTCGTGCCGTCCGCCGCGAGGCGCTGCTCCACGTCGAAGCAGCCGCGGCCCTTCGAGTCTTCGCGCACGAGCCGCAACTTGCCGCCCGCGAACTCGGAGATGACGTCGGGCTTGCCGTCGAAGTTGCGGTCTTCTTCTTGGCGCGTGATCTGGCCGCTCGCATCGAGGCTGATGCGCAGGTCGGGCGTGCCGTCGCCGTTGCGGTCCTCGCTCTGCTCCTGCTCGCCTTTCGCAGACGCTGCGACGCGCTTCTCGAAGCTGCCGTCGTAGTTGTCGTCCT
Source organism: Deltaproteobacteria bacterium (assembly GCA_031387905.1). Taxonomy (GTDB): domain Bacteria; phylum Myxococcota_A; class UBA9160; order UBA9160; family UBA6930; genus VGRF01. The sequence continues at coordinate 2,194 of JANNDT010000527.1, forward strand.
GCTCCGTCGTGGTGGGTTTGCCGCCTTGATAAGTGATGCGCACGTCGGGCTTGCCGTCGCCGTTGCGGTCTTTCTCGCTGCGCGCGAGTTCGCCGGCGCTGAAGAAGCTGGTCGTCTCGAGGCGGCCGTCAGCGTCTGAATCCTCCGCGATTTGCGCGGGCTTTTCGTCCGCACCGAACGTGGTGACCGCGTCGATCGTGCCGTCGAGATTCGTGTCTTCGCGCTGCTCGGCACGCTTTCCGTTCTGGTACGTGACGAGCACGTCGGGCTTGCCGTCGCCATTCGCGTCGGCTTCCGAACGCTCAGCCGCGCCATTCGCGAGAAACGTCGTCAGTTCGAAGCGGCCGTCCTTGTCGGCGTCCTGCTCCTCGCGCGCGACGGCGCCGTTCTCATAGAAGCGCTTCACGTCGGGCTTGCCGTCCGCGTTGGTGTCGAGTTCTTCGCGCAGCGGCTGCTCGTTCGGGCCGTAATAGCTGGTCGCGTCGAGCACAGCGTCGCCGTTCGTGTCGCGTTCTTGGCGCGTTCGCTTGCCGGCGTCGAACGCAATTCGCGTGTCGATCGCGCCGTCGTCGTCCGTGTCCTGCTCCTGCAGAGCGAGGGCGCCGGCCGCGAAAGTCGAGATCACGTCCGGCTTGCCGTCCCCGTCCTTGTCCTGTTCCTCGCGCGCCTTCACGCCGCCCTCGAACGTGACTTTCGACTGTCCCGCAGCGGTGGCGCGCCGTTCCTCCAACACCTTGCCGTCGGCGGCGAGCCGGCCGCTCACGTCGGGTTTGCCGTCGAAGTTGGTGTCTTCCTCGAACGCGTCGGGCTTGCCGCCCACGAACTTCACGACGCGGTCGGCTACGCCGTCCTTGTTTTTGTCTTCCTCGAGCTGCGTGGTCGCGCCGCTCTCATCCTGCGTGCGCCAGGTTTCGACTTTGCCGTCGAAGTCCGCGTCCTTCAGCACGCGCGAAATCTTGCCGCTGTCCGGGAACAGCGTGACGAATGTGTCGGGCTTGCCATCGGCGTTGGTGTCTTGCTCCTGTTTTTCGAGCTTTCCGATCGCGCCGTAGAAGCTCCAAGCCTCCACTTTGCCGTCCGCGTTTTCGTCGAGCTCGATGCGCTCGAGCCGCCCGTCCGCGTAGCGCTCGACGCGCTCGCTCTTGCCGTCGCCGTCCTGGTCGAACTCTTTGATCGCCAGCACACCGGCCTGGTGGCGCGAGGTGGTTTCGAAGCGCTTGTCAAAGTCCGTATCGCGGCGGTCGAGCGTGAGCGTGTCGCCGTCGATTTCGTAATCGAAGATCGCGTCGATGTTGCCGTCCTGGTTGGTGTCCTCGCGCTGCTGCTTGCGCAGGTCGTTCGCGAAATCGACGAACACGTCGGACTTGCCGTCGAAGTTCGTGTCCGCCTCGGTCGCGAGCTTCTGGCCCGCGGCGAAGTGCGTCGTCAGATCGAACTTGCCGTCGGCGTTGGTGTCCGAGAACTCGGCGCTCTTTTTGCCATCGGCCGAAACGCGGCGCAGATCGACGCGCCCGTCGTCGTCCGCGTCGAACTCTTCTTCTTGCGGGCGGCCCTGGTCATCGAAGCTCACGCTCGCGTCGAACACGCCGTCTTGGTCGACGTCGCGAGTCTGCTTGCGCTCGATGCCGTTCACGTAGCTGGAGACGGTGTCGAGGGCGCCGTCGTCGTCCGAGTCCACGCGGCGCGCCGTGACCTTTCCGTCGGCCGCGTAGTCCGTAATCACATCGGCGCCCGGCTTGCCGCCGGTGTCCTCTTCGACGTGCGCCTGTTTGCCGCCTGCGTACACGATCAGCACGTCGAAGCGTCCGTCGCCGTTCGTGTCCTGCTGCTCGCGCTTCTTGTCGCCGTTGGGCTCGAACTCGGCGCGAATCTCCGGGCGACCGTCCTCGTTCTCGTCATCGATCACGACCGCCGGCGCGCCGTTCGCGAACTCGGTGCGCGAGTCCGTCTTGCCGTCGAAGTCGCGGTCCTGCTCGAGCAGCGTTGGTACGCCGCCGGCGAACGTCTTGGTGGAGTCGACTTTGCCGTCGCCGTTGGTGTCGTCCTTCTGGAGCGCGGGCTGGTTGTTCGCGAAGTCGACCCACTGGTCGAGCTTGCCGTCGAAGTCGCTGTCGCGTTCCTGATGCGTGACGACGGCGCCGGGCGCGTAGTCGATGAAGGTGTCGAAGCGCCCGTCGTGGTTCTCGTCCTTCTCCGCGCGCCTCGGTTCGCTCTTCTCGTAGGTAATCACTTCGTCGAACTTGCCGTCGCAGTTCGTGTCGGACTCGTTCTTCAGGATGTCTTCGGTGTCGGGGTCGAAGCTTTGGTTCTGGAAGACTTGGCACTTGGGTGCCGCAGCGGGCGCCTGTGCGGAGGCGGTGCCCGCGTGGACGGTGAGCGCAGCGGCAGCAAGCAGGAAAGATCTCGAGAGCCTCAAGCGATTACTCTCTCGTCAGCGAGAAGGTCGCGATCAAAGTGTCTCCTGCGAGGCACTTACTCACCGACTCGGACATGGGCTCGAAGGGAGACGCGACGCGCATCGCCTCGACGATCGAGGCGCCCACCTGCGGATCGGGCGCGGAGATGAAGTTCACGTTGCTGGCGGTGCCTGCGGCGTCGATCAAGAACTCGAGCTCGACTTCGCCGCTCATGGCTCCCTTCCAGCGCGACATCACGCGAGTCTTCACGCGCGCGAGATAGGACTGCACCTCGGGCCGTTGGCTGCATGGCTTGCCGCCGCCAGCGCCCGTGCCGTCGCCGCCGAAGCCGCGCCCGCCGCCGGTGCCGGCGGCGGTGTGGATGCCCGCGCGCTCGCCGGTCTTGCTGCCAATCACGTCGCGCCCCGACGCGATGCCTTCGCGCACCGAAGAACCCGTTCCGAGCGCGGTCGGCCCGCCGATGCCGACGGTCGCGCCATTCGTGGTGACCTGGCGCGGCCCGACCACGACGCCGACAGGCGCTTGAATCGAGACGTTGCCAGCGATCTGCGCCGCGGCGGCCGTCGTGTCCACCGCCGTCGTCGAAACCGTCGCGATCGATTGATAAGTGCGCGCGCTCTCGACGATCGGCGCGCTGGTGTGCACGATCTCGCGTGGCGCAGCCACCGCCGCGATCTGCTCGATATGAATCTGCGGCGCCGACACATTCGCGGCGCGCGCCTGAATCACGGACGGGTTGATCACGAGCGCCTGCATCGCCATTGGCGCGGGTGCGAAGCGGCCGGTGCTCTCGGCGATCGCGCGCGGGCGCGGCGAGCCGCTCGTGTCGTTCTCGGGCGTGGAATCTTGGAGGCGCGTGATCTCGATCAGCTGCTCTTTGAGTTCGTCGGGCGCGAGATAGGCGGCGAGGGCGATGCCAGCGATGATCGCTGCGTGCAGCAGCAGCGCGAGGCCGCTCGAGAGCGCGCGCTCGCGTGCGCCTTGCGGCTCCGGCATCGCGTTTCCGGGGAACACGCCGGGCGGCGCAGCCAGCGCCGCGAGGGCCTGGTTCGCGCGCCGCTCGTGCATTCGCGCGCCGCGCTTTGGCTGCCGGCGGCGAACTATGAACGCCTCGCTCATCAGATCACTCGCCATCGCAACGGATTCCCGATTCGGGCCCGACACAGGGCCGCAACTATTCGCGAATGAAGGGGTTTTCGGAAGATCCGGGCGAAACTAAGAGAGCCCGCGAGGGGTGTCAACGAATGCGTTGATCGGTTAACCAATGCTCCGCTTCAACCCGCCCCCGGCCAGGGAGATTCGCTTCGCCATGAGCGCTTCTGAGATTCTGAAACTGCTCAACGCCGGCTGGTATGTGACGTATCCGCTCGGCGTGCTCTCAGTAATCGTGTTCGCGATCGCCTTCGAGCGGCTCTGGAAGTTCCGCGGGCTCGAGGGAGCGACGCGCGATTTCACGCGCAAGCTCGTCGACAGCATGTTGCGGCGCGATCTGCCCGGCGCGAAGGCGCTCTGCGAAACCTCGTCGACGCCGATTTCGAACGTGTTCGGCGAAGGGCTGCGCTGGCGCAACGTGGCGCTCGACGACTTGCAACAGATCCTGAACACCGCGCGCCAGGAACTCATTACGGAGTTGAAGCGCGGCATCTGGTTCGTCGGCACGATCGGCTCGCTGGCGCCGTACATCGGACTGCTCGGCACCGTGATCGGCATCATCCAAGCCTTCGGCGCGATCGCCGAGTCCGGCGACGCAGGCTTCGCGGTCGTCTCGGCGGGCATCTCGGAAGCGCTGATCGCGACCGCGGTGGGCCTATTGATCGCGATCCTGGCGCTCGCCCTCTACAACTATTTGAACACGCGGGTGACGGCCATAACAGGCACGACCGCGCGCGCGAGCGAGCGCTTCATCCAGGCGCTGCTCCACCTCGAGACCGGCGACGCCGGCGCGGAGGCGCCGCATGGCGGTCCAGCTCCCGGGCGATGACGAGGGCGGCAACGGGATCGTTGCCGAGATCAACATCACTCCGCTCACCGACGTGTTCCTCGTTCTCCTGATCATCTTCATGGTCACCTCGTCCGTGATCGCGAACACCGGCAAAAAGGTCGATCTGCCATCGGCGCAGGAAGCGGGCAAGACGCCGCCGAAGGCCGTCAACGTGACGATCTCGACCGATGGCGTGATCGAGGTGAACGGCGACCCCGTGAAGCGCGAGGCGCTGCAAGCCGCGATCAAGGCGGCGCTCGAGACGGTTGACGACAAAGTCGTGATTCTGCGCGGCGACAAAGACATCGTGTACGGCGAGGCCGTCTACGTGCTCGACCAAGCCCAAATCGCCGGCGCCGAAGGCTTCGCGCTCGCGACCTCCAAAGCGAAGGGCAACTAGCCCCGCGCAATAAGGCAATCGGGGACGTTCTTGCCTTTTCGAAAAAAGGCAAGAACGTCCCCGATTGCCTTATTGCCAGCTGGCGAGCGCGGCGAAGAAGGCGGGCCAGGTTTTGCTCACGCAGCCGGGGTTGCGGATTGCGACGCCAGGGATGCGCAGGCCAGCGAGCGCGAACGACATCGCCATGCGGTGGTCGTCGTAGGTGTCGATCGCGGCGCCGCGCAGCGGACCGGGCTCGATGCGCAGCCAGTCTGGGCCCGCTATGGGCCGCGCGCCGAGCTTTGCGAGCTCGCACTCGAGCGCCGCGAGCCGATCGGTCTCTTTGATGCGCAAGTTCGGCACGTTCACGATCTCGGTCGGGCCGTCCGCGAACAGCGCGACCACCGCGAGCGCGAGCGCCGCGTCGGGCCATGGGTTCGCGTCGACGCGAATGCCCCGCAGCTTCACTGCGCCGCGCAGCGTGATCGCGTTCTCGCCGCGCTCGATCGTGCAGCCCATCTCGGCGAGCGCGTCGAGGAAGCGCAGCTCGCCTTGGATCGAATCGCGCGGCAGGTCCTCGATCGTGACGCTGCCGCCCGCGATCGCCGCGGCCGCGAAGCCGTACACCGCGCCCTGCGCGTCGGGCTCGACCACGTACTCGCGCGCCTGATAACCGCGGCCTGCGCGCACGAACACAGCGCCTGGGCCACGC